>JADKKO010000004.1:302750-605501 GCA_016720465.1 Holophagaceae bacterium
GGATGGACATTTCCGAGCAGAAGCGCGCGGAACAAGCCCTGCGGGAGAACGAGGACCGCTACCGCGACCTGGTGGACAACAGCCCGGAACTGATCTCCACGTACGACCTCGATGGGAATTTCATCTCCGTGAACGACACGACCGTCCGCCTCACCGGCTATTCCCGCGAAACCCTTTTGAAGATGAACCTGGGGGATCTGCTGGTGCCCGGAACGCGGCACCTGTTCCCTGAATACCTGCGGACCATCCGGGAGTTCGGAAAAGCCGACGGGATCATGCAAATCCAAACCATCAAGGGCGAGCGACGGTTTTGGGAATACACCACCACCATGCGGACCGAGGGTGTGGTCGAGCCCATCGTGCGGGGCCTAGCGCTGGACATCACCGAGCGCAGGCAGGCGGAAAAGGCGTTACGGGCGAGTGAATCCCAGCTCCAGGTGATCCTGGAATCCACGGGCGACGGGATCCTGGCCGTAGACCTCAAGGGCAAGGTCCTCAAGACAAACCAGCGCTTCGCCCAGCTCTGGCAGATCCCGCAAGTTCTCCTGGAGGGCGGCGACGACCGGGCCCTGCTGGACCACGTGCTGGCCCAATTGTCCGATCCGGATGCGTTCCTGAAGAAGGTGCATTCGCTTTATGCCTCGGATGCCGCGGACCTGGACCTGATCCAATTCAAGGACGGCCGTTGTTTCGAGCGGTTCTCATCGCCCATGCTGGATGGCCCGACCGTCACCGGCCGGGTCTGGTCCTTCCGCGACATCACGGAGCGCAGGCGGGCGGAAGAGCGGCTTCGCCTCTCCGATCAGACCTACCGGGGGATCCTGGATAGCGTCACCGAAGCGGTCTATATACAGGACGAGAACGGAGTGTTCCTGGATGTGAATCTGGCCGTGGAAAAAATGTACGGCTATGCCAAGGAGGAATTCCTCGGGCGGGCTCCTGAATTCCTGTCGGCCCCCGGAAAAAACGACCTCTCCAAGATCGGCAACCATATCGGCAAAGCGTTCGCTGGCGAACCGCAAACCTTCGAGTTTTGGGGACTGCGCAAGGACGGAGCCGTCTTCCCGAAGGATGTGAGCGTCTCGCTCGGGCAGTACTTCGGGGAAAAGGTGATCATCGCCGTCGCGCGGGACATCACTGAGCGCAAGCAGGCAGAACGGGAGCTGGTTGAAAGCCATGAACGCTTCGAATTGGCGAACCGCGCCACCTTCGACGTCATCTGGGACTGGGACCTGGACGCCCATTCCATTTGGCGGAATGACAATTTCGAAAAATTGTTCGGCTACTCGAGGGAGGAAGTGGAGACGGACTACGGATCCGTGGACGACCTCATCCATCCCGAGGACTTGGACAGCGTGCGGGCGGGCATCCAGGTGGCCCTGGAAAACAGGGCGAGCGAATTCTGGGCGGACCAATACCGCCTCCGGCGGAAGGACGGCAGCTACGCCTTTGTCGAGGATCAGGGCTTCATCACCCGGGATGCGGATGGCCGGGCGGTCCGGATGCTGGGCGCCATGCAGGACATTTCCGAGCGGAAGCAGGCGGAAAGGGCCCTCCGCGAGAACGAAGAAAAGTTGCGGCTGATCATCGAGCACAGCAAGCAGCTCTACTATTCGCATCGGCCCGACAACGTGATGACCTATGTCAGCCCCCAGGTCCGGGAGTTCTTTGACGCCGGCCCGGAGGACACCTTCCGGCCGTGGACTGATTTCATGACGGACAATCCAGTCAACGCCATCGGTGTGGGGATTTCAAACAAGGCCGTGGAGACGGGCGTGGCCCAGGGCCCCTATGAACTGGAGCTGGTGACGCCCCGCGGGCGGACGATCTGGGTCCAGGTGAATGAATCACCGGTGGTCGAGCATGGCAAAACGGTCGCGATGGTCGGGGCGCTCACGGACATCACGGAGAGCAAGCGCGCCCACGACCAGTTGCGGCTGCAGGGCGGCGCGCTGGAGGCCGCGGCCAATGCGATCCTCATCACCGACCGGCAGGGCCTGATCCAATGGACCAATCCAGCTTTCTCCGCCCTCACTGGATATAGCGCCGCCGAAGCCATCGGTAGGGAACCTGGAGACCTGGTCAAGTCCGGCAAGCACGATGACACCTTCTATAAGGCCCTGTGGGACACAATCCTGGGCGGGAAGGTCTGGCGGGGAGAACTGATCAACAAACGCAAGGACGGCAGCCTCTACATCGGGGAAAAGATCATCACTCCCTTGAAAAACGAGGCCGGCGAGATCACGAACTTCATCGCCGTGGAACAGGACATCTCCGAGCGCAAAAAGGCCGAGGCCAGCCTGCGGCTGCAGGGGGGCGCGCTGGAAGCCGCGGCCAACGCCATCGTCATCACCGACCGCGAAGGCGTGATCCAATGGGCCAATGCGGCCTTCACCACCTTCACCGGCTACACCGTGGCCGAGGCCGTCGGCAGGCTGCCCGCAGACCTGATCAAGTCCGGAAAACATGACCGGGCCTTTTACAAGGCCATGTGGGACACCCTCATCCTTGGCGAAGTCTGGCGGGGCGAAGTCATCAATAAACGCAAAAACGGCAGCCTCTACACCGAGGAAATGACCATCACGCCCCTGAAGGACGACAAGGGCGAAATCACCCACTTCGTGGCCGTCAAGCAGGACATCACCGCCCGGAAGCAGGCCGAACTGGAGCGCCAGGCCACCGAAGCCCGCGTCCGCGAACAGGCTTCCCTGCTGGACAAGGCCCACGACGCCATTAGCGTGCGGGACATGGGCCACCGGATCCTGTTCTGGAACAAAGGCGCTGAGCGGCTGTATGGATGGAACTCCGAGGAACTGATCGGCCGGTCGACCGTGGATCTTTTCTATGACGATCCCGCCGCCTTCCACCAGGCCAACGCCATGCTGCTCCACGACGGCGAATGGAGCGGCCGGATCCAGCACCGGCGCAAGGATGGCAACCTTCTGACCGTCGAAGGCCATTGGACCCTGGTCCGGGACGAACTGGACCAACCCCGATCCGTCCTCGCCATCAACACCGACATCACCGAGCGGGTGGAGGCCGAGCAGGAGCTGTACCAGTACACCGAACGGTTGAAGGCTCTGCGGGAAATCGACGCGGCGCTGCTCGGCGCGCGCTCCACCCCGGAGCTGACGCGGAGCGCGCTGAGCCGGCTCAGGCATATCGTGCCCTTCGAGCGGGCCTCAGTGGTGCTGTTCGATCAGGGGCTCGCCCAGGGCACCATCATCGCGGTGGATCAGGACAATCCCTGGCTGCCCCTTGCCGGCGAGGTCCGGCCCATCGGCGATTTCCACGATCTGAAGGATCTGCTTTCGGCGCCCTTCCTCGACTTGAGGGATTTGAGCGATATCCACGGCTGCGCCATGGAGGAGCTGATGCTCTCCCAGGGCCTGCGCAATCTGGTCTACGTCCCCATGGAAAGCGAGGGCGCCGTCATGGGCTTCGTGGCCCTGTCCACCACCACTCCCGGAAGCCTGACACCCCAGCATGCGGAAATCGCCCTGGACATGACCGACCAGCTCGTGGTGGCCATCCAGCATACGCGGCTGAAGGAGGAACTCGAACGCTCCAACCAGCAGCTCGAATCCAAGGTGGACCAACGCACGGCCGACCTGCTCACCACCGTGGCCACCATGAAGGTCCTGGAAGGGGAGCTGAGGAAGCAGGAAGCCGAGGCCCGGGCCGCCAGCGAGGCGAAATCCAGGTTCCTGGCCTCCATGAGCCATGAGCTCCGCACGCCGCTCATCGGCGTGACCGGCATGCTGGAGATCCTCACCCAAAGCGGGCTCAGCGCCGAGCAGCGCCAAGTGGCGGCCATCATCCACGAATCGTCCGAAAGCCTGCTGCAGATCATCGGCGACATCCTCGATTTCTCGAAGATCGAAGCCAACAAACTGGATCTGGCCGTCCAAACCTTCTCGTTGCGGGCCCTGGTAAATTCCGTATCCCAGACCTTCAGTTCCGCCATTTCCACGAAGGGGTTGAAGTTCATCGTGGAAGTGGACCCGAGGATCGCCCAGGCCCATGTGGGCGATATGCACCGCCTCCGGCAGATCCTGAACAATTTCATGAGCAACGCGGTGAGATTCACCGAACGGGGTTCCATCACGCTGAGGGTGTGGCGGCTCGATCGGCGGGATGGCGCCGAATTCGTGGCTTTGCAAGTGCAGGACACGGGCATCGGCATATCCCAGGAGACCCAGGCGCACCTCTTCGAGCCCTTCACCCAGGCCGAAGCCAGCACCACGCGGCGCTTCGGAGGAACGGGCCTGGGCCTGGCCATTTCAAGGCGGCTGGCAGATCTCATGGGCGGTAGCCTGGACATGCAAAGCGCTTTGGAACAAGGCACCACCCTGACGCTATCGGTGGAACTCCCCCTCGGCGACGAACGGGATATCGTGAACCCAAGCGCGCCGGACGAAGCCAAGGCCGTGCCCGCTCGGCCCGCGCCAAGCACGGAGGAGGCCGAGCGGGAAGGCAGCCTGATCCTGATGGCCGAGGACCATCCCACCAACCGGATCGTGCTCACCCAGCAGGTGAACCGGGCGGGCTATGCGCTGGAAATCGCCGTGGACGGCCAGGAAGCTTTCGAGAAATGGCAGAGCGGACGCTATGCCCTGCTCCTCACCGACCTGCACATGCCCCGCATGGACGGATACCAACTGACCAAGGCCGTGCGAGACCTGGAGCAGGCCCACGGAAGGCCCCGAACGCCAATCCTGGCCCTCACCGCCAATGCCCTGCGCGGCGAGGCGGAGCGCTGCGTCGAGCTGGGCATGGACGACTACCTGGTCAAGCCCGTGACCATTCCTTTGCTGGCATCCAAGCTGCGCGAATGGCTGCCCCATGTGAAGGTTGGCCTGGCTCCGGAACCCCCTGGAAAATCAGCACCGCCTCCACCCGGGGTAGCGGATTGGGTGCCCCCCGGGCTGGACGCCAAGACCCTGCTGGACCTATGCCGCGGCGATGACACCGCGGCGCGGGAGATCCTGGAAAAATTCATCTCGGCCACCAAAACCGATCTGTTGGCGCTGGAACAGGGACTGCGGCAGAAAGACAATCCCTGCATCGTGCGCCAATCCCACCGCATCAAGGGTTCCGCCGCCATGATCGGCGCCCGCGATATCGCAGGCAGGGCCGAAAGGCTGGAACTCTACGCCCAGACCAAGGCCCCCGCATGGGAAGCGATCGAGGAACAGATCTCGGGCCTGCAAACGGCCTTGGCCCGGCTGGAGGGCCCTGCGGAATAGTTTTCCCGGCTCAGGCGGCGCCCTACCACCTTCCGCCGCCGACGCTCGCGAACCGCGCGTTCACGGCATTGTTGAACATGGAACCGAAGGTGTAGCTGATGCCGATGCTCGCGAAGTAGGTATAGGAAGTCTGCAACTGCTTCAGGCGGAGGAGGATCTCTTCATCGGTCGCGCCCTGAGCGGAAAGGGACACCTGGTTTTTCACGCGGGAATAGATTCCGGTGAGATTCAGGGAAAAGCCCTTCCCCAGGCGCACGGTCATCGTGTTCGAAAGCGCCACGCTGTGCTTGGACCAGTCGTCAAGGTAGGCGGATCCCGTCAGGGACGTGGTGACGGTGCCCCAGGGCTGGTTCAGGCTGAGGGTCGCCGCCAGGGAGTTGTCCCACAGGGTCTCTGAGGTCTTCCGGTAGATGGTCTCCTCGATGTACCGGTTCCTTCCCGCGCCGATCTGGTAGAGGAACGTGAATTGGCGCTGGGTGGACTGGGCGTATTTCCAGACATTGAACTCCACCGCCGCCGCGCCGCGGACCGCAGATTCAAGGTTGGACAGGTTCGAGCGGTCCGCGGAGGCGATCAGCCCCCAGGTCCAGTGATCGGACAAGCCATGGGCCCACAACAGGTTCGCCGCGTATGACTCGGTATTGGTGCGGAGGGTTTCATCCGAAAGCACATAGCGCGACGCATTCCAATTCCCGCTGGAATTGAACCGGAAAAGCTCGTTTTCGGTGACCCGGCTCGCACTGAGGTTCACCGAGGTGGTGGAGGCCGAATACTGGGTTTCCCCGTTGAAGAACCCATTCAGACCGACCTGGTAGACCCAGGCATTCCACGGATCTTTGGCGCCTTGGATCGGCGGAGCCAGGCTGGAACCACCCTTCACCACGACACCCATCCGCTCCGGCCCGGGCCGGCGCGCCAGGTACCGGGCCAGCCCCAAGGTCAAGTGATCCGCGAGTCCGCGGCGGATCTCATCCGAGGTGGCCGTTCCCGGAGCGTGATAGCTGGTCTCGTCTCCGATTCCTTGAAAGGCTCCCCGGCCGATGAAGCGCAGTGTGTGCGCGGTCCCCCCGGCCAGGTTCCGCTGCACGGTCAGGATCAGGTGCACCTCCGCGTCCTTGGGGTCGCGCACCCAATCCACCCAGGGGATCTCGGACTTCAAGAAAACCTCGTCCACCGTCGCCTGCTGGACATCCAGGAAAAGGCGGATCAGTTGAGGGGCGGGCGTCTCCGCTCGCGGCGCGACGGGCCCCTGCGCCAACCCTAGCCGCGGAATCATTCCTAGAAGAGCCCAGGATACGCTGCGTAATCGAACCATGGCGACGTCCTTAGTCAATGACACAGGCAGATTGAAGGGACACCCAAACAGAAAGGCCGGCCGAATTCCCCGAAGGCCTGCATGCGCAGCAGTCGGCGGCTCCCTAGGACTCAGGGGCCTGCCACATTTGGATCCAATCCGGCAGCTGGTGGCCAGGCATGGGACGCGCGATGAAAAAGCCCTGGGCCTGCTCGCACCCCAGGGACTTCAGCAAATCCCACTCGCCGCGGGTTTCGACGCCCTCCGCCACGGTCTTCAATTTGAGTTTCTGGGCCAGGTCCAGGCTGGTCTCGATGATCGTCCGGTGCCGGGGCTGGGTGGGAGAATCCTTCACGAAGGATTGATCGATCTTCAGCTCCGTGAAGGGCACGTTGCTGAGCTGTTGCAGCGAGGAGTATCCGGTCCCGAAATCATCGATGGACAGCCCGAATCCCTTCATGCGCAGCCGGGCCAGCACATTCAGCACCTTGGCGACATCGGTCATCACTTCGGTTTCGGTCACCTCCAGGATGATCTGCTTGGGATCGCAATCGGATTCCGTGACCAGGTCATGCAGCCGGTCCGCAATGCTCACGTCTGCAAGGCAAAGCATCGAGACGTTCACCGAGGCCGTGAGGGCGTAGCCCCGCTCAGCCCAGGCTTTCAGGTATTTGCAGGTCTGGGACAGCAAAGCCTCGGTCAAGGGGGTCACCAGGCCCTCAAGCTCCATCTGATGGATGAAATACAGCGGCGACACGACGCCGTTCCCCGGCCGGAACCAGCGCACCAGCGCCTCCACGCCCTGTACCTCGCCCGTCGAGAAGGATACTTTGGGCTGGAAGAAGGCGATGAACTCCCTTTCCTTCAGTCCGCGCTTCAGATCCTCCGAGTTGAATTCGGTGCGGGTGACGTAGGCCTCCCGGATGATTTCCTTCGGCTGGTAGTTGGCGATGCATTTCGTGAGCTCATCGCGGTTGAGGGGTTTGGAGATCACGCCCAGCACCTGCAAGCCATAGGCTTTGGCCATGGTCTCCACGGTGTTCAGGATGGAGACCTCCATGGCGCTGATCACGGCGACGGCCTGGGCCAATTGGCCTTCGGCCACATGGCTGATGAATTCAACCCCATCCATTTCCGGCATGTTCAGGTCGCACAAGATGATGTCCACGGGATCGCCCCGCTCAGCCAGCAAGGCCAGGGCTTCGCGTCCATTCGCCGCCTCCAGCAGTTCCCCTGCCCCCAGATCCTTCAACAGTTGAAGCGTCATCCAGCGTTGGAAATCCTGGTCCTCCACAACCATGATCTTGCGATGGCTCAAATCCATGTCCCCGCCTCCACTGGCCTTCCGGCACTTGGAAAAACACTAGGCCCAACTCCACCCAGCCGCAACAGTAGAGGAAGGAGCCATCAGCCGCCGCCGCTTCCTAGAAGTGCGCGTTTCAGCGATGACCGGGAGTGGAGAAGATTCGTTCCACCGGGCCAAGACTATTCGAAGCCGAGGCCGTCCCGGACCGGGATGGGATGTCCTGCAGGTCCACGACCGCGAAAAATCCATTCTTTGGAATTCGTCCAATAAATAGATTCAAAATCGAGGAACGGGCCGCCTCCAATGTTCCAACATGCAATTTCAGATCAATCGCTAATATTAATAATAAAACACTTAATAAATAACACCGATTCGATTCGGCCTGATTTCAGAACTGGCACCGTTGATGCCCTAGACCTGTGGAATCAAGTTTCTGGTTCCACCTAGGGAGGATCCCATGAGCAAGTACGCCGTTCTTATTCCCGCTGCCCTCGTGATGTTTGCCTCCCCCACGCAAGCGAGCAATCCAGCCGTTCCGCAGGCTCCGAAGCTGATGGTGAAATCGAGCATCGGACGCATCGCCTGGTCGGCCCAGGGTTCCTACTACGTGAAGATCTCAGGATGCGTGGGCGAATTTTCCACCTCCGGTTCCATCACGCTGCCGGCCGGCACCTATTGCGTGGCCGCCGTCGGCGCGCAGAACCGCCAGGCTTGCAAGACGGTGGTGGTCTACTGATCCAGTCCACCGTCTCCGAGGCTGCTGGTCCGGTACATTCTCAGACCTCCGCGGTCCCACGCATGGATTCCATCCGCAGCCGCCAGCTTTTGGCCCATTCCGGGACTTGATGCCCCGGGATGGGCCTGCTGATGAAGAAGCCCTGGGCTTCATCCCATCCGAACTTTTTCACCATCTCCCAGTCGTCGCGGGTTTCGATCCGTTCCGCTACGGTCCGTAGATTGAGCTTCCGCGCCAATTCAAGATTCGTCTCGACCAGCGTGCGGTTCCATTCATGCTTCTGGGCTTCCCGCATCGCAGCCTGGTCGATCTTCAAGCCGGTGAACGGCAGGTTGCTCAACCGGTTCGGCTCCGTGAACCCGCCCCCGAAGCAGTCCATGGAGAGGCCGAACCCCTTGAGCCGGAGCCGGGCGAGGACTTTCAGCACCGGCGCCAGGTCGGATCCCAACCCCGTCTCGATGATCTCGAAGATGATCTGGCGGGGTTCGCAGCCCTGGGCCCGGACCAGGTCATCCAGGCGGTCGGCCAAGGGAAGCTCCGACAAGGAGAGGGTGGAGACATTGAGCGCCGCGCTCAAGGCCAGCCCGCGTTCGTTCCAGGCCTTCAAGTGCGCGCAGGCCTGGAGCAGCATCGTCTCAAGGAGCTCCGCCATCAACCCGGCCCGTTCGATGGCCGGGAGGAAATCCTGGGGCAGCAGGACTCCGTGGGAAGGGCGGAACCAACGGCCCAGGACTTCTACTCCAACCAGGTCCCCCGTGGACAGGGAGACCTTGGGCTGGAACAGGGGGATGAATTCCCCGTGTTCCAGGCCGGACTTCAGATCCTCAGGCGCGGCCTCGGCTACCGGCGGCACGAAACCGTTGACGGTTCCCGGCTGGTTGAACCGGGACAAGCAGGCCGAGAGCTGTTCATGGGTCAAGGGCTTGTGGATCGCGCCGAGAACCTGCATGCGATAGGCCCTCGCCATGGTTTCCACCGTGTGGAGGATCGCGGGCTCCAGGCCGCTCACGACGATCACCGCTGTGGCCAGATGGTTCAGGGCCACATGGCTGATGAATTCCACGCCATCCATCTCGGGCATGTCCAGGTCGCACAAGATCAGGTCCACAGGCCGGTCGAGGACCAGGAGCTGGTTCAAGGCATCGCGGCCGTTCTCAGCTTCCATGGCGCCCTGGATCCCCAGGTCTCCCAGGCATCGGAGCGCCAGTTGACGCTGGAATTCGTGATCCTCGACCACCAATGCCGTCAGTCCACCGAAGTCCATCGTTCAGCCTCCTGACCCCATTCAGGCCGGTCCCGCCTGCAACCTACTGTAGTCGAGCCCGCCGGGCCGTTGCGGCAAAATAACTGGGCCATCCGCGCAGCGTTCAAGCAGAAGGGGCCTTGCTGAAACACCTGAACCGCACAGGCGCATTAGCATGGCCCCAAAACCCCCAAGCGCCGTCCAGCGGCCTGGGGGATCGTGGAAGCGGATGGAATCGTGGCGTGCAATTTGGTCCCTCCGATCAGCGGTGCACAGCCACCTGGCACGCCACGCCCACCTCTCTTCCCGTGATCTTGTTGAACAAGGCTTTGATCTGCTGGCCAAGATCCCTGAGACCCTGGCTATCCGGAGCCTTGGCCGCTTTTGCCTTTGCCGGAGTGGGAGCGGCATCCAAGCGCTTCAACAATTTATGGTTGGGTGAAAGCTCCCGGGCCTTTTGAAAGAGCACAGCGGCGCGGACCTGCATTCCCGCGGCCTGGAAATGCTGGGCAAGCCGAAGCAGGATTTCAACATTCCTCGGTTCCAGGTTCAGCGCCGCTTCATAGCACTTGATCACGGCCCGGCGGTCGCTCCCGTTCGATTCAAAAATTTTGGCCTTGAAGAGGTGGTAATCCACCCTGTTCGGATCTTGGCGGATCGCGAATTGAATGAGGCCCGTAGCCCGCTCCACGTCCAGATGCTGAAAAGCTTCCACGGCATCCAGATACCAATCCTCCGGAGTCCGTCCTGATGGGCTCAATGCCAGGCTTGTGCTTTCCACGGGAAGCCACCTTTCTTGTTGCCGCCACGAGGCGGTGGAGATTCGGGGTTCCTCATCCGCCGCGGTCCCTTACAGAAAAGCGATCGCGGAGAACGGGTTGGCCGAAATGCAAGGCCGAGAGAAAACAGCAGGCTTCGTACCAATTGGATGGACACGCGCAACTGTTTAATTAGAGATATGTTGTTAAACAATTGCCGATGCCCGGTTCTCGTGGTATTCCAGGAATCGAAATCCGGATTCCACAATATGGATGCCTCGACCCTCATGCAGCTTGGCTGGCTCGTCATCGTCTTCGGACCACCGTTGCGTCCCGCCTGGGCCGGCCGCCGCGGCCGTCCATGAAGGCCCCCGCCCCACCGCAGCTTCCGCCTTCACGGAATCCCATGGTTTTGCCTCCGCGCCCATTCGTGTTGTCATGGTCGGGGGGGTCATGACCGCCGGGAAAATCCTTGTCGTCGAGAGCAATCCAGCGAATCCGCTGACCCGGAAGACCCAGGCGCTGGGCTTCGAGGTCCACCAGGTCAGTCGGTTGATCGCCGCGGAGTCCGCCTACGTCCTCGACCAACCCGGGCTCGTGCTCATCGACCAGGATCTTCAGGACGGACAAGCCCTCAGCTTCGTCGCCCGGATCCGCGAGCTGGATAGGCAGGTGCCGATCGTCCTGCTCCTGGACGCGGTTTCCATCGATGAGACGGCCCAGGCCGCCCGCGCCGGCGCCGACAAATTCCTGAGCAAGCCTGTGGATCCTGGCGTGTTGGGGATCGTCATCGCCAAGGCCCTGGAGCTCGGGGAGGAAAGGCGGCGCAAATCCGCCAAGGATGGAAAAGCTTCGGCGTCTGTCAGCCCCTTCTTCGGATCGAGCCGCGCGATCAGCCGGCTTGAACAGCAGGTGAAACGCGTCCTGGCCCTGGATCGTCCGGTGCTCATCCAGGGTGAGACCGGGGTCGGCAAGAGCATGCTTGCCCGGTGGATCCACAGCCACGGGCCGAGGAGCGAACGGGCCTTCGTGGAATTGAATTGCGCGGGCCTTAGCAAGGAACTCCTCGAGAGCGACCTGTTCGGGCATGAGAAGGGCTCCTTCACCGGCGCCGCTGGATCCAAGCCCGGGATGATGGAAGTCGCGAATCTGGGCACGCTCTTCCTGGACGAGATCGGCGACATGGACCTGGCGGTCCAGCCGAAGATCCTGAAAGCGGTGGAAGAGCAGACCTACAGGCGGGTGGGCGGCACCCAGGACAAGTCCGTGGACCTCCGGCTCATCGGCGCCAGCCACCGCGACCTGGGCCAGCTCGTGGCGGAAGGCAAGTTCCGCAGCGATCTGTTCTACCGCGTCGCGGGGCTCCCGATCCTCGTCCCCCCGCTGCGGGAGCGGCAGGAGGACATCGCCCTCCTGGCGGCCTACTTCATGGAGAAATCCGCCCTGGAGTGGGGATGCGGAGAGCTGGAGCTTTCCCCCGCGGCGGTCGCGATGCTGGAAAAACACCCCTGGAATGGCAATATCCGCGAGTTGAAGAACGCCGTCGAGAGGGCCGTCATCTACCGGCAGGACGCAGTCCTGCAGCCTCTGGATTTCGAGTTGGGCGCGGGCGAGCCCGTGGATCCCGCGAACCCCGGCACCAAGCTCACGCTGGCGGAGGTGGAGGAGCAGCATATCCGCAAGGTGCTCGAGGCCTGCGACGGAAGGGTGGACGAGGCCGCCCGTTGGCTCGACATCTCCCGGAGTTCGCTGTATCAGAGGATCCGGCGGCAAGGAAGCCTAGAGGACCAATCCTGACGGCTGTGCGCCATCCCGGGACGGAATTCCTCACCTAGCCGCTCCCGCGGCTGGCTCGGCCGCCCGCTGTCTAGGGCCGCCTCCGGCCTCCGAACCGCGGCCCAAGACTGCTGGGATTCAATTCCGTCTCCGCCAACCAGAAAAAGGCCCCGAAAAGCGGGGCCTTTTTCTGGTTGGTGCCTGGAGACGGAATTGAACCGCCGACACATGGATTTTCAATCCATTGCTCTACCAACTGAGCTACCCAGGCAGGATGAATCAGGCTACCAGAGGGGCGCTGGATTTCAAGTGGGAAGTCCGGCGGGGATGAGGCAAACTGAAGGTTTGGAGGCCGGCATCATGGCGACGCCGAAGGCGAAAGAAATTCAGGTCCAGAAACCCGCGCAGAGCCTTGCCCATTTTCAAAAAAAGATGGCCCAAGGACAGGATTTGCAGACGGGCATGCTCAAACCATTGCTCATCGGCGCAAGCACGGTGGTGCTGCTCGTGGCGGGTTTTTTCGGCTTCAACTCATGGCGGGACAGCAAGCTGGAGGCCTTCGAATCCAACCTGGCGGAGATCACCCAGGGCTTTGATGGCGCTGGACCGGCGCCGCTTGGCGTCGATCAGATCGAAAAGACCATGCGGGACCGATTGCCCAAATTGGAAGCCCTAACCAAGACGGCACCGGGTTCGCGCAAGGCTTCCGCGGAAGGCCTGCTGGCCGCCTGGAAATTTTCCCTGGACGGCAAGGGTTCTGCCGCCGCCGCGGCTCCCGCCAAAGCACCTTGGGCCCGCATCGCACAGGCCGAGCGGGCCATCGCGCTTGGCCAGGGTCAGGAGGCCCTCGCGCTGTTGTCCCCCTTGCGTAAAAGCGCCTCCCCCAACGAAGACTGGGCGAACCTCTACTGGAACACCCTGGTGGAAGCGGACCGCCTGGCGGGAAACCGGGACCAGGCCTGGAAGGACTTCGCGGAATACAAAAACCGCTTCAAGGACCGCGCCGTCACGGTGCTGATGGAACGCACCCTGCAAGGGATTTGATTGGAAATCCTGTAAGCTGGACTGTTGCCAAGAGGGCGACATAAGGGGCCGGCCATGGAATCCATGCGGATGTACGATTTGATCCACGCTAAAAAATCAGGCCGTGCCCTGAGTGCGGATCAAATTGCCTTCTGGGTCAAGGGTGTCACCGACGGCATCATCCCCGACGAACAGAGCTCCGCCTTGCTCATGGCCATCTGCTGGCGGGGCATGAATACCGAGGAAACCCTGGCCCTCACATTGAACATGCGCGATTCCGGGCATCGCGCGGACCTTTCCTCGGTGCCCGGCATCAAGGTGGATAAGCACAGCACCGGCGGCGTGGGCGACAAGACCACGCTGATCCTGGGGCCCATCGTGGCCGCTTGCGGACTCAAATGCGCCATGTTCAGCGGACGGGGACTTGGGCACACCGGCGGCACCGTGGATAAGTTCGCCGCCATCCCCGGCATGAAAGTGGAGTTGGCCGAAGCAGAATTCATCGCGAGCCTGGCCCAGCTGGGCTTTGTCAATTCCGCCCCCACGGGCGATTTCTGCCCCGCGGACCGGAAGCTCTACGCCCTGCGGGACGTGACGGCCACCGTGGAATCCATCCCTTTGATCACCGCCAGCATCATGTCGAAGAAGCTGGCCGGCGGGGCCGATGCGCTGGTCCTGGATGTGAAATGCGGGAGCGGTGCCTTCATGGCCACCCTGGACGATGCGAGGATCCTCGCCCGCAGCATGGTGGACGTGGGCAAAGCCCACGGCATGAAGATCAAGGCCCTCATCACCCGCATGGATGAGCCCCTGGGCTGGGCCATCGGCAATGCCCTCGAAGTCATGGAATCCGTCGAAATCCTTCGCGGACAGCACGGTGACTCGGTCCTGGCCCTGGAAAGCTTCAGGCTGGCTGCGGAAATGCTGTTGCTGGGGGGCCTCGCGAGCAACCTGGATTCGGCCTCGGCGAAGGTCCAAAAAGTCGTGGCCGACGGCTCGGCCTTCGACCTGCTCAAACGATTTGTGGCCCTGCACGGGGGGGACGCATCCTCCCTGGACGATTTCAGCCGCCTGCCCCAGGCGGGGCAACGGGTCGAGATCAAGGCCACCCAGGCGGGTTACGTCCATTCCATTGATAGCCGGTCCTTGGGCATTCTGGCGATGGAGCTGGGCGCCGGCCGCAAGAGCAAGGATGATGTGCTGGACTTCGGCGTAGGCCTCCGGGTGCATGTGCATACCGGGGACCGTGTTACCCCAGGTCAGACGCTGCTCACCTTATATAAGCAGATGGAACGCCCCCAGCCCACGATCCCGGACTGGATTTCCATCGGCTCAGAAAAACCGGATCACGTCGATTGGCTGCTGGAGACCGCGGAGTGAAATTCAGTCTGAGGGGTTTTCCTGGACAAGGACTGGAGCCTCGGGCACTATGGGGCTGGCTCTTCAGGCAGAATCGTTCCCAATGATACGGTTTACCTCGGAAGACGATATAGGTCGCCTCACGGGAGGCACTTGGTGCTTCAGAAAGTAGATAGGTTCCCCAAAAAGGAGGCCTGGAAAACTTTTACTTGCCTGAACGTCATCCGAAGGTCATAACAGTGGTGCTAGCTTTGGACTCATCTTGATCTTTTCCAATGGTGTTGTTTCGCTTTCTTGGTGTGACGATGCCGTAAATTCTCCCTTCACCCTTCGGCCGGTTCCTGGCCAAAGCTGTTCCTTCTTACCTTCCACTGCGGTTCTCACCGCACAACTTGAGGAGTTCGTTTATGAATCGAACCATATCCCGTTTGGGTTTGACTGGCTTGGCCCTCGTGGCCGGTGCGACAGTCATGTATGCCCAGGAAACGGGCACCCTGGTGGTGACCGTCAAGGATCAAGCAGGAAAGCCCGTAGAGGGCGCCACGCTCAGCGCCTCCAGCCCCACCCAGATCGGTGGCGCGCGCGTTGTTAAAACTGATGCGCAGGGCCGTGCGCGCTTCGGCCTCCTCTATCCCGGCGATTTCACGGTGCAGGTGAGCGCTAGCGGCTTCAATGCCGCCACCATGCGAAACCTCCGTGTGGGCATTTCGAGCACCGCCACCGCCGAAGTGAAGCTGGCCCCCATCAGCCAGGTCGTCGTCGAAGTGGTCTCCTCCTCGGCCGCTGTGGACCCCGTCGCCGCCACCACCGCGACCCGTCTGGGCCTCGATACCGTGGACAGCCTCCCCACAGCCCGTACCTACACCGATTACATCAAGCTGGTCCCCGGCGTCATCGCCTCGCCTGATTCGGGTCGGGATCCCGTGGTGGCAGGCTCCGTCGGCCGCGACAACACGGGCGTCGGCGGCGCCAAGAACAACACCTACATCTTGGACGGCATGGACTCCACCGACCCCTACACCGGGAAGGCCGGCCAGAAATTCAACTCCGAGATCATCCAGGAGCAGGAAATCAAGACCGGCGGCATCACCGCTGAAGTGGCCGCCCGCGGCGGCGGTCTGGTCTCGAACGTGGTGACCAAGTCCGGATCCAATAACTGGTCTGGATCCCTGAACTACTACTTCCAGAACGCCAGCCTGAGATCCTCGAACAAACCTCACGTTAAAACCGTGGTGCGGGATTTCTCGACCTATGATGCGGCTTTCACCTTTGGCGGCCCCATCATCAAGGACCGCCTCTGGTTCTTCTCCTCGGTCCAGCTCATCAACCAAGAGACCAAAGGTGACTACAACCCAACCGCTGTCACCACCCCCACCGCCAAGAATACGAAGTCGGACACAGTGGCATCCTTCTTCAAGTTGACCTGGGCGCCCACCGCCTCGGATCAGGTGGAGCTGTCCTACAATGGCGATCCCACCAAGGACAAGAGCGTGGGATCAGCCTCCAGCATCCCTTCCTTCGATTTCGACCGTGAAACGGGCGGATCGCGTTTTGCCATCAAGTATGACCGGGACTTCGGTTCAGTCTTCCACCTCACCGCCAAGGCCTACAAGACCGAGAACAAGACTGATATCACCCCTGCCAGCGCCGCCCGCAGGGTCGACCTAATCTTCCCGGATGATGGCGCCGCCTACGGCGTCCGAAGCGCGGATGAAGTTCCCAACTACGATAAACAATTCGGCGGCATCGGCTGGTACACCAACACCACCCGGTCCAAGGAAGGCTTTGATATCGACGGTAGCTGGCTCATGACCAACATGGCCGGTGAACATGCCTTCAAGGTCGGCATCTCCATGTTCACGGAAGGGCGCAAACAGAAGCTCAACAACGGCTACGGCGGCGATTACGAGAACCTCGTCTTTGGCGCAGGCCACCATCCTACCCTGGGCGATGTGGAAAACGACTTCACCGGCGCTTCCTGGGCGGATGGCTATGCCCCGGATTCCGTCCTCGGACCCGGTTATGATGCCCACACCCTTCCCGCAGACCTGATGGCCTACCTCACCTCCCTGCCCGGCGCCGATGGCGCGGAGAAGGTCCGTAACATTCCGATGATCACACCGGATCCCCTTGGACCCGCCGGTTCCTACCTCCAGTACCGGATCCAGGGCCTCCGCACAGGCACCGCCACCGTCAAGCGCAAGGCCCAGGAAGCCTTCCTCCAGGATGTCTGGTCCATCAATTCCCATTGGTCCACCACCCTGGGCGTCCGGTTCAACAAGGACAGCTACTACGCCGATGACGGCGCCAAGCTGCACACCACCGAGTTGAACGTCGCCCCGCGCGTCGCCATCACCTATACCCCGTCCGGCACCACCAAGCTCTTCGCGACCTACGGCCGGTACTTCGAGCCCATCAAGCTGGACATGGTCAACTTCGCCGGCTCCTTCGCCAACGCCCGCACCGAGCAGCTCTGGGTGGGCGGAAGCCTGAACCGCTGGGTGGATGTTCGTCAGCGCGGCGGCCGGGAGACCGTCGACGCCATGATGGCCCCCACCCTCCAGAGCCCCTACACCGATGAAGCCCGCCTTGGCTTCGAAAAGGACCTGGGCAAGGGCTGGGCCTTTGAAGCCACCTACACGCACCGCAAGGATATGCGGATCGTGGAAGATTTCGACATGCTCTACACCAATTCCGCGACGGTGCCCAATGCCGGTGGTCTCACGCCGGCTCGTCTTTCTGCGGTGCTAGGTAATACGCCCGCCTACTGGGAAGCCTACCTGCGCACCCTGGCCATTCCTTTGAGCCATTTCGGATTCACAGTGGCGCCTTCCAACGTGAACTACGTCCTCGCGAACCTTCCTGGCGGCCAGCGTGAATTCCACATCATCGACCTCACCCTCCGCCGCAACTTCACCAATGGGTGGCAGGGCATGTTCTCCACCACCTTCACCAATGCCAACGGCAACTCCCTGTCCAGCGGCGACGCGGACTTCCAGGGTGATTCGGTTCGTGTGGATCCCCGCACTCCCTGGATGAATGGCACCCTCATCGGCTCCATCGACCACCAGTTCAAGGGCTACCTGTCCTACACCATCCAGGACGGCACCTTCAAGGGCCTGAACTTCGGCGCCACGGGCGTCTACCTCAGCGGGCAGCACTACACCCGCGGTCTTGGCGCCTACGGCCGCATTCTCCAGGGACCCTTCATCAGCGATTTCGATCCGGCCCCCGGCACGCGCGTCGGCCCCGCCTACGCCAACCTCGACATGCGCGTCAAGTACGAGTGGAAGTTCGCGACCAAGTACAAAGCTGAAGTCTTCGTTGATATCTTCAACTTGACTAACCGGCAGGCCACGACTGCCCTTGAAGAATCTTCCAATGGCGTCAGCGGCTACCGTTTCGGTGAGCCCATCGCTTGGCAGGCGCCTCGCCGCTTCTACCTCGGCGCGCGCATCAGCTTCTAGAACGTTTGCAAGCGCACGAAAAAAGGGGGAGCTTCGGCTCCCCCTTTTTCATCCGCCTTGGCCAGCTCACAAGCCGAGCATTTCCTTCAACCGTGGCGTGACGCTGCGGCTGACTTCCAGGTCCTGCCCCTCGGCTACGCGGACGCTGGCACGGCCGCCTTCCAGGGGCTTGAGGCCCAGGACGGCTTCGGGGCGGAGCAGCAGGTGGCGCTGGATGCGCAAGAGGCCCGCGGCGGGGAAGGCAGCTTCCACTTCCGCCAGGCTGGTCCAGGTGGTGCGGTGGCGCTGGCCCGCGGCCACGGCGTAAACCACTTCCTCCTCCACCTCGAAGTGCGTGGTTTTGCGCAGATCCAGGAAGACCACGCCCTCGCCGGCCTTGACCGGGAACCGCGTGTTGCCAGGCAGGAGCTGTTGCAGTTCGCCGCCGCTGCGCCGGGGCACGCGGCCTTCGCGCAGGCGGACCAGCGCGCGCTCCAGCCGGTCGGCGGCGATGGGTTTCAGGATGTAGTCGATGGCGGCGGTATCGAAGGCCCGCACGGCATGTTCGCTGTATGCGGTGACGAAGACCACGGGCAGCGGCACAGGGATTTCGGCGACCACTTCAAGTCCCGTGGCCCCCGGCATCTGGATATCCAGGAACAGCGCGTCCAGCGCGGGCGCGGTCTTCAGCCACTCCAGCAGGGCCAGGCCATCCGGCAGTTCCGCCAGCACCTCGCATCCGGCTTCCTTGAGCAGCCTGGAAAGGCGCGACCGCGCCAATGGTTCATCGTCCGCCAAGGCGACCTTCAGCCCGTTCATTGAGATACCCCCAAAGCTTTTGCGTTCACACGGAACCCGGCGCGGGTGTAGCCACCCTCGGATTCCAGGAAAACCGAATTCATGCCGGGAAAATGGAGCTTCAAGCGCTCCGTCAAATTTTCAAGTCCCACGCCCTGGCGCCCCGGGCGTCCGGGTTTGGCTTCCATCTCGCCTTGGTTGTCCACGCGCACTTCCACTTCTCCGAGCACCAGCCGGGCCACGATGTACACGGTGGTGGTGCCCACCCGCTGGGACAGGCCGTGCTTGATGGCATTCTCCACGAGCGGCTGCAGCACCAGCGGCGGCACCATCAGGCCGTTCAGTTCGTCATCCCATTCCCAGATCACGTGCAGGCGGTCCCCGAGCCGGAGTTTTTCCACCGCCAGGAAGCGCTCCACCAACCGGGCCTCCTCCTTCAAGGGCACCCACTGGAGCCGCCCGTTGTCCAGCACCATGCGGTAGAGCTCCGCCAGGTCAAGCAAGCCCTGCTCGGCGGCGGCGGGATCCTGCCGCACCAGTTCCGCCAGTCCATTCAACGCGTTGAACAGCACATGCGGCGATAGTTGATGCTGGAGGGCCCGGTCCTGGGCGGATTTGGACTGGGCATCCGCCAGGCGCCGCTCTTCCTCCTGCACATCCCCCATGGCGATGAAATAGCCCACCAGGGTCATGAGGGGGATCAGCATCGCCGCGTTCCAGGCCGCGGCGGTCCAGAACGCCGATTGGCTCACCGGTTTGCTCATCGCGATGACCGGAATATCCATTTCCACAAAGAGCAGCGCGGCGATGCTGTTGGCCAGCAGGGATTGGAATGCGCCGCGGAAGAGCCCCGCCCGGGGCCGCTCGTCGCCGGTGTAGCGCCAAGCCAGGGGCGCGATCCAGGCAAATCCGATGGAGACGAAGATGGGCACCAGCGCGGCGCCCACAAGCGTCACGGGGTGGTTCATCCCTTCTTTCCAAAAAATGAAAAACCGGATGAAGATGAAGGGGGTGGCGAAGGCGAGAATGGTCAGCCAGCCAAAAGACCGGCCCATTTTCGCCCACAGGATGGTTTCCAGGCCGCTCTTCCTCACAGCCGCCGCCCCATCCACCGCCCTTGGTCCTGCATCCGTTCCCCGCTGGAAATCCAGACTTCACCATACCCAAGGGGGAACACAACTGGCGCCTCCGCCGCTCAATGGATCTGGCGGCCCGCCCATCGGCGATAATGGGCTCTGGAGCGGCCATGACTTTTTTCAATCGACTCTTTGGACCCAAGCAAGCACCTGCCCTGGAACCGGACTTCGATGCCTCCGTGGCCCAACGCCTGGCGGCCGCGGGCAAGGATCCCAACCGGGTGGAGGCCACCCCGGCCGAATTGCTTGAGATGCCGCAAAAGCCAACCTTGGCGGACTTCAAGGGGATGGTGCGCCTGGAGCTGACCCTGGACGAGGCCGGCAAGGTGGTAGCAGTGCAGATGGATGGTGCGCCCTTCGTCCACGTCTCGGCCCTGGAGACCTGGGCGGAGCGGTGGACCTTCAGCCCTGCGAAGATGGAGGGCAAGGCCCATCCCTGCCGGATGGTTTTCGAAGTGACCTGGTCCTGAGGGCTCCCATGAAACGATTCCTGTTCCCACTCGCCGCCGTGTCTTTGGTCGCCGCGCCGCCTCCCGAAAGGAAGAAATCCATGTCCCTGTTTGAATTGACCGTCCACACCCTGGATGGCAAACCCGAGTCCCTGGCGAAGTTCAAAGGCAAGGCCGTCCTGGCGGTGAATGTTGCCTCTGAATGCGGTTACACCCCTCAATACGAAGGCCTGCAAAAGCTGTTTGCCGAGTACAAGGATCGGGGGCTGGTGGTGCTGGGCTTCCCCTGCAACCAGTTCGGCGGCCAGGAACCTGGCAGCGCCGCGCAGATCCAGGCCTTCTGCTCGACCAAATTCCATGTGAGCTTTCCCCTGTTCGAGAAGCTCGATGTGAAGGGCCCGAATCAGGCGCCCATCTACGCCTTCCTGACCGCCAAGCACGGCGAACCCGCCTGGAATTTCCATAAATACCTCGTCGGGAAAGATGGCCAGGTCATCGCCGCCTTCAAAAGCGGTGTGGCGCCGGATAGCACCGAACTGCGCGGTGCCATCGAGGCCGCACTGAAATAGATCGGCATGGCTCCTGCTTTTTGGGATTGGACCTTCTTCGGGGAAGAACATGAAACTGCGCTGGATCGCCCTTGGCCTTGCCGTACCCTTGCTCGCCCAAAGCCCTGAACCGGGCTTGCGGGACGCTTCACCCTGGAGCCTCGGCTTCGGCCTCCACATGGGTTTCCCTTCAGGCGAGCTGGCCAAGGCGGTGAATAACCACACGGGCTACGGCATCGCGGTGCATTTTCCCATCCACGTCGGCGGCGGCCTGGTTCTGAGGCCCCAACTCGAGGGCACCGGCTACCGCGTCACCCGCTACGACACCCTGGCCTGGCTGTTCAACTACGATGACCGAGAGGTGCTGCGCACCTATCGGGCCGGTGTGGATATGTTGATCCACTTCACAGGCAACCCACACAAGACCGGCCCGTATCTCATCGGCGGCGTCGCCATGCAGAATTCCTCCTACGATTGGCTCGAGCAGAACGCCGAGGGGGACAGCATCACCACGGCAACGCGCCTCTCCATGTGGGGTCCAGCCTGGACCGTGGGGGCCGGAATGCAGGTCAGCCCGCATGTCGCCGCGGAACTGCGCTACTACCGCTTCGATTATCAAGAACCTGGGACCCTACTGAATTCCGTGGCCACCAAGCAGTCCGGCCAAAGCATCTTGATGGGGCTTGTGGTCCGGTATTGATCCCCAACCCGGGGACGATCTCCACTCGGGGATTATCCCGGGGATTATTTGGATCCGGCGCGCGCCCCCGCGGTGGTGGCCCGGCCGGAGGTCCCTTGATGGTGGCTGGCGCCTGGCCTGTTGAAAGCTACAACGCCAGCAACTTCAAGGGTTGCAAAACACTTTTCCGGCCAGGTTCAACCTTTTGCCAATCCTTCGCTTCAAACCTGCTTGCAAACTGGCACGGCCAGTGACTCTATCCATCAAGCAATCCAACCACCCCGCCGCCCAGCCGGCCACCCCAAGGAGAACCACCATGAGTTTCACGGCCAAACGCCTGGCCATGATCGTGGCCGCCACCTTCATCGGCGCGGCTGCGCTCCCGGCCCAGGAAACCGCCACTCCCAAGCGCGAGGCCCAGGTTGAACGCCGGGCGGACCGTCAGCAGAAACGGATCGCCAAGGGGGTGAAAACTGGCCAATTGACGCCCAGGGAAGCGGCCCATTTGGAAAAGCGGGAAGCCAAGCTCGGCAGGGATATCGCCAGGGCCGAAGCTGATGGCAAGATCACCAAAAAAGAACAGGCGAAGCTGAACGCGGAGGAGAACAGAGACTCCCGCAAGGTGTTCCGCAAGAAGCACAACGCGCGCACCCAGAACTAGCTCCGCAGCGAAACGCGGGAGGTCACCCCCCTTCCTCCCGCCCGGGCGGGGCAGCGCGGCCGCTTCCCCGCCCTTTTTCTATTTCCATTTCATCCAGGAGGTCCCATGCGATCCCTTCTGCTCTTGGCTTTCGCCGCGCTCGCGGCGCCCTCCCTGTCCGCCCACGGCTGGCGCCATCAAGGGTGAAGCAGCTGCGGCCTCGGCACGGGCGGGAAGGCTATGGCTTTCTGCCTTCGTCCAGCGCCAGCACCCTGCCGTCCAGCTTCTCCGAAGGCGTGATGCCCAGGGCATGGGCCAGAGTCGGCGCGATATCCACCGTCCGCACGGGCTCCATGACCGCCTTCGGCTTCCACGGTCCCATGAAGATGATCGGGACGCGCCGGTCATAGTCCCAGGGACTGCCATGGTTGGCCACCCAGGTGGGGTCATGGAAGATCGCCAATGGCTTGAAGGCCACCAGCACATCGCCGCTGCGGCCCGCCATGAAACTGTGTTTGAGGCGCGCCAGAAGGCTTGAATGCCGCGGATTGCCAAGTTCCGGTTCCCGGAACTGTTCCAGGGCTTCGGAGGTGGCGGATTCGGCCACTTCCGGCTGGGTCTTCAACTGCGCCTGGAGGGCCTCCAGCACCTGGGTCCGCGCCAACCCAGCGGACCTGATGGCCGCGTCGTCCAGATAGATCTGGTTCGGAACGCTGGAGACCCGCACCAGGTCCGCTCCAGCTTTCAGCCGCTCCCGCAGGGCCGCATTGAGCCTGACGTACCAGGCCCGCGGTTCCGGAAGCCGTTCGGCGGGCAGGCCATCATCTTTCAACCCTTCCGGCAGATCCATCCCTCCGTGGTCCGAACTGAGCACCACCCAGGTGTCCGGGATCCGGTGGCGGAGCCAGGCGAGGAACTTGCCGAGATCGCGATCCAGCCGATGGATCTGATCCCACATTTCCACGCCGCCGGTGCCATAGCTATGCCCGATGTAATCCGTCGCAGAAAGGCTCAGGGTGAATAGATCCGTGCCAGGTCCGCGCCCTACCTGCTCCCGTTCCACGAGGACCCTCGCGGCTTCAAGCGTCACCTGGTCGAAAAAAGGCGATCGCCGGAAGCGTCCGGCGAAGCCCTTGTCCAGGGGCATCCCAATGCCCTGGACCAGCCTGGGAAGGCCGTTGCGCACGACCACTCCCCCCGGCAGCGTCCACGCGGCGGTGCGGGCGCCGCCATGCCAGGGCCCGACGGCAGTCCAGGTCCAATCATCGAGGATGAACCGCTCCTGAAGGCTGGCGTTGAAAGAGACGAGCCATTGGGGCTGCTTTTCCGCATAGGCCGTCGAGGTGTTGAACCCCGTCGTGCCTTCGAACCAGAACACGCCGTTGGGGTTGCGGCCCGCCATCAGCACCGCTCCGCGATCCTTCCCGGAAAGGGAAAACGTCCGGCTGCCCTTCACCTGGGTTTGAAGCCAGTCCCCGAGGCTGGTGCCGATGAACCGGGACGGGGAAGCCCCGGCCTTTTCAAGCTGGCCGATGGGGTGGACTTTTTCGTCCTGGACGCAATAGACCGTACGGCCCAAACCTCGGTCGTACCAATGGTTCTCAATGATCCCGGTGTGCCCAGGGAAACGCCCGCTCAGGAGCACCGAATGGCCTGGCCCCGTCTCCGTAAAAGCATGGTCGTGGTAGGCCTCCGTGAAGACCACACCCTGCTTTTTCAGCAGGCCCAGGCCTCCCGGCAGCCCATTGACATGGCGCTGGAACAGGTCGGCGCTGAATTGATCCACGCTGATGACGAGCAGGAGCTTGGGGCGACGGGCCGCCTTTGGCGCCGCCGGGGCGAAGGTCGCCGCGGCCAGCGCGCAAGCCAACATCAGGCGGGACGGTCTCGGCATGGGCACCTCACCTTCCAGGATGCCCCGGTCGGCAAGGCTTGGGAAATCTCCTTCCGGTGAAATCGGTGCACACTTGAAGGAGGTCCCGGAGGCGCCATGCTCAGGCGAGCCCTCAAACTTCTGCGTCGCGCCGTGCCCTGCGCGATGGCAACGCTGTTCGCCCTTGCCTTCACGGCTGCGCCGGCGCTGCGCGCGGACTGCCGCCCCAAGCGCGTGGCGCCCTCGGCCATTCCGGCCCAGGCCTGGAGCACGCTGGCCTACGTGCGCGCCCATCGCACGGCCCCGCCCGGATTCCAGGGCGGGCGCTATTTCGGCAACTATGGGCGCGATGGCGAAACGAAGCTGCCGGTGGAGGCCAACGGACGGCGCATCTCGTACCAGGAATGGGATGTGCGCCCGAAGCGGGAGCGCCAGAGCCGCGGCCCCGAGCGCATCGTCACAGGGGACGATAACCGCGCCTGGTACACCGCGGACCACTACTGCACATTCACCGAAATGAAGTGAGGACGCCATGAATTGGGAATTCCTGCTGGAGACCGATGAGCCCCACGTCCACGTGGTCGCCGGGAGCGCTGAACGCTTGTGCGCGGCGGTCATGGGCATGGAAGACCTGCGCCAGCAGGGCCTCGAAACCCGTTGGCTGCGGGCCTCCAAGATGCGCACGCCCAGCGCCCTGTTCGACGAATTCGCTGCCGCGCTGCAGTTTCCTCCCTACTTCGGCGAGAACTGGGATGCCCTGGACGAATGCCTGAACGATCTCGAATGGCTCGAGGGCAGTGGCGCCGCCCTCTTCATCCTGGACGCGGATCAGCTCCTCCAGGACGCGCCGCCGGAGGATGGCCGCGTCCTTTTCGAGATCCTGCAGGAGGCCGAATCGAACCTGCCCTTCCACATCGTGATGCAGACCCAGGACACCACCACGGTCCTGGAAGGCCTCCTGGCCCTGGGCGTGGAATCGAGGCTGCTGCAACCGCTGGAGTGATCAGCTCTGCCGTTCCATGAAGGCGTCCAGCGATTTGCGCGCTTCCCGGCGGACCTTGTTCTGGATGAGCGGCGACCAGCCCAGCACCACACCTGGGATGCCCAGGGCCTGCCGGGTCCAGGCATAGAAATTGAAGCGGTCGCGGTGGGCCAGGATCAGGCCATCCAGGAACCCGAACTGCGCGTCGATCCTGTTGTGAACTTTGCGCCCGGTCTTGGTGAAGGTGTATACGGCCTCCCAATGGGCGCTGCCGGAACCGTCGTCGGCCTCCACCTTGTCGAAGGTGACCGCCAGGTCCTTGCTGCGGCCGTTCAGCATCCGCCACATGGCGCAGACCTCGTCGTGGTTCAGCCGTCCGAAGACTGGATCCATGAACATGCAGTCCGGGTGGTAGCAGGCCGCCATCGTCTCTGCATCCCTGGCGGCGAAGGCAGTGTAGAAGCGGGTGATGAGGTCAGCGTGGGGATTGGTGGTCATGACTACTGTTCCTCTTCCATTCGCCGAAGTGCTTCTATATCCGCTAAGTCTTGCAGACGCCCAGTTGCTGCTTTGTTTGCGATGCACTGCCAATGCGTGCGCGCCGATGACAAGGTATTCAGCGCCCGCGCCATTCAATGTGGCAAACAGATCTCTGAAGTCGGGGTTCACCGCCATGGGGAGCCGTCCAAGCGAGGTATTCCAGGGTTAGATCCCACACGGCCTCCAACCTTTGATCGACGGTCGTATTACGCCAGAATTCTCGATCAAACGCGCCATCATCCTCATGGAGGCCAATGACCCGTGAAGCACCGCGCTGACGTTGTTGACGGGGATCCATGGATAAAGTGTGTCACTTCCCCACCACCCCCGCCAGCGGGCTGCTGGCTGAGGCATAGAGCCGCTTGGCCATCCGCCCGGCTTCGAAGGCGAGCCTTCCCGCCTGCACGGCATGGTCCATGGCGGAGGCCATCTTCACGGGATCCGTGGCTTCGGCCACGGCGGTGTTGAGCAGCACCGCGTCGGCGCCCAGCTCCATGGCGAGCGTCGCGTCGCTGGCGGTGCCCACGCCGGCATCCACGATCATGGGCAGGCCGTAGGGCTCCAGGACTTCCTTCACGAGCATCAAGGTCATGGGGTTCTGCACGCCCAGCCCGGAGCCGATGGCGCTTCCCAAAGGCATCACGGCGGCGCAGCCGGCATCGGCCAGCTTCTTGGCGAGGATGGGATCGGCGATGACGTAGGGCAGCACCACGAAGCCTTCCTTCACCAGAACCTGTGCGGCCTTGAGGGTTTCTTCATTGTCCGGGTACAGGGATTTGGGATCGCCGATGACTTCCAGCTTGATCCAATCGGTCTGGAGGGCTTCCCGCGCAAGGCGGGCCACGCGCAGGGCATCCTCGGTGGTGTAGCACCCGGCGGTGTTGGGCAGCAGCGCCAGCGATTTCGGTATCCAGTTGAGGATGTTCTCCTCGCCCTTGGCGTTGAGATCGAAGCGCCGCACCGCGAGGGTCACCATCTCCGTTCCGGAGGCTTCGTAGCAAGCCTTCATGGTGGCGAAGTCCTTGTACTTGCCCGTGCCCAGGATCAGGCGGTTGGTGAAGGCGCGGCCGTGGATGGTGAGCATGGATACCTCAAAATCCAGTCTACCGTGGGCGCCAGGCTGTCGGCTGTGGGCTCTCGACCCTTAACTCTCGACCCTCGACTCTCGACTTTTCAACTTTTCAACTATTAGACTCCCCCCCCGCCAGTCCACACTATTGCGCGGATCACCACCATCACCCGCGAGGTGCCCATGAACCGCCCCGTCATCATCATCCCCGGCTACCAGAATTCGGGACCGGGCCACTGGCAGAGCCTTTGGGAATCCAATGTGCGGGGCGCCATCCGCGTGGAGATGCCCAATTGGGATTTCCCGCGCAAGGAGGAATGGGTCGAAGCTTTGGATGCGACCCTCGGCACCGCCTGGCAGGAAACCGAAACCCCCGCGGTGCTGGTGGGACACTCCATCGGCTGCCTGACCATCCTCCACTGGGCGGCGGACCCTTTCTTCGCGGCCCGCTGGCCCGTGAAGGCCGCGCTGCTGGTGGCGCCGGCGGACGTGGAGCGGAAGGACTGCCCCGAGGTGCTGCGCTCCTTCGGCCCCATCCCCATGGGCCACCTGCCCTTCCCCAGCCGCGTGGTGGCCTCCAGCGACGATCCGCTTCTCTCCCTGGAGCGCGCCAAACGCTTCGCCGAAAGCTGGGGATCCACCTTCACGGATGTGGGCAATTGCGGACACATCAACACCGCCTCGGGCTTCGGTGAATGGCCGAGGGGCGAAGCCATGCTGCAGGAACTGATGTAATCCATTCATCAGCGGCCTACAGCCATTCATCCAGCGAATCGCCGAACCCGGCCATGGGAGCGGGGTCTTAACAAAGCTTCATGCCCTGGGATCGAGTCCCTGGGCCTATTTTTGCATTTACCTGCATCGCAGTCTCATCATGCCCGGTAGACCGATCCCAGAGGTGCCCCATGGCGACCTTCGACACCCAGAAAACCTCGTGGACCCTTGAGGATGCGCTGCATTTCGGGCGCCGAGCGGGGTTCGGCCTGAAGCCTGAAGCGGCAGCGCAGGTGGTTTCCAGCCCCGTGGCTTCGACGGTGGATGCCTGGGTGGATGGCGCCGCCAGCGAAACGGCCTTCACCGGGGCGTTGCCGCTGGCCAACGTGGTGGATTATCCAGGCTATGGCAACGAGCCGGACCAGTGGGCCCCGCACCCCTTCAACCTGCGCCTGGAACACCCCGCGAACCTCACGGAAGCCCAGAGCTATTGGGCCTGGCGCATGCAGTATTCGCCCAACCCCTTCCAGGAAAAGCTGGCGCTGTTCTGGCACCAGCACTTCGCCACCGGGGCCAAGAAGGTGGACAACATTCCGCTGATGCTGAAGCAGATCCAGCTATTCCGGGACCTCGGGCGGGGCGCGTTCGGCGATCTGCTGCTGGCCATCAGCCAGGATCCGGCCATGATGATCTGGCTCGATACGATCCAGAACAAAGTCGAAAAGCCCGGGGACGTGCCCAACGAAAATTACGCCCGGGAAATCCTGGAGCTGTATTCGCTGGGCATCGACAACGGGTACAACCAGAAGGACATCACCGAGCTTGCCAAGGCCATGACCGGCTGGGATTACCTCGGCCGGGACTTCCCGGTGGCGGACAACCCCTATTACTTCAACGACGCGGAATTCATCGTTTACCACGGGCAGGCCAATCCCTACCCGGATCATCCCTGGCTGCAGGGGTACACAAGCCTGCCCAACCAGCGCCTGAGCGGGACCTTCACGCTATTCGGCGTGACCATGGACCTTGGAGCCGGAAGCCGGTTCGGAGCTGACGCAATCCAGCTCATCCTGACGCAGCGCGCCCAGGCCTGCGCCACGTTCCTGGCCCAGCGCCTGCTGCGCTTCTTCCTGAGTCCGGAGCTACCCGCCAGCGCCGTCAATGATTTCCGGGATGTGATCCTGGCCAACCATTTCCACATCGGCAAGAGCCTGAAGGCGCTTTTCAAGTCCGCCTACTTCTACGACCCCGCGCACCGCTTCGCGCTGGTGGAAGGCCCCGTGGCCTGGACCGTGCGCGCGGCGCGCCTGCTCTCCCCGGACCTGGCTGCGGCGCTCCTGCCGCATCAGCAGAATCCCGCCAATCTGCCCCGTTTCGCGGCCTGGGCGGGTTTCGTGAACTGGGACACATCCGGGTTCTTCAACATGGGCCAGGATCTGCTGAACCCGAAGGGGCCCAACGGCTGGAAGGAGCACGTCGCCTGGCTCAACAGCGACACCTACCGGCACCGCACCCGCACGGCCTACGCCCTGGCTGTGAAGGAGGGCCGCGGCGAGGATCACCTGCACGTGGAACGGTTCCTGTTCGACACGGACTACCGCGAGTGGTTCCCCACCGCGCCCGCTTCCGCCCTCGAAGCCTTCAACCGCTTGGCGGCCCTCCTGCAGCCCGCGCCCATACCCGCGGGATTGAGGGACGCGTGGCTTGGCCTGATGTGGACCAAGCCCTTCGCCTGGGACGGCAGCGCCGACACCGAAGCAGCCGTGCGGCGCCTGGCCTTCCTCATCCTCTGCTCGCCCCAGGCCCAACAGCATTAGGCGCATTAGGAGCCATCATGTCCAACCGGCGCGAATTCCTTCAAACCCTTGCGGCGGGCGGCGCGGTCGCCTCCGGCCTCGCCTGCGGCGGGGGCGGAACCAAGCAGAACGCCACCGATAACGGCGGCGGCCCGCCACCCCCGCCGCCGCCCTCGGCGCCCACCTCGCCGATCCTGGTGATCGTCACCGCCGAAGGGGGCATGGACCTCCTGGACACGCTGGTGCCCATCAACGGCGCCAACGCGGGCGCGTACCAGAGCCACCGGCCCTCGTTGAAAGTGAACCCGGCGGACACCACCGACATCGGATCGAACCTCGGCTTGAACAAGGCCTTCGCGGGCATGGCCGCCCTGCACCAGCAGGGCCGGGTGGCCTGGCTGCCCGGCATCGGGATGCCGAACCCGACCCTGTCGCATTTCCTAGCGGCGGATCTCTGGTCCCAGGGCTCCGCCATCCCCGGAGGCAACGGCTGGCTGGGCCGCTATGCGGATCTGGCGTTCCAGAAAGGGGGCGACCCGCTGCGCGGCATCAGCACCGACGGCCTGCCCCTCGCGGTCCAGGGAGCGGACCGGAATTTCGTCAACATCTCCAGCCCCGACACCTACCGCTTCCCAGCGACCCGTTCGGAATGGGGCTCCGTGGAGGACCCAAGCCCGTTGCGCCTGGGTTTCAGCGATGGCTTTTCCTTGAGCGGGGCATCGGCCTCCTCAGGCCTGAAGGCCGCCCTGGATTCCGGCCATCTCTACGACCAGGCCCAGTCCCTGTTTTCGAGCCTGCTCGGAACCAGCCGCCGCACGCCCAGCGTGCCCTACCCTGGCGATGCGAATTATCCCGATGCGACGCTACGCAACGACTACTTCCATCTGTCCTCGCAATTGAAATTCATCGCGGAGATGATCGCCAAAGATCTGCCTTCCCAGGTCTTCGTCACGGCCACCGGAGGCTTCGACACCCACAGCAACCACGCCCGGGACTTCCCGCTCCTGCTGAACGAAATGGGCGCCTCGCTGAACGCTTTCTACGCCGATCTCGCCAGCATCAGCACCTCGAAGGGCAATGCCCAGGACCGCGTGGTCATCATGGGCTGGAGCGAGTTCGGGCGCCGCGTCCGGGAGAACAACGGCGGCCTGGACCACGGCACCGCAGGGCTGGGCTATGTCATCGGCAAGGCCGTGAAAGGCGGCCTTTATTCCAACTACCCCGATCTGGGCAACCTGGATGACAACGGGAATCTCAAATTCACGACCGATTTCAGGAGCCTCTATGCCACCTTGCTCGACAGGTGGATGGGCGTGAGCAGCCGAACCGTGCTGGGCGCGAGCTACCCGAACCTCGGCTTCCTGTGAAATGCGCAATGGCCCTTGAGTCCGGCGCCCGGACCTGAGAGGCTGGAGGCTCCGATGGAGGAGCGGTCCCCATCAGTAGCGCGGCGGAGGAGTTGCATCCTGTGATGCCCCGCGAAAGGGGAGGATCGCCGAAGGGCAAGCGCCGCAACAGCGTGAACCCTGGACGCATGGGCTAAAACCCTGCGGCTGTCATGGCGGTCCCCCGCCGTGAAGCGCCAGATGGAATGCGGGCTTTGACTCTGCCAACGGGCAGTGTTGGGCATCTCGTTTCGGTGGCACCATCATTATCCCGGTCCTTCCGGTAGCCGATGCCCCAGATGAACAAGGCCAACCCAAAGAAAGCCCCCGCCGCTTCTGGTCCCCTCTGGATGCAGTACTGGCTGTTGCGGCTTTGCGAGCTGGATTCCACGTCCGGGCGTGAAGACGCGCTGCTGCCCTCGCTCCACCAGCTGCTGCAGGAGATGGGCGCGGAAGTGTACGAGCAGCCCGTGGCGCAAGGGCGCACGAACGTCCTGGCGCTGTGGGGAAGGCCCCGCGTCCTGTTCTCCACGCACCTCGACACGGTGCCGCCGTTCATCCCGCCCCGGAAGCAGGTGAATGCCATCTATGGCCGCGGCACCTGCGACGCCAAGGGCCAGATCATGGCCCAACTCGAAGCCATCCGGCAGATGCTGAGGGAGGGCATCACGGGCTTCGCCTGGCTGGGCGTGGTGGGCGAGGAGACCGACAGCATCGGCGCCGCCGCGGCCCTGGGCCTCTCGGACCGGGTGCGGGATTGCCGGGCCCTCATCAACGGCGAGCCCACGGACCTGAAGCTCGCGACGGGCCAGCGCGGCGTGTCGCATCTTCGCCTGGTGTGCAAGGGGAAGGCCGCCCACAGCGGCTCGCCAGAGCTGGGGCTGGATGCCAACTGGATGCTCATCGACTGGCTCCAGCGCGTGCGGGAACTGCCCAGGCCCCAGGACCCGGATCTCGGGCCGGAAGTCTGGAACCTGGGCCGTCTCGAAGGCGGGCAGGCCATCAACTCCGTTTCCGACCATGCGGAGGCCCACGTGCTGGTGCGCACGCTGCCCCATTCCATCTTCGCCCTGCAGGCCGGCGACCTGAAGCCCGAGAACGGGGACATCGAGGTGCTGCTGTCGGAGCCGGCGGACCGCTATCCGGCGCTGCCAGGCTTCGACCATGCCCCCATGCCCTTCGGCAGCGATGTGCCCCGGCTCCGGGAGCTCATTCCCGACCGCACGGCGGTGCTCGCGGGCCCCGGATCGATTTCCCTGGCCCACGCGGAAAATGAGCACATCACACTGGCGGCTCTGGCTTTGGGCGTAGACCTGAACAAGCGGTTGGCTGTTCATTTCCTGAAGGACTGACCCATGACCCAGTACATCAAGATTCCCGTCACTGTGCTTGGCGCCACCGGCGTGGTGGGCCAGCGCTTCGTGCGGCGCCTGGCCAACCATCCGCTCTTCATCATCCAGCACCTGGCCGCCAGCGAGCGGAGTTCAGGCAAGCGCTACCGCGAGGCCTGCGCCTGGCGGCTGGATGGGGAGCCCTATGGGGGCCTGTCGGAACACATCCTGGTGGACGGGGACACGGACCACGCCATGTCGCCCATCGTGTTCAGCGCTCTGGATACGGGACCCGCCAACGACCTGGAGCCGAAATTCGCTGAAAAAGGCGCCCTGGTCTTCTCCAATGCCTCGGCCTTCCGCATGGCCAAGGAAGTCCCCCTGCTGGTGCCGGAGGTGAATCCCGACCACCTGAGGCTGATCGAACTGCAGCACCGCCACCACGGCTGGAAGGGGGCCATCCTCTGCAATCCCAACTGCACGGCCACGGTGCTGGTCATGGCCCTCGCGCCGCTGCACCAGGCCTTCGGCGTCGAACAAGTCTTCATGACCTCCATGCAGGCGGTGAGCGGCGCGGGCTATCCCGGCGTGGCCAGCCTCGACATCCTGGGCAATGTGGTGCCCTTCATCCGCAATGAGGAAGAAAAAATCGAAGAGGAGATCCCCAAGATGCTCGGCCATTTCGCCCCGGAGGGCGTGGAAATGGCCGCCATCGCCGTGTCTGCGCTGTGCCACCGGGTGCCCGTGCTGGAGGGCCACACCGAAGCTGTGAGCGTGAAACTAAAAGGCAGCCCCACGCCCGCCCAGGTGCGCGAAGTGCTGCGCGCCTGGAGGCCCGAACCGCAGCAGCTTGGCCTGCCCTCCGCGCCCCCTGTGCCCATCCGTATCCATGATGCTGAGGACCGGCCCCAGGTGCGCCGGGATGTGGAATGCGATGGCGGCATGAGCGTGCACGTGGGCCGCATCCGGAACTGCCCGCTGCTGGGCATCAAGTTCTCCCTCATGGGCCACAACACGGAGCGGGGCGCCGCCGGCGGCAGCGTCCTCAACGCCGAATTGGCCCACGCCAAAGGCCTGCTGTGACACACCCGGTCCCGCCCACCAGCGTGGTGATGAAATTCGGCGGCAGCAGTGTCGCCGATGCGGCCTGCATGCGGCAGGCCGCGGGCCTCGTCCGGGATGCCCTTCCCGGAGCCCCGCTGGTGGTGCTTTCCGCCATGGGCAAGACCACAAACGCGCTGTTCACCGCCGCCACGGATGCGGAGCGGGGCGATCTGCCCGCCGCGCTGGACCGATTGAAGGAACTCATCCAGAACCACCGCCGGGCCGCCGAAAACCTGTTCGACGAAGCGGTGCCCGAAGTTCTGGACCAGGCGCTCACCGATGCCTTCGGCCAGATCGAACTGCTGCTCCGCGGCGTGGCGCTCCTGCGCGAGCTGAGCCCCCGGAGCCAGGATGCCATCGCCTCCTTCGGAGAACAGCTCTCCACGCGAATTTTCGAAGCCTTCCTGCGGCACCAGGGTGTGGAGGCGGCTTGGGTCGACGCCCGAACGGTCATGAGGACCGACGGCACCTTCGGCGAGGGCCAGCCGGACGCCGCGGCCATCCGGGGACTGGCCAGGGTCCATCTGGCGCCGCTCCTCGGCCCGGGTCGGGCCGTGGTCACGCAGGGCTACATCGGAGCCACGGAGGAGGGCCTCACCACCACGCTGGGGCGCGGTGGCAGCGACTATTCCGCGGCCCTGTTCGGCGCGGCCCTGCGGGCCGCCGAGGTGCAGATCTGGACGGATGTGGAGGGCGTCCTCACCTGCGATCCGCGCATCGTGCCCGGTGCGCTCCCCATCCCGGAACTCAGTTTCGCGGAAGCCGCGGAACTGGCGGCCTTCGGAGCCAAGGTGCTCCATCCCGCCACCATCCAGCCGGCGGTGGAAGCCCGGATCCCCGTCACCGTGCGCCACACCCAGAAACCGAAGGGCCGCTTCACGACCATCACCGGCGAGGTCCACACGGGCCGCTCGGTCACAGCGCTGGCCAGCCGCGGTCCCATCACGGTGCTGACGGTGAGCAGTTCCCGGATGCTCGCCCAGAGCGGCTTCCTGGCGCGGCTCTTCGAGGTCTTCGGCCGCCTGAACATCAGCGTGGATCTGGTGGCCACGGCGGAAATCAGCGTGTCGCTGACTGTTGAATCGGACGCGCCGCTGAAGGCGCTCATCAAGGAGCTGTCCTCCTTCGCCACCATCCAGGTCGCCGAAGACCGGGCCATCGTGGCCGTGGTGGGCGAACGCTTGAAACACACGGCTGGACTGGGTTCCCGACTTTTCGGCGCCCTGGCGGACATCAATATCGAGATGATCTCGATGGGGGCCAACGAGATCAACCTGAGCATCGTCATCCAGCGCGAAAAGGTGGATGAAACCCTGCGCCGGCTCCACGCGGCGCTGATCGAATCCAAGGACGACGGGAGGGGGGCCGCATGAAGATCGGTGTGTTCGGGAGAGGCCGCCTGGGATCGGCCATCGCGGAATTGGCCGGGCCGGACCTGGCCTGGTGCATCGGGCGGAATGAAATCCCCCTGGACGATGTGGATGTCGCCATCGACGCCAGTTCCGGCGCCGCGGTTTCCCCGCACCTGGACTGGTGCCTCGAACAGGGCGCGGATTTCCTGATCGGCACCACCGGATGGGAAATCCCCAATCTGTCCGATCGCATCGGCCAGAAAATCGCGGTCCTCACCGCGCCGAATTTTTCGCTGACCGTCGCGCTCTACGCGCGGTTGAGCCTGATCCTCGCGCGCTTCGCGGCCCAGGACGAAAGCAAGGATCCCTACCTGGTGGAACACCACCACGCACGGAAGCACGATGCCCCCAGCGGCACCGCGAAGCTGCTGGCGGCCACGCTCATGAAGGGCTGTCCGCGCAAGACCGAATGGGCCATCCCGGCCGCTGGCCAGGACGTCAAGCCGTTCCAGCTCAACGTCTCCAGCATCCGCGCGGGCTACACCTACAGCTCCCATATCGTGGGCCTGGACTCGCCCGGGGAAGTGCTCGAGCTGCATCATTCGGCCCGGTCCGCCATGCCCTATGCCGAAGGCGCGCTCCAGGCCGCCCGGTGGATCCGGGGTCGGAAAGGCGTGTTCACCATGGCCGAAGTCGCCAAGGAATTGCTAGATCCGCTGTTTCTGGAGGTGAATCCATGAGCGCGATTTTCAAAGGACTCGGGGTGGCGCTGGCCACGCCCTTCACCCCCGGCGGCGCCGTGGACCTGCCGGCCTTCAAACGCCTGGTGAAGCATGTGGTCCATGGGGGCGTGGACTTCCTGGTGGTGCTGGGCTCCACCGGCGAGGCAGCCACCCTGAACGATTCGGAACGGGACGCGTTGATCATCGCCTGCCGCGACATGGCCAACGGAAAACCGGTGGTGGTGGGCGCGGGCAGCAGCTCCACGGCCCAGGCGGCGGGGTGGTGCGCCCGGGCCCAGAACCTTGGCGCCGACGGCGTCCTGGTGGTCACCCCGCCCTACAACAAGCCCACGGCCTCAGGCCTGGTCGCCCACTACCAGGCCGCAGCCGACGCCGCGCCGGGCCTGCCGATCATCGTCTACAACGTGCCCGGCCGCACAGGACAAAACCTGGTGCCTTCGACCCTGGCGCTGCTTTGGGAAAACCCGCAGGTGGTCGCAGTGAAAGAATCCAGCGGCAACCTCGGGCAGATTGTCGAAGAGATCAGCAGCCTTCCGCCAGGAAAGACACTGTTGTCGGGCGATGACAATCTGGCGCTGCCCAGCATCGCCGCGGGCGCCAAGGGCTTGATCTCCGTGCTCGGAAACCTGCTGCCCCGGGAGACCAAGGCCCTGGTCGATGCAGCGCTGGCCGGCGACCTGGAGGAGGCCCAAGCCCATCAGACCCGGCTGCTGCCGCTCATCAATGCGCTGTTCGCGGAGAGCAATCCCATCCCGTTGAAGGCGGGCCTCAAGCTCCTGGGCATGGGCGGGGACATGCTGCGCCTGCCCCTCACGCCGCCTGAAGCCTCCACACGCCAGCGCCTCGCCGAAGCGCTCTGCCTCGCGGCCGAGGGCACCCTTCCGGGAATATCGTTATGAATCTTGACGATCTGAAAAGCTTCTACAGCCAAAGCGCGGATGCCATCGCTTCGGATCCGCGCCGGCCTGAAGCCCACGAAGGCCTGCTGGCGGCGTTGGAATCCGGATCGCTGCGCGCCGCGGAGCCGGACGGGAAGGGTGGCTGGCGCGTCAACGCCTGGGTGAAGCAGGCCATCCTGTCCGGCTTCCGGAATTCTTCCATGCAGGATCTTTCGGTGCCGGGCTTCGCCTTCTTCGACAAGGGCGCCTACCCGGCCCGGAGCTTCACTCTGGAAGATGGTGTGCGCATCGTGCCCGGCGGCAGCACCCTGCGCCGCGGGGCCTTCATTGCGAAAGGCGTGGTGGTGATGCCCCCGGCCTACGTGAACGTGGGCGCCTATGTGGATGAAGGCACGCTGGTGGACAGCCACGCGCTCGTGGGCTCCTGCGCCCAGGTGGGCAAGCGCGTCCACGTGAGCGCCGCGGCTCAAGTAGGCGGCGTGCTGGAACCCGCCGGCGCCAGCCCTGTGATCATCGAGGATGATGTCTTCGTGGGCGGCCTGGTGGGCCTGTTCGAAGGCATCCATGTGCGGGCCCGCGCCGTACTGGCCAGCGGCGTCATCATCACCGGCTCCACTACTATTTACGATTTGATAAAGGGCAGGGAATGGCGCAAGGAAGTCCCCGAAGGCGCCGTGGTGGTGCAGGGTTCCAGGCCCGCCAGCGGCGGCTTTGCCAAGGAAAATGGCCTTCAGGTCTCAGCGCCCATGATCGTGAAATACCGTGACGCGCGAACCGATGCCGCTACGACCCTCGAAGACGCATTGCGATGAGCCGCGCGACAGGCGACGATCAAGTCATGCTGCAGCCCGCCCTCCGCCTCGCCCAACTCAAGCCGTCGCCCATCCGCATGCTCAGCGAAGGCGCAGCGCCCTCGGTCATCCCCCTGGGCCTCGGGGAACCCACCTGGGATATGCCGGCTGCCGGATTGAAGGCCCTGAGGGAGACCTCCGGCCCCTGCCCCTACGGCCCCAATTTCGGCCTGCCGGAACTGCGCGACGCCGTGGCCAAGTTCCACGGCGCCACCCGGGATGAAGTGCTCATCACCTGCGGCAGCGAAGGCGCCCTCTTCTCCCTGTTCCTCGCCTTCCTCAATCCAGGCGACGAGGTCCTGGTGCCGGATCCGTTCTTCCCGGCCTACACCTCGCTGGCCCACCTGGCCGGGGCCGAAGCCGTGTTCTACCCGTTGGATGCCTCGGACCGGTTCCGCCTGAAAGCGGACCCCGTCATTGCGGCACTCCGCTCCAATCCAAACATCAAGGCGGTGGTGGTGAATTCGCCCTCGAACCCCACCGGCGGCGCCACCACGCCGGATGAACTGCGGCGCATCGCGGAGGCCTGCGAAGCCCGCCGTGTAATGCTCGTGAGCGACGAGGTGTACCTGGATCTCCACTTCGGGACGCGACCGCCGAGCTTGCGCGATGTCTCCGGCTATGCTCTGGTCATCACCTCCGTAAGCAAGGCCTGGGGCTCGCCGGGCCTCCGCGTGGGCTGGATCCTGGGCGACCCTGGCTGGCTTGGCCCCGCCCGCACCGTGCACGGATACGCCGTCACCGGCGCCACGCATCCGGCCCAGCGCGCAGCGCAGGCGCTGGTGGAGGATTCCCAGAACATATTCATCGCCGCCCAGCACGAGATCCGCGTGCGCTGGGAGGCGCTGCGGGCCGCCCTGAACACCCATTTAGGCCAGGACGCCGCGCCGCCGGATGGGGCGTTCTATCACTGGATGGAGCTACCCGACGCCGCCCTGGCCGATCCATGGGCCTTCTGCATCCGCCTGCGTGACGAGGGCGGTGTCGTGCTGGTGCCGGGTTCCACCTTCGGGGAGCAGGGAAAGCGCTTCGCACGCTTGAGTTTCGCCGCGTCTCCCGAGCAGATCACCGAGGGAGTCAGGCGCATGGCGCCCTTCTGGAAGGCCTGATGAGCCTCTTCCCCTTCGCTGACGACGCCTGCTCTGCCCTCGCGGAAGCCCACGGGACGCCCCTCTTCGCCTACCACGGCCCCACCGCCGGGGCCCAGTTCAAGCGCCTTCGCGCAGCCTTGCCGGAAAACGTCCGCCTGGCCTACGCGGTGAAGGCCAACCCCCATCCGGAATTGCTGCAACAGTTCGCGGCCCTGGGCGCCAGCTTCGACTGCGCCTCGATCGGGGAATTGCGCCGCGTGAAGGAATTGTCCTTGCCACCTGGACGCATCTTTTTCGCAGGCCCTGGGAAACGCCGAGAAGAACTGGAGCTCGCGCTAAAGATGAAAGTGCGGATCCAGGCCGAAGGCTGGGAGGATCTGGCCCGCCTTGATGAAATAAGCGGAACAGAATTAGCCGTGAATCTGCGTGTCCACCCCTCGACCGGCGCCGAGGAGGGCAACCGCATCATCGGCGGCGTCGGGCCTTCGGCCTTTGGGGTCGATGAAGAACAACTGCCTGGCATTCTTGAACGAGCGAAAGCCTTGAGCCATGTCCGCATCCGCGGTCTCCACGTGTTCGCCGCCAGCAATCAGCGTGATGTGCGGAAACTGCTCGCCACGCACCGCATGGTGCTGGAGATGGCCGCCCGCTTGCATCGCGAACACGGACTGGATCTCGAACAGATCGATCTCGGCGGCGGCCTGGGCGTGGCCTACTCGGCCGATCAACCGGAGCTGGATGTGGAGGCGCTGGGCCGGGGCCTCAGCCAATTGCAGCGCGAACATTCCTGGTTCAAGGGCGAACTGATCCTGGAACCTGGCCGTTTCCTCGCAGCGCCCTGCGGCCTCTACCTGGCCCGCGTGGTCCGCATCAAGGAAAGCCGCGGCACGCGCTTCGCGATTCTCGAAGGCGGCATCAACCACCTGCTGCGGCCGCTCCTCACGGGCGAATCCTTTCCCGTGCGGGCGGTGGGGAAGTCGGGGCCAATGGCGCGTACCACGTTGGCGGGCCCGCTCTGCACCAGCCTGGATCGCGTGGGTGAAGCGGACCTGCCAGCGGACCTCGCTCCCGGCGATCTCCTGGCTTTCGGCCGCACCGGCGCCTACGGATTCAGCGAGGGCATGACCCACTTCCTGAGCCATCCAGTCCCACCGGAGATCTGGGTGGCGTGATCGGGCTCTGGGGTGCTCTCGACCCGCGCTCAGTGGTTTTCTGACGGCCTACAGCCGGATGACCTTGGTGGCGAGCAGCAGCAGGAACACCAGCAGCAGAAGCATGGGCAAGAACAGCAGTCCGCACAGCGCCAGCGCCACCACGGCCATGCCCCGGCCCTCCCGGGCGCCCGCGTGCCGTAGGGATCGCAGCGAGGCGATACCAAGCAGAAGCGAGGTCAGCCACGCTGCCAAAGGCCGGATCCACTGGGCGGCCAAGTCGAATCCACCATGGCCGAAACGGCCTGAGACCACCATCAGAAGCGCCAGGAGCGGAGCGCTCAGGATGAATGCGAGGGCCATCTGGCCGAGGCTGCGGCCCCGCAATGCCTCGTCGCCCCCATCGGACCATTCGCCTCTCATGGCTTCGGTAGGCCGGCGCAAGGCATCCCAGGCCGCTGCCAGCAGCGGATGTCCGCCGACCAGCGCTCCGAAGCCCAGCAGGAAGGGCCCCAGGAACCCAAGCCCGCCCAGCATCGCCAGGACCGCGGCGGCAGCGTCGAAGGTGCCGCCGCTCTGCTCCTCGCGGGAGGCCATGAGCAGAATCAGGGGCACGGCGGCGATGAAGGGCGCTACCAGCGGGTCGAGGCGCAGGTAGGCGTAGCCGAGCCCGCCGAGCTCCGCATGCCGGAAACGAAGGACCAGCCCGATGGCCACGTGCGCGAGCCAGATCACCAGGGACGCCATGAAGGCGGCACGCCTCAGCGGCCCTGGATTTTCATCCTGCTGGCCCTTCAAACCCAGCAGGATGGCCCCGCCGCCCAGGACCCAAAACACGGCCGTGAAGCCCCAGGAAAGGACCGCGGCTCCCGGGCCGAGCAGCCGCATGGCCGGGCCGAACACCAGGCCCGATGCCACGGGCCAGACCAGCGCCGCCCAAAACAACAGATGCGCGTGCCCCAGCGGGATCCAAGGCGAAGGCCCTTCCGCTTCCTGGGCAGCCGTGGTTGAAGGTGTTTCGGGTTCGGGAGGCATGGAAAAGTCTATCGCTTCGCCGAAGTCCTCGAACCGCTCCTACAGAAGAGAAATGGATTTCTACTCCAGCTTCAGGCGATAGCCAACCCCCGGCTCGGTGATGAGATGCTTGGGCCTCGCGGAGTCCTCCTCCAGCTTCTGCCGGAGTTGCGCCATGTAGACGCGGAGGTAGTGGGGCTGGGCCCCCGCAGAGGCGCCCCAGACTTCCTTCAGCAGCATGTGATGGGTGAGCACCTTGCCAGCGTGCCGGATCAGTGTGGTGAGCAGCTTGTATTCGTTGGGTGTGAGATGGACTTCAACGCCCTCCACCCGCACTTCGCGTTTCGCCAGGTCCACCCGCCAGCGTCCCAGCTCGAAAATCGGATCCTCCGCTTCCCCGCGGCGCTGGGTGTGGCGCAGCGCCACGCGGATGCGCGCCAGCAGCTCGCCGACGCCGAAAGGTTTCGTCAGGTAATCATCCGCTCCGGCATCCAGAGCCTTCACTTTGTCCTCTTCCTGCCCCCGGGCCGAGATGACGAGGATGGGGCGGTCCGTCCACCCGCGCAGGCGCCGGGTCAGTTCCAGGCCGTCCAAGTCTGGCAGCCCCAGGTCTGTGAGGATGACATCGGGCTGATGAAGCGTGGCCAGACGCATGCCCTCCTCGGCGGTGGCGGCTTCCAACATCCGGTAGCCGTGGCTTTGCAGCGAGGCCCTCAAGAACCGCAGCATCTGGGGTTCGTCCTCCACCACCAGGAGCGTGATTTCTCCGGTCATGCCACCTCCGAGGGTGGACTTGGGGGGACACCTTCCAACGGCAGGCTCACGAGGATCTGCGCGCCGCCCATGGGCCGGTTGGCCGCCTGGATGCGGCCCCCATGGGCCTGGACGATGCCCCGGCAGATGGCGAGGCCGAGTCCGGCTCCGGGGGCGCTGGTGCCCGGAAGCCGCACGAGCTTCTCGAAGATGCGTTCTTCATGGCCCTCGGGGATGCCCGGCCCATTGTCCTGCACCACCAAGGTGAGGTTGCGCTCCGTGGCCCAGGCTTTGATGGTGATGGGCCGGTCCGCTGGCGAAAACTTGACGGCATTCTCCACCAGATTGATGACGACCTGTTCGAAGAGCACTGGATCCAACGGCACGAGCGGCAGATCAGGCGGCAGTTCCACGCGGACATCCCGGTTGAGGATCTGGGATTCGATGCGGTTCAAAGCCGCGCCGACCACCTCTTCCATGGGAGTCCATTCCTTGCGCACCGCCAAGGCACCGGATTCCAACCGCGTCAGGTCCAACAGATTCGTGACCAGGCGATGGAGGCGATGGGCTTCCTCCTGGATGGTCTGCAGCATCTCCCGCCGGGTTCCCTCGGCCATCTGCGCAGACTCATCCAGCAAGGCGGATGCCGCGCCAGTGATAGTGCCCAGCGGCGTGCGGAGGTCATGGCTCACAGAACTGAGCAAGGCATTGCGCATCTGCTCGCGTTCCATCTGGACCTGGGTCCGGCTGCGCTGCTCAGACAGCTGCGTCCGCTCCAGCGCCAAGGCGGTTTGGTTGGCGAAGGCCTCCATCAGATGCTTCTGGCCAGGCTCCAATAAGGCTACGGAACCCTCCGGCTGGATGCCCAACACCCCGATGGGACCTCCGGCACCCAGCATGGGCAGGTACATGGCCTTGGCGCCTGGGAGCGTGTCGGTCCCGAGCCCCGCAGGTTCGCCGTGTTCGAACACCCAGCGGGCGACGCCCAGTTCCTGGTCATGGATGGGGTAGGCCGGTTCGAGTTCGGAAGGCTTGAGCCGCCCGTCGTCATCCGGCAGCAGCACCACGACCTTGCTGTGGAATTGCGAGGCAAGGTTGCGGATGGCGGAAGCCACGAGCGGCGCTGAATCCGCGCCTCTGGCCAGTTCCCGGCTCAAGCGGTACAAAGCCTGGGTGCGTTCTTCCCGGCTGCGGGCCAGGATCGCCTGCTCCCGGATCTGCGCGGTGAGATTGCCGATGACCAGGCCCACCGAAAGCATCACTCCAAAGGTGCCCAGATGCCGGAAATCCGAGACAGTGAAAGTGAGGTAGGGCGGCACGAAGAAAAAGTCGAAGGCTAAAACGCTGAGCAACGACGCAGTGAGCGATGGCCCGCGGCCGAAGCGCACGGCCACCACCACGATGCCCAGCAGGTACACCATGACCACGTCTTCCAGATTCACGAGCCGGAAGATCAGGTGGGAAATCCCCGAGGAGAGGGCCACGGCCGCCGCCGCCCATAGGTAATGGTGGAAGGGGCTGTGTTCACGCGGGCGGAGGCTGGGTTTCGCCGCATCGCCGCTGGATTCCCCGGTGATGACATAGACATCGATGTCCCCGCTGCCTCTCACCAGCTCGTCCACCAGGGAACCCGTCAACAACTCCAGCCAACGGGACCGGGTGGGCTTGCCCACCACGATCTTGGTGACATTCCGGGAGCGGGCCAGGTTGAGGATGTCCTCGGCGAGCGCCTGGCCGCCCTGCAACACGACGGTTTCGGCCCCCAACCGCTCGGCGAGCCTCAGGTTTTCGTCGATCCGCGCGCGGTCCTGGTCGCCATAACGCACATGCCGGGTGGTCTCCACGTAGACCGCCATCCACTCGGCGCCGCCAAGCGCCTCCGCCATGCGGCGGGTGGCGCGCACCACCCGCCGGGACATTTCGTTGGGTCCCACGCAGACCAGCAGGCGGTCGCCTGCGGCCCAGGTCTTGACGATGCCCTCGGACGCCATGTAGCGGCGCATCTCCGCATCCACGCGATCCGCCGTCCGGCGCAGGGCCAGCTCCCGGAGGGCCAGCAGGTTGCCCTTGCGGAAGAAGCGGTCCAGCGCGGCCCGCGCCTGGTCCGGCACATAGACCTTGCCCTCCTTCAGGCGCTGCTGCAGCTCTTCGGGCTGGAGGTCCACTAGCTCGACCTCGTCCGCCCGTTCCAGCACCGTGTCCGGCACGGATTCGCGCACGATGATGCCCGTGATCTGGGCCACCACGTCCCGCAGGCTTTCCATATGCTGCACGTTGATGGTGGTATAGACGTCGATTCCCGCATCCAGCAGGTCCATGACGTCCTGCCACCGCTTATCGTGGAGGGCGCCCATGATGTTCGTGTGGGCCAGCTCATCCATGAGGATGAGCCCCGGACGGCGCTTCAAGGCGGCATCGAGGTCGAATTCAGGATAGAAAACACCCCGGTACGCGAGGTCCCGCTTGGGGATTTCCTCCAGGCCTTCCGCCAGGGCGGCGGTCTCGGAGCGCCCGTGGGTCTCCACCACGCCGATGACCACATCCACGCCTTCCGCCTGCAACACGCGGGCTTCCGTCAGCATGGCGTAGGTCTTCCCCACCCCCGGCGCAGCGCCAAAGAAGACTTTCAGCTGCGCTCGCTGCTTCCTCGCTTCCTCGTCCTGCACCTGGCGGAGCAGCGCATCGGGATCGGGGCGTTGGACATCCATGGGGATAGCTTATTCCCCGGATCCGGGCACGGTCCTTAAAAGCTTCTGCATCCGAAGGAAGTGGAGCTCGTCGAGAAAACCATCCAAGGTCTGCCGAGGGCCGATGGGCCCATGCGGCCTCCTTCGTCCAGCGCAGCGGGGGGTCAACGCAATCCATCCAAATCCATGTTCAGCTTCAGAACATTCACACGGACGTCCCCCAACACCCCGAACTGAGGTTGTTCCGTGTGGGCCGCCACCAAAGCTTGCACTCGGGATTGATCAAGCGCGCGGGCCTTGGCCACGCGATGAATCTGGTACGCGGCGGCGGCGGGGCTTATGTGGGGATCCAGACCACTTCCGGAGGCCGTCACCAGATCCACGGGCACCAAACCCTGCTGTTCTGGATCGGCCGCCTTCAAAGCTGCGATGCGTTCTTCCACGGCTTTCTTCAGACCGGGATTGCTTGGCGCCAGGTTGCTGCCGCCGCTGTTGCCGCCGTTGTAGGGCAGCGGCTTGCCATCGGGACCTGAGGTGGATGAAGGACGCCCCCAGAAATGGCCGGGATCCGTGAAGGATTGGCCGATGAGTTCGGAACCGATCACCTTGTTGTCTTTGTGAACAAGGCTCCCGGCGGCCTGCCGGGGAAAGACGACCTTGGCCAGGCCCGCGACGAGGGCGGGATAGGCGAGGCCCGTGAGCACGCTGAGCGCGGCGAAGGAGACAAGCGCGGGGCGGAGTTGGAGGTTCATGGGAGCTCCTTAGATCAAGTGCGTTGCGACGAGCAGCCAATCGATGGCCTTGATGCCCGCGAAGGGCACCACCAGGCCGCCCAATCCATAGATCAGCAGATTGCGCTTGAGCAGTTGAGCCGCGCCCACGGCGCGGTACTTCACGCCTCGCAGGGCCAGGGGGATGAGCACCACGATGATGAGGGCATTGAAGATCACCGCCGAGAGGATAGCGCTCTCCGGACTGTGGAGCCCCATGATGTTCAGCGCTCCAAGGGCCGGGTAAGTGGCGGCGAAGGCCGCGGGCAGGATCGCGAAATACTTGGCGACGTCGTTGCTGATGCTGAACGTCGTCAGGCTGCCCCGGGTCATCAGCAACTGCTTGCCGATTTCTACGATCTCGATGAGTTTGGTGGGATTGGAGTCCAGGTCCACCATGTTTCCGGCCTCTTTGGCAGCCTGGGTGCCGGAGTTCATGGCCACGGCCACGTCGGCCTGGGCCAAGGCTGGCGCGTCATTCGTGCCGTCTCCGGTCATGGCGACGAGTCGCCCGCCCGCCTGGTATTCGCGGATGAGCTTGAGCTTGTCTTCGGGCGTAGCCTGGGCCAGGAAGTCATCCACGCCTGCTTCGGCGGCGATGGCCGCGGCGGTGAGCGGATTGTCGCCGGTGATCATCACGGTCTTGATGCCCATGCTGCGCAGCTCGGCGAAACGCTCCTTGATGCCGCCCTTCACGATGTCCTTGAGATGAATGACGCCCAACGGGTGGGGACCTTCCGCCACGGCCAGGGGCGTGCCCCCGGCTTTGGAGATGGCGTCCACGGCCTCCCTCAATTCCTTGGGAAAGCGCCCGCCTTTGGACTCCACAAATGTCTCGATGGACGAAGCGGCGCCTTTCCGGATTTCCCGCGCGCCCAGGTTCACGCCGCTCATGCGGGTCTGGGCGGTGAAGGGCACGAAATGGGCGTCCAGCGCGTGGATGTCGCGTTCGCGAAGGCCGTACTTCTCCTTGGCCAGCACGACGATGCTGCGGCCTTCCGGCGTCTCGTCAGCTAACGAAGAGAGCTGCGCCGCATCCGCCAGCGCTTCGGCACTCACGCCATTGGCCGGGATGAATGCCACGGCTTCCCGGTTGCCCAGCGTGATGGTCCCGGTCTTGTCGAGCAGGAGGACGTCCACATCTCCGGCGGCTTCCACCGCGCGGCCCGAAGTGGCGATGACATTGGCCTGGATCATGCGGTCCATGCCCGCGATGCCGATGGCGGAAAGCAGGCCGCCGATGGTGGTGGGGATGAGGCAGACCAGCAGCGCCACCAGCACGGTGAGTGTCACCGGTGCCCCTTGGCCCGCCGCTTTCACGCTGAAGATCGAATAGGGCAGCAGTGTGGCTGTGGCCAGAAGGAAGACGATGGTGAGGCCGGCCAGCAGGATGTCCAGGGCGATCTCGTTGGGCGTTTTCTGACGCTTGGCGCCCTCCACCATGGCGATCATGCGATCCAGAAAGGTCTCGCCTGGATTGGTGGTGATCCGCACCACCAGCCAGTCCGAAAGCACCACGGTGCCTCCGGTGACGGCGCTGCGGTCGCCGCCGGATTCCCGGATGACCGGTGCGCTCTCCCCGGTGATGGCGCTCTCATTCACGGACGCCACGCCTTCGATGACTTCGCCATCGCCGGGAATCTGGTCGCCAGCTTCCACCAGGACGATGTCGCCCAGCCGCAAGGACGAGGCCGCCACCAATTCCGCGTGTCCGTTCTTATCAGTGTCCTGGAGCTTCTTGGCCTGCACGTCCTTCCTGGATTTTCGCAGGCTATCCGCCTGGGCCTTGCCCCGGCCCTCGGCCATGGCTTCGGCGAAATTGGCGAACAGGAGCGTGAACCAGAGCCACAGCGCGATGGCCAGGATGAAGGTGGGGCGGGCCTCTCCATGTCCACTAAGGGATTGAATCCACAGACCCGTTGTGGCGGCGCTACAGACCCAAACCGTGAACATCACGGGGTTGCGGAGCTGGTGCAGGGGATTCAATTTCCGGAAAGCGTCGCCCACCGCGCGGCGCACGATGCGGGGTTCGAAAAGGGGGCGGGCTTGGCTGTCCTGCCGGGAGTGGGACGTCATCGGATATCTCCGTGAAACGACAAATGTTCAGCAATGGGCCCCAGCGCCAAGGCCGGCAGGTAGGTGAGCGCGCCCACCAGCAGCACCACGCTGACCAGCACGCCCACGAAAAGCGGTGTGTGCGTGGGCAGTGTGCCCAAGCTTTCGGGCGTGTATTTCTTGCGTCCCAGGGAACCCGCGATGGCGAGCACCGGGAAGATCACACCGAAACGCCCCACGATCATGGCCAGCGCCAGGCCGTAGTTGTAGAAGGGGATGTTGACACTAAGGCCGCCGAAGGCGCTGCCGTTGTTCTGGGTGGCGCTGCTGAAGGCATAGAGGATCTGCGAGAAGCCATGGGGCCCGGGATTCGAGATGGAGGCGGTGGCCACGGGCAGAAGCACCGCAACGGCCGTCCCGATGAGGATCGCCGCGGAGGGCAGGAGGATGGCGATGGAGGCCATCTTCATCTCGAAAGCTTCGATCTTCTTCCCCAGGTACTCAGGCGTGCGCCCCACCATGAGGCCGCCGATGAAGACACCCACCAGGGCGAACATCAGCATGCCGTACAGGCCCGAGCCCACGCCGCCGAAGACGACCTCGCCCAGCTCCATCAACCAAAGCGGAACCAAACCGCCCAAGGGCGTGAAGGAATCGTGCCATCCATTGATCGCCCCGCAGGAAGCAGAGGTCGTGATGGTGGCGAAAAGGCTGGTGGCCCCGGTGCCGAAGCGGATTTCCTTCCCCTCCATGTTGCCCCCGCCCTGCTGGATGGAAACAATCTGGTCCACCGGCAAGGCCTTCAAGCCCGGGTTGCCATTGGCTTCAGCCCAGGTGGTGACCGCCAGAGCGCCCACAAAGATGACGGTCATGGCGGCGAGAATCGCCCAGCCCTGGCGCTTGTCCTTCACCATCCGGCCGAAGGTGAAACAAAGGGCCGCCGGGATCACAAATATGGCGAGCATGTGGATCAGGTTGCTGAAGGCGGTCGGGTTCTCGAAGGGGTGGGCGGAATTCGCATTGAAGAAGCCGCCACCGTTGGTGCCAAGCATCTTGATGGCCACCTGGGAAGCGGCCGGTCCCATGGCGATGATCTGCCCTGAGGCGGTGCGCACGTAGGCCGAGAAGTTCTGGATGGCACCCTGGGAAACCAACAGGAGGGCGATGACCAGGCTCAGGGGCAGGAGCACGTAGAGCGTGCTGCGGATCAGGTCCGCCCAGGCATTGCCGATGCCATCCGCCGTGCGCCGGACCAGGCCCCGGATCAGCGCCACCAGCACCGCGATGGCGGTAGCCGCCGATAGAAAGTTCTGCACCGTGAGGCCCAGCATCTGGGTGAGGTAGCTCATGGCGGTCTCGCCGCCATAGGCCTGCCAATTGGTGTTGGTGGCAAAGCTCACCGCGGTGTTCAAGGCCAGGTCCGTGGGCACCTTGACCATGGCTTCGGGGTTCAGCACCGGAAGCGCCTGGATTTTTTGCAGCAGGAAGACGGCCGCGATGCCCAGCAGGTTGAACAGGGCGATGGCCCAGGCATAGCTTTTCCAGCCCATGTCCTCCTGCCCGGTGATGCCCATGAGGCGGTAGAAACCCCGCTCCACGGGGCCCAGCACGGGATGGAGGAAGGTGCGCTCCCCTTCCATGACCTTGGCGATGAATGGCCCCAAAGGAACGGCCAAGGCCAAGAGCAAAACCAGAAAGAGGATGTTTTGGATCCAGGCGTGGGTCATTGGAACTTCTCCGGCTTTAGGAGCGCAAAGATCAGGTAGCCCAGCAGGGCCAGCGTCAGGATGGCTGCGATCAGCATCGTGGTGGACATGCCTACTCCTGGGGAAAGAATTGAATGAATATCCAGATGGCCAGCGGAAGCCAGGTCAGGGCGAGCATCACCAGCACATCCCCCCGGCTACATTTCTCTTTCCACATCCGCAGAGCGGTCCTGCAGCCAACCCAAGCCACCAAGAGGCCAAAAGGGAGGTAGATAGGAAGAGAAGGGTGCATGGCATCACGCAGGCCTAAAACTTGACGAGCAGGGCGAAGGTCAAGCGGCTTTCGAGCTTGCGGAGATCCGGCGCCCAATCCTGCACCATCGAACCCGGAGCCCCCTGGTTGCCGCCGGGAGGCGTCACGCCGCCAGAGCCCGCGAAGTAAGGCACGTTCGCCCCGCGGCGGTTGAACTCGCCCCGGAAGGTGATCCACTGGTTCGGCATGTAGTCGTAGGTCGCTGACCAGTCCCAGGCGTGGTAGGGATCGCCAGGATTGGCCGTGAAGTAGGGCGTCCCGGAGGCGGCGGTGGCGCCGTTGATGGGCGGCACCAGCACGAGGTAGCGGCCGGGATTGGTGATGGCGCCGCCGCCAAGGGTGACGGCATGGCGGTCGTGAGCGAACCAGAAGCGGTTGTAGAACATCCAACCTGCAAAATACTGTTTCGGCTCTGTTGCCGTGCCCGAGCGGCTCACGCCGCCACCCTGTTCATCCCCCAGATCGAAGGTGAAGGAGGTGGCCATCTTGGAAAGGAAGTGGTCGGGTTTGTCCCAGTACTTCACCTCGATGCTGTTGTCCGTGTGGCGGCGGGTGCGCTTCTGGTTGCCAAGGGTGTCGGCACCGATGAAGTAGTTGTTCGAGATGACCCGGACATTGCCATTCGGGGACCAGGTGAAGTTGCCGCCGATGCCCGGCGTGTTGTTGAACATGTTGTAGGACTGCCAGCCGTTGGTGACCCACAACTCGAACTTCAGTTTGTCGGTGGGGAAGACCTGGAGCCGCAGGCCGTTGAAGAACCAGGGTGTGTTCGAAGAAACATAGGAAGGCTGGTAGGCCCAGTTGTCGAAGTTGTAATAACTGAACAGGCCGACATAGGACATGAAAATGCCCGCATCGAGGTTGATGCCATTCATCACATCCCAGTGGTACCCGCCATAGGCTTCGGAGATGTAGCGGTAGGCGTTGTCGGTCTGCCACTGTCCCTTGGTGGGACTCGCGTCGTTGCGGGGCGTCATGGTGGAGTAGAGGCCGAACTGGGTCATGATGCGGCCGCGGACGTTCTCCCAATGGAAATCACCGCCGATGCCCAGCTGTTGGACATGGATCTCGTTGGTGCGGCCCAGCTCGCTGGAGCCCACCAGAGTGTGGTCCTTGGGATGGTTGAAGTCGTAGACATAGTTCACATCGGCCCGGAATTCGCCGGTGAAGTATTTCGTGTCGAGGATCGCCTCCTTCTGGCGGCCGCCACCGTTGAGCCAGGTGAAGTCCGCGAAGGCGAAGGGTGCCGGTGCCACGGATGGAGGCGGGAGCGCCACTGCTGGGCCTGCGGGATCGGTCCCTTGAGCCCAGATGATTCCCGGCATCAACAATGCCATTCCCAGGATCGTATTTCGACGCATTCCGTCCTCCAAGCCCCATTCGGGCCAGGGATCAGACTGTGGCGGTTCCGATCAGGACGGCGTCAAGACAGGGCAAGCGGACATCAAGATTTCATCAGGATTCCAGCGCCTCCCATTCATGGAGGCTGGCCATTCCCCTGGGGAAAACTTGATCCAAGGCACTGACGGTTGCGGTCAATCTTGCTCCAGGCTCAATCCGGACTCCAGTCCAAGGAGGCACGGAGCCAACAGGTCCACAGTCTAGCGGTACTTCGCACGTTCACACAGGAGGAGTTCCCATGCCACGTTCAGCCGATGCCATCTCTGCGGTCTCCGGAATCCGTTCAGGCCAGCGGGTCTTCGTCCATGGCGGCTGCGCGACGCCCCTGGTGCTGCTGAATGCGCTGTTGGAGCGGGCTCCCGAAGTGCGCAACGTGGAACTCATGCATCTGCACACCGCCGGACCGGGGGCTCCAGCCGAAGATCGCTACACGGATTCCTTTCGCGTCACCAATTTGTTCGTGGGCCACAACATGCGGGGAAAGGTGGGCAGCGAACGCATCGATTACCTGCCCTGCTTCCTTTCAGAGATCCCGGCGCTGTTCCGGTCCGGCCGACGCACTCCCGATGTCGCCCTGCTCCACGTGAGCCCGCCGGATGCGCACGGATACTGTTCCTTGGGCACATCTGTCGACGTGGCGCGGGCCGCATCGGAAACCGCCAAGGTGATCATCGCCCAGGTCAATCCGCGGATGCCGCGGGTCCATGGGGACGGTTTCATCCACATCGACCGGATCCACCATTGGGTCGACGTGGATGAGGAAATCCCGGAGTCGCCGGCCACGCCCTTGACTGACATCGAATTGGCCATCGGACGGCATGCCAGTTCGCTCATCGAGGACGGCGCCACACTCCAGATGGGGATCGGCGCGGTGCCCGACGCCGTGCTCGCGGCCCTGCACCACCACAAGCATCTGGGGATCCACACCGAGATGTGGAGCGAGGGCGCCTTCGCCCTGATCCAATCCGGCGCCGTGGACAACAGCATGAAAAAGATCCACCCCGGAAAGATCGTGGGCGGTTTCGTCATGGGATCGCGGGCGCTCTTCGATTTCATCGACGACAACCCCGCCGCGGTGCTGTTGGATATCGCCTACATCAACAACCCGACCAACATCGCCCGCAACCAGAAGGCCACCGCCATCAATTCAGCGGTCGAGATCGACCTCACGGGCCAGGTCTGCGCCGACTCCATCGGCAGCCGCATCATCTCGGGCGTCGGCGGCCAGATGGATTTCATCCGCGGCGCCTCCCTGTCTGTGGGCGGCAAGCCCATCATCGCCCTCTCCAGCCGCACCCTGAAGGGGATGCCCCGCATCGTCCCGCAGCTCAAATCCGGCGCCGGCGTCGTGACCACCCGGGCCCATGTCCACTACATCGTGACGGAATACGGTGTGGCGGATCTCGCGGGCAAGACGTTGCACGAAAGGGCCAAGGCGCTCATCAAGCTGGCGCATCCCGATGATCGGGAGGCTCTTGAAATCGCCAGGCGGGAGCTCTGGCAGTAGCGATCAAATGCACTGCCCGGCATCCACCCTGATCACTTCGCCCGTGATCATCCGGGCTGCATCGGAAAGCAGGAACAGCACCGCATGGGCGATATCTTCGGGCTCGGCCAGCCCGGGTAGCACGCATTCATCCATGGCCTGTTCGCGCATCTCTTCCGGAAGCGCCAAAGCCATGGCGGTCAAGACCATGCCCGGCGCCACCGCGTTGACCGTGATCCCTTTCGGCCCGAATTCCCGGGCCCAGGTCTTGGTCAAGCCGATGAGTCCTGCCTTGGAGGCACTGTAGTTCGCCTGGCCGAATTTCCCCCGGATTCCGTTGATGGAACTGATGTTGACGATGCGGCCGTACCGTGCCCGCACCATTCCGGGCGCCAGGGCCCGCACCAGGTTGAAGGCTCCCGTCAGGTTCACCGAGAGCACCGAGGCCCATTCCTCATCGCTCATCTTGAGGGTGCTGCGGTCTCGGGTGATGCCCGCGTTGTTGACAAGCAGATTGACGGGCTCGGAAATCTGCCCGGCAGCCTTGGCCACTGCCATGGGATCGGTGATATCCACCGAATGGAACCGGCTCGGGGGTTTCAGCGCCTGTCCCCCGGCGGAAACGTCAAACACATGCACATGGGCACCTTGCGCAATCAGGGCGCGGGTGATGGCCAGCCCGATCCCGCTGGCGCCTCCGGTGACCACCGCGACCCGTCCATCCAGGTTTAGAAAACGAGACATTGGTCACTCAATGAGGTCCCTCGATTCAAGCGGGTTGATGGCATGTTACTACAGGTAAACATCATCGCTCATCGCTCATCGGTCTAGGCATCGGGGGAAGGGAAAGGCAATGTCCGAACTGGCTATTCGCTCGCTCCGCATGGATGACCTGGACCGTGTTTCCGGAATCGAGAACCGCATCGGCGGACATCCCCGGAAGGGCTTCCTGGAAAAACGGTTTTCCGCCGCCACCAGGAGCCCCGACGGCTTCATCGCCTGCGGAGCGATGGATCACGGAAACTTGGCGGGCTACGCCTTCGCCCGAATCCAGACCGGGGAATTCGGAAGCCGGGATGCGGCTGCGGTCCTGGACGTCATCGGCGTGGATTCCGGGGCCCAAAGGCATGGGATCGGCAAGGCCCTGATGCGTGAAATCGAAGCGCGGCTATCTGAAAAAAAAGTAGGCGTGCTCAAGACCCAGGTGAACTGGTCCGACCATCCCATGGTCATGTTCTTTTCTTCCGCCGGTTTCCACCTGTCTTCCCACCAGGTTATCGAGCGCGACACGTCGCCTCTGGAGGAGAAGCTGAGTGAACCGGCCCAAGGCCAACGCCGGGGGTCGGAGGATCCGAACGATCTATCCCGGGACCGCTTTTTGATCCGTTCCCTTGAGGAGGCGGATCTGTCGGAGGTCGTCCGCATCGACCACAGCCTCACGGGCCGGGACCGTTCGGCCTACTTTTCCGCCAAGATCCAGGAGATGCTGAACGAATCAGGGATCCGGATCTCCCTGGTAGCCGAAGAGGATGGGGTCCTCACGGGCTACGTCATGGCGAGCGTCGATTTCGGTGAATTCGGCAAGGTGGACAAAGCGGCGGTGATCGATGCCATCGGCGTCCACTCGGCCTACGCGGGATCGGGCATCGGACATGCGCTCCTCTCCCAGTTGCTGCTGAACCTCTCGACCCTCCAGGTCGAATACGTGCGGACCCAGGTGTCGCCGGAGGACTTCGAGCTGAACCGTTTCCTCCACGCCTGCGGTTTCCACCAATCCCAACGGCTGGTCCTGACCAAGCCCCTAACCCACTGACCAATGGATCGGGACCTCCGCTGGCGGGGCCTCGAACGCGAAACACGGAGACACCATGGCCACCACCAAAGAGATCGCCGCCAGAACGGCCCCCGCCACCTTGAATGACCACAATCTGGTCGCAACCAAGGTCGAGGACCTTTGCGGCGGCCTGGTTCAGTACGAAAAACGCCCCGCCAGGCGCCGTGACGGTTCCCCTGCCGAAGGGCTCTTCAACGCCTGGATCATCCTGAACAATCCGAAGCAATTCAATTCCTACACCACGGACATGGTCAAGGCCCTGATCCTGGCCTTCCGCCGGGCCTCCGTGGACCGGGAAGTCAATGCGGTGGTGTTCACCGGCGTGGGCGACAAGGCCTTCTGCACCGGCGGCAACACCAAGGAATATGCGGAATACTACGCGGGCAACCCGCAGGAATACCGGCAGTACATGCGGCTGTTCAACGACATGGTCTCCAGCATCCTGGGCTGCGACAAGCCCGTGATCTGCCGGGTCAACGGCATGCGCATCGGCGGCGGCCAGGAGATCGGCATGGCCTGCGACTTCACCCTCGCCCAGGATCTTGCCAATTTCGGACAGGCCGGCCCCAAGCACGGCTCCGCGGCCATCGGCGGCGCGACGGATTTCCTGCCGGTCATGATCGGCTGCGAGCAGGCCATGGTGTCCGGCACGCTCTGCGAGCCCTTTTCGGCCCACAAGGCCGCGCGCCTCGGCATCGTCTCCGGCCTGGTCCCGGCCCTGAAAGTGGATGGCCGCTTCCTGGCCAACCCCACCGTGACCACCGACCGCATGATCGATGAATTCGGCCGGATCGTGCATGGCGAGTTCAAGACCGGCGAAGACCTGAAAGCCGGGCAAGCCACCATCAAGGGCGGCCAGATCGATCTCAGCCTGCTGGATGAGAAGGTCGAGGAATTGTGCGGCAAACTGCTCGAAACCTTCCCGGAATGCATGACCAAGAGCCTGGAGGAACTGCGCAAGCCCAAACTGGACGCCTGGAACCGCAACAAGGAGAATTCCCGCGCCTGGCTGGCCCTCAACATGATGAACGAGGCCCGCGCCGGCTTCCGCGCCTTCAACGAGGGCACCAAGGAAACGGGCCGCGAGATCGATTTCGTCGCGCTGCGCCAGGGCCTGGCCAAGGGCATTCCCTGGACCGAGGAACTGATCGAAAGCCTGATGCCCGCTGTCCAGGAGCGGGAGCAATGAGCCATCGCTCCGTCCACGACCTCGTCGCCTTCTGCCAGGCGATCTTCGACGACCTCGACTTTACCCGTGCCCGCGAGTGGAAGGCCGCCCAGCCAGGACGCGGCGTCATCGGGTACATGCCGGTCTACGTCCCCCGCGAAATCATCCATGCGGCAGGGATGCTGGCCCTCGGAATCCTGGGCGGGGGCTCGGATCTGGAAGTGATCCACGGCGACGCCTATTACCAGAGCTACATCTGCCGCATTCCAAGGTCCACTCTCGAATTGGCGGTCACAGGGCGGCTCGACTTCGTGGACGGCATGATGTTCCCGTCCACCTGCGATGTCATCCGCAACATGAGCGGCATCTGGAAGCTCATGTTCAAGGACAAATACGTACGCTACTTCGACGTTCCGCAGAACTTCAAGGATGAGGTCGGCGGCGTCTTCTACGAGAACGAGCTGCGGGAACTGAAGGAAGGCCTTGAGCGGATCTCGGGGCGGAAAATCACCGATGAACAGCTCAACCATTCCATCGCTATCTACAACGAGAACCGCGCCTGGGTGAACAAGGTCTACGACTATCGATCCGCATTCCCCTGGAAGGCGCCTTCCGCAGAAGTCTACCTATTGATGCGGGCGGGCATGGTGTTGCCGCCGGAAGAGCACACGCTGCTGATGCAGGAATACATCGCCGCCGCCGAAGCCGAGAACCGGCCCATGCGGGACAACTGCCGCGTGGTCCTGACGGGCGGCTTCTGCGAACAGCCGCCGCTTCCCTTGATCAAGTCGCTGGAAATCTCCGGCTGCTACATCGTGGACGACGACTTCATGCTGGTGAACCGCTGGATCCAGGGGGATGTGGAAACCACCGGCGACCCGCTGCGGAACCTTTCCAGGGCCTTCCTCCACCATTCCGGCCAGACCGCCGCGAAGTACGAACCCGACATGGACGTGAAGGGCAAGTACCTGCTCGACATCATCCGCAAGCGCAGTGCCGACGGCGTCATCTTCTCCGCGGCGAGCTTCTGCGATCCCGCGCTGCTGGACCAGCCGATGATGATCAGCCGCGTCGAAGCCAAAGGAATCCCCTACATCACCCTGCAGTACGCGGAGAATTCCGGCCAGATGCAGCCCATCCGGGAACAGTCCGGCACCTTCGCGGATTCCATCAAACTCTGGAGTGGCGTATGAGCGGAGCCGAAGTCACCAAGTCGAATTCCCAGCTCATCCAGAAGGCGATGATCAGCCGGAACTACGACCGCATCACCAGCGGCGAGTGCAAGGTGTCGTCAACCTTCGTGCCGGGCAACCTCAACGAGCTGCTCATGTGCTTCGACATCGCGAACAATCTGCCTGAGATCAACGCGATCCAGAACGCCATGCGCAAGAAATCCGGCGACATGATCCAGGAGGCCGAGCGCTCGGGCCATTCCGAGGATGTCTGCACCTACGTGAAGGCGGACATCGGCATGATGGCCAAGGGCAACATCGCGCCCAACGGCAAGCCTTTCCGTGATCCGGACATGCTGCTGTTGAGCTATTCCGGCTGCTTCACGTTCATGAAGTGGTTCGAGCTGCTGCGCGAGCAGTACAAATGCCCGACGGTGATGCTGCACGTCCCCTACGCCGCGGACGGCCAGCCCACCCAGAACATGCGCGACTACATCGTCAAGCAACTGAAGGATGAAGTCATCCCGACGATGGAGAAGGTCTCCGGCATCAAGTTCGATATCGACCGGCTGCGCGAATACCTGCGCAAATCTGCCCAAGCCGAGAACAATCTCGTCTGGATGCTGGAGCAGTCCAAACGCAGGCCATCGCCCATCGATTGTTATTTCGGCGGCGTGTACTACATGGGGCCGATCTTCACGGCCTTCCGCGGCACCGATGAAGCCATCCAGTACTACGACCTGCTGCGCCTGGAGATCGAAGAGCGCATCGCCAAAGGCCTTTGCGCCCAGACCCTGGACGGGGACATGCCCGAAGAAAAATACCGCCTGGTGGTGGAAGGTCCGCCCAATTGGACCTCGTTCCGGGAGTTCTGGCAGATGTTCGCCGAGGCCGGCGCCGTGGTGGTGGCCAGCTCCTATACCAAGGTCGGAGGCGTCTACGATTACGACGGCTTCCGCCATGATCCGGACCACCCGCTGGAAAGCCTCGCGGACTACTGCCTGGGCGTCTACACCAACCGCAATCTCCCGACCCGGGTGGACATGCTGGCCCGCAACCTCAAGGAATACGATGCCGACGGCCTGCTGATCAACTCCATCAAGAGCTGCAACAGCTTTTCCGCGGGCCAGTTGGTGATGCTCCGCGAGATCGAGAAACTCACCGGCAAACCAGGCGCCTTCATCGAGACCGATCTGGTGGATCCCCGCTATTTTTCCGCGGCCAACGTCAAGAACCGGCTCGAGAGCTATTTCCAGATGATCGACCAGAAGCGCCGGGCTGGAGGCTTCATCACCGGCAACGCCGCCGCCAGCGCGTAAAGGAAATTCATGCGAACGTTCATCGGCATCGATCTGGGCTCCACCACCACCAAGGCGCTGGTCCTGGACGAGAACCAGAAAATCCTCGGCCGGGGCATCACGAATTCCCGATCCAACTACGATGTGGCCGCTTCGGTTTCCAAACAGGAAGCCAAGATCGGCGCGCGTTTCACCCTGTTCCACCAGGCCTTGGGGGATGACGGCAGTGTCGATGTGCTGCTGGCGAACCTGGAGCGCAATTTCAGGCTGGAGCAGTTCCTCGCGGAGCTGGTCCAACTGGAAACCTCCTGCGACATGTATCTCGACCATCCCCGCTTCGCAGACACCAAGAATGCCCTACGGGAGGCCCTGGCAGCGGTATTCCGGCAGATCGAACTCGAAGCCCCGGCGATCTATGCGCCCGGCGCCAACCGCAAATCGGATTTCTTCCGCGACATCGCCGGCTCGCGCTTTATGAGCCTCTCCGAAAAGGTGAGCAAGGAATCGGGCGTCAGTTTCGACGCCCTGCTGAACATCTACGACAAGTCCATCCTCGATATCGAGGCCATGGTCTCCACCGATGAGATGGTGGCCAAGCAATTGCTGAACGGCCTGTCCAGGGCCTACCGCGACATGGGCGGCGTGAACGTCAGCGAGGCCGAGGCCATGGTCACGCTTCAGAAAGTGCTGGCCCTGGAACTCGAAGAAACCTACGTGGTCGGAACGGGCTACGGCCGGGTCCGGCTTCCGTTCCCCAAGGAGCACATCCGATCAGAGATCCTATGCCACGGCCTTGGCGCCCACATGATGTTCCCCGGCACGCGCACGGTCCTGGATATCGGTGGCCAGGACACCAAGGGCATTCAGGTGGATGAGCACGGCATCGTCACGAATTTCCAGATGAACGACCGCTGCGCCGCCGGATGCGGGCGCTACCTGGGCTACATCGCCGACGAGATGAAGATCGGATTGCACGAGCTTGGGCCCATCGCCATGACCGCCACCAAGACCACGCGCATCAATTCCACCTGCACCGTATTCGCCGGGGCGGAACTGCGCGATCGCCTTTCCCTGGGCGAAAAACGGCCCGACATCCTGGCGGGACTGCACCGGGCGATCATGCTGCGCGCCATGTCCATCATCGCCCGTTCGGGCGGCGTGACCGACCAGTTCACCTTCACCGGAGGCGTCGCCAAGAACGAGGCCGCGGTCAAGGAACTCCGGCAGCTGATCAAGGAGAACTACGGGGAAAAGACCATCAACATCAGCGCCGAATCCATCTACACCGGCGCCCTGGGTGGAGCGAGCTTCGCCCACCGTTCTGTGAACAACTGACGGGAGATCGGGACCATGACCACAGCCATTGGAGTGGACGTCGGATCCGGCGTCATCAAGACCGTCCTTTTCCGTTCCGAAGGCGAGGAAAGTGCATCTTACGAATGGCTGGCGCGCTGGGACGCCCGCATCCGCCAGCGGGATTCCTTCAAGCTCGTCGAGGAATCCATCCAAGATGTTCTGGAGAAATCAGGTTTGAAGCGGAGCGATGTGGATTACGTGGCCACCACCGGCGAAGGCGAAAGCTTCCAGGGAGCCACCGGCCATTTCTATTCCATGACCACCCACGCCCGCGGAGCCCTCCACCTTAATCCCGAGGCCCGCGCGGTGCTCGACATCGGCGCGCTGCACGGCCGGGCCATCTGCATGGATGAACGGGGCAAGGTGCTCAACTACCGCATGACCAGCCAATGCGCGTCGGGCTCGGGCCAGTTCCTGGAAAACATCTCCCGCTACCTCGGCATCGCCCAGGATGAGATCCCGGGGCTGTCGCTTTCTTCCAGCAATCCTGAGAAGGTCAGCAGCATCTGCGCCGTGCTCGCGGAAACCGATGTCATCAACATGGTGTCCCGTTCGATCCCGCCCGCCGACATCCTGCGCGGCATCCACGAATCCATGGCCGACCGCCTGCTCAAGCTGCTCAAGTCCATCGACGCCAAGGAGGGTGTGGTGATGATGACCGGCGGACTGGCGCTGGATGCTGGCCTGGTCAAAGCCATGCAGGACGGGATGGAAAAGCAGAAGATGTCCACCCGCATCGATTCCCATCCCGATTCCCTGTTCGCGGGCGCCATCGGCGCGGCCCTGTGGGGGATCTTTAGGCATCGGCGCTTGAAAGCCCGAGGGCTGCTGCCTCAGGGGTCGTTTGTCTCATGACTTCGCCAAAGGATTATCCTTATGGCTTGCGGGGGAAGACATGAACCGCGCAACGGGCATGGGGTGGTGCCGGGCGGAAGTCTGGTGTGGGGGCCCGTGGGGCGGGGCGGGCTTTTGGGGGCGGTCGGCGCGCCCCTAAAGCCGGGGGGGGGGGCCCTGCGGGGGGGGGGGGGTGGCCTCCGCGGCCCCGCCAGCGCCTTCGGGCCCTTCGCGGGATTAGCATCTCGATGGACCAGCAATCCCCACGCAATGGATCCCAGGTGAAGAAGATCCTCCGGCTCTGGGTCAACGGGAAGCCCCGGGAAGACGCGGTGGCCGAGAACGCGCTGCTCCTCGACTACCTGCGCGACACCCTGGGCCTGACCGGCACCAAGCAGGGCTGCGACGGCGGCGAATGCGGCGCCTGCACCGTGCTGGTGGACAGCCAGCCGCGCCTGGCCTGCAGCACCCTCGCCCACAGCCTGGCGGGCCGCAGGATCGAGACCGTCGAAAGCCTGAGCCATGAAGGCAATCTGTCGCACCTGCAGCGAGCCTTCCACGAACACCTGGGCACCCAGTGCGGCTTCTGCACGCCGGGCATGATCATGGCGGCCGAAGCCCTGTTGCGCACCAACCCGCACCCAGATCGCACGGCCATCCGCGCCGCGCTGGCTGGCAATCTCTGCCGCTGCACCGGCTACGTCAAGATCATCGAATCGGTGGAAGCCGCAGCCCAGGAGCAGTCGGTATGACCGCCCCGCGTGGCGTCGGCGCCCGCCTGCCCTTCGTGGACGGTATCGAAAAGGTGACCGGCGCGGCCCGCTACACCGCCGACCTGCCCTCGATGGGCGCCTTGGTCGGCATGATCCTCCGCAGCCCCTATGCCCACGCCGAACTGCTCGATGTGGATATTTCCGAGGCATTGAAGTTGCCGGGCGTTCGGGCCGTGGTCACCGGCGCGGATTGCGATCTGCCCTACGGCGTGATTCCCATCGCGCAAAACGAGTTTCCCCTGGCCCGGGGCCGCGTCCGCTACTACGGCGATCCGGTGGCTGCCGTCGCCGCCGTGGATGAAGCAACCGCACGCGAAGCGCTATCCCGAATCAAACTCCGTGTCCGGGAACTCCCCGCCTATTTCAGTTCCGCCGATGCGCGCCAACCCGGCACCATCCTCCTGCACGACACCAAGCCCGGCAACATCGAACGGGAAGTCCATAACGAGTTTGGTGATACGGATGCAGGTTTCGCCTCTGCGGTCCTCGTTCGTGAAGAGAACTACGAATGCGCCGAAGTCCATCACGCCATGATGGAGCCCGACGCGGCGCTGGCCGTCTTTGATGCTGAACGTGGCCACCTGACGCTTTACTCCGTGTCACAGGTGCCCTACTACGTTCATCTGACGCTGGCCCGGTGCCTGAAGATGGAGATGGCGCACATCCGCGTCATCAAGCCCTTCGTCGGCGGCGGTTTCGGCCATCGCACCGAGGTCCTGAACTTCGAGGTGATCTGCGCCCTGCTCGCCCGTGCCGCCCGCGGAACGGTGCGCCTGGTGCTCAGCCGGGAGGAGACTTTCCTCACGCACCGGGGCCGTCCCGAAAGCCAGATCCGCATGAAACTCGGCCTGGCCAAGGATGGCCGCATCACCGCCTGCCAGGCCGAAGTCATCCAGCGGGGCGGCGCCTACGGCGGGTACGGATTGGTGACGATCCTCTATTCGGGCGCCCTGCTCCACGGCCTCTACGACCTCCCGGCCGTCAAGTACGACGGCTACCGCGTCTACACCAACACACCGCCCTGCGGCGCCATGCGCGGCCACGGCACCGTGAACATCCGCTTCGCCTTCGAATCGCTGCTCGATTCCATGGCCAAGGAACTTGGTCTGGACTCTTTCGAAGTGCGGAGGCGCAACCTGCTGGAAGCGCCGACAGAAACGATCAACGGCCTGAAGGTGCTGTCCTACGGCTTGCCGGAATGCCTGGATTGGGTCGAGAAAGCCAGCGGTTGGCGTGAACGTCGCGGGCAATTGGACCAAAAAGGTCCCATCCGCCGCGGCCTAGGCATGGGTTGTTCGCATTTCGTGAGCGGGTCGGCCAAACCGGTGCATTGGTCCGGCGAACCCCACGCGGTGATCATCCTGAAGCTCGATTTCGATGCGAGCGTCACCATCCTCACCGGCGCCGCGGACATCGGACAGGGCTCGTCCACGATCCTCATGCAGATCGTCGCCGAAGTCCTGGGCCTCGGCTACGACCGTCTGCGCATCGTCGCCAACGATTCCGCCATCACACCCAAGGACAACGGCTCCTATTCCTCGCGCGTCACCTTCATGGTCGGCAACGCGGCATTGGATGCAGCAGAGAATCTCAAACGCCTGCTGGTGACGGCCGCAGCCAGACGCCTCAAGGTGAGCGTCGCTGAGATCGAATGGCTGGGCGAGGCCGCCATCGTCGCCGCGGACCCTGAACGGCGCATCTCCTTCACCGAGGTCGTCGAGGAAGCCCTGGTCGGAACCGGCACGCTCCTGATCAAGGGCACCTTCACCTGCCCACCGGAATTCCAGGGCGGCAAGCATCGCGGCGGCGCGGTGGGCTCGACCATGGGTTTCTCGTACACGGCCCAAGTAGTCGAGGTGAGCGTCGATATGGACCTGGGCAAGGTGGCGGTCGAGAAGGTCTGGGCAGCCATCGATTGCGGCTTAGCCATCAATCCCATGTCGGTGGAAGGTCAGGTCCAGGGCGCCATCTGGATGGGCATGGGCCAGGCGATTTCCGAAGAAACGGTCTACGAGCAGGGCCGCCATCAGGCCGCGAATCTCCTGGATTACCGCGTGCCCACCATCGTGGAATCGCCAGATATCGACGTTCATATCGTGGAAAGCCTCGACCCGAACGGCCCTTTTGGCGCCAAGGAGGCGAGCGAAGGGCCCTTGTCCGGCTTCCCCTCGGCGCTGGCGGCGGCAGTGGAAGATGCCATCGGCATCCGCTTTACAGCGCTACCGATCACGCAGATGCGCGTGTTCGACGCGCTCCAGAAGAAGCCTCGAACCACTCCGCCAGAATCAGTTTCAACTGCCTCGGCCAGAGGAGACACCTGATGGCCGCCCTGCCTGATTTCCAATTGCTTCATCCGGCCACGGCCTCCGATGCGATCCGCATGCGCGCCCTGCACCCCGGCAGCCGCTACCTCGCTGGCGGCACGGATCTCCTGCCGAACATGCGGCGGGGCCTGGTGGCGACGGAAGTCGTGATTGACCTCGGCGGTGTGGACGAACTCACCGATTTGCGCGAAGAAGCTGGGGCGCTTTACATCGGCGCTGGCGTCACGCTAGCGGTTCTCGCCGCCAACAGGACGGTCCAGGACCGGCTGCCGGCGCTGGCCCAGGCCGCTTCCGGCGTCGCGGGCCCGACCCACCGGGTATCGGCGACGTTGGGTGGCAACCTCTGCCTTGAAACGCGCTGCCGCTTCTACAACCAGAGCGAATCCTGGCGGGAGGCGAACGATTTCTGCCTGAAGCTGGGCAGCGACACCTGCCGCGTCGCAACGAAATCCCCGCGCTGCTACGCGGCCTTCAGCGGCGATCTCGCGCCGGCCTTGATGGCGCTCGACGCCAACGTGGAACTCCTGGGCCCCCTGGGCACCCGGGTGCTGCCCGTGGCGGAGTTCTACCGCGATGACGGTCTGGCCTGGCTGGCCCTGGCGCCCGATGAATTGCTCGTCGCGGTGCGCGTGCCGTTGACGGGTGGCTGGCGCAGCGCCTACGAAAAAGTCCGCGTGCGGGGTTCCATGGATTTCCCCTTGGCCGGCGTGGCCGTGGCCCTGCGGCGGGATGGCGATGCCATCGCCGATCTGCGCATCGCCCTGACCGGCGTGTCCTCGCGCCCGGAACTCATCCACGGACTGGAATCCCTTGCGGGCCAAACGCTGGATGAAACCGCCCTGGCCATCATCACCCGCCAGATCAAGCTCGGCACCAAGGCCATGGAGACGACCCTCGTCGACGTCCCCTTCCGCCGCCGCATCACGCCCGTGCTGGCGAAAAGGCTGGTGGAGCGGCTGTGGTCGGAGGATGACGGCAATTAGAACCAACGAACCGCCCCTGCTCCTTAATCTCTTTCCAATTTCATTTCACCCAGGTGAAAGCCATCGCCGCGTTCAATAAAAACGGACCGCCTTCTTCGGCGGTCCGTTCCTCTTGATGTTGGTTGATTCAAATGCTTGGATCGCCGGACGCTACTGCCCGAAGGCGGACAGGAAACGGCTGACGTAGACCGCGTAGGTGCCGCGGGTGATCTTCTTGCTGGGCTCCAGCTTGGCGTGGATGGTGGGCTGGAGGTCGAAGGGTCCTTGGGTGGAATAGAAGGTGGCGTTCAGGATGTTGAGATCCAGCGCCAACTGGGCGTAACCGCGAAGATCGGAGGGAACGTCCGAGGAATCTTCCACGGCGATGCGCTGCGTCCCATACCGCACCGTGAGGTCGGCGCCAGCCCCGGCCTTGGCATTGGATTCCAGCCCCAGGCTCTGGACAAGGGAATAGGCGATGTCGAGGCGGCTGACGGAACCACCGGGATTGAAGCTGCTGCCGCTGGTCCGCATGACTCCCTGCTGGAGATAGCTGAGGTCGCGCAGGGAGGCGCCACGGGCTGCGACGGCTTCGGCAAATGGCCTCGTAGCGGCCGAGACGTCCGAGAAGGTCGAACCGCCATTCAAGGGCAGGCTCTGGCGGACGGCGGACCCCATGGTGAGGTAATTGGCCAGCTCGGCGCGGCAGAGCAACTGGTCCGGCTTGAAGTACCCGGTGGAATAGCCATCCATCAGCCGCTCGCCAACGCAGACCTTGATGGCGGCTTCGGCCGGGTGCCCGGACACATCGGCCAGGCCCGTGATGGCCCCGACTTTCTTGAAGCGGATGGTGCCATCCACCGTTGCGGGAAGCGCAGCTCCATTCGTCGGATTGGCTTCGTCGTACCGGAGGCCGCGGATCTCGGCGGTCCAGACGCCGGGAATGGGCGAGGTCACGGATACGCTCCGGCCGCCGCCGATGGCGAAGAGGAGGTCGATGCCGGAGGACGTTTCAGTGCCATCCGGAGCGATGAGGACCAGGTTGATGCCGCTGGGGCTCGCCCCGAACAGGGCGGAGGAATCCACCTTCACCACCAGTTCCGTGTATCCGGGCGCGACGGGGAAGGTATGGCGGTTTGAAGACGTCAGCTCGGTCGGATCGTAGTCAAGCGTGAACGTGGAACTAGTGACATTGAGCGCCGCGTTGGAATTGAAGGTGCGCGCCTGGTTCACGGTCTTGCCATAGCTTGCGGAAGCACGGTAGGCGCGGTCCACGGCGGCATAGGCATTCACGTATCCCGCGCCCGCCTCCCAGGCTTCGCGTCCCGGCATGTTGGTGGCGGTCTGCTGGAGGATCTGCTTGACCTCGGCCGGGCTGAGGCGGGGGTTGGCTTCCAGCAGGAGGGCGACGATGCCCGACGTATGCGGAGTGGCCATGGAAGTGCCGCTCATGTGGGCGTAGTAGGGAACTTCGCTCGGAGCCAGGAAGGTCGCATCCTGCTCCGCGGAAAGGCTCGACACCGGGGCGATGGCCCGGGTCGAGATGATGTCCACGCCGGGCGCGGTGATCGTCGGGCGATCTTCCCAGGTCCAGGAACGTTCATCGGGCGTGCTGAAGGTGCCTCCCTTGCCTTTTGTGCCCCTGGAGGAGAAGTCCGCGAGCTTGCCGTCCTTGGTGCCTGCGGCAACCGAGATCACCCAGGGGGCTTTGGCGTAGGGATTGTGGGTGTCCTCGCCAGGGCCGTCATTCCCGGCCGCGAATGTCACCACGATGCCCCGGTCGTAGGCCTTCAGGCTGGCCACGTTCACCGGGTTGTCCGGATCGAATTCGCCGCTGGAACCCCAGGAATTCGAGATGACGCGGATGTTGTACTGGAACTGCTTCACAAGGGCATAGTTGAAGCCGCCGATGCTATCCAGGACCAGCAGCGCGGCACCGCTGCCGTAGCCGAGCAGATTCGCGCCGGGGGCGACGCCCGCGAACTTGCCGTTGGCTGCGGAGCCATCGCCGCCCACGGAACCCGCGCAATGCGTTCCATGGCCCGAATTGGTATCGGTGTTGGGAACGCCCTCGATGTAGGTCACGGGCAGCATGCCGTCCAGGTTGTTCAGGTTCGTGCTGCCCAGCGTGTTCTGGACCAGATGGGCGCCGAACTTCAGGTCCGGGTGCGTGCCATCGACTCCGCTGTCGTTGATGAGGACGCCGATTCCGCGCCCGCTCACCGGAAGCCCATTGTTCCGCGCGGTCATGGTCGCATCCGTCCGAACCTTCACGGCGCCGGTGAGCCGGGTCGCGTCCACATTCATGAAGGTCAGCTTCTCATTCAGCCAGATCGAGCGGACGCCAGCGAGCTGGGCGAGGGCCTGGGCCTGGGCCGGGGTGGCCAGCACGCCCATGATGGGGAGCTCCGAGAAGGTCACGCCCTGCCCGATGCCAAGGCTGCGCACGGCGTCGAGCTGGGTCTGTCCGATGGTGTCGCCTTGGAAGGTGACCACGAGGGTGATCTTGTCGGCGGGGGACAAGCTCGCGAGGGTGCTCTGCACATTCGGGCCGAGTTTGGCCGGAGCGGCGACCAGCGCTACTGCGAGCAGGCTCAGGGCAAGGGGTCTCGCCGAGCGGATCAGGGATTGAAGTGGCGAGTGGCCTTGAAGCGGCATCATGCCTCCTAGGGATGAAATGGGTGGGGACTCCGGCGCGGCTCCTCCTCCGGTCCAGACCACAGGATCTGGATCGGTTCCCGTTGACACCGCGGGGCGCAGGAAGGAGTCGAGACAAAGATCGGGGGAAAACTCATCAAAGGTATTGCCCCGCCGAACCGCCCGAAATGAGGGGAACTCCTCAGGAGCGCACGGGACGATTCCCCAGGTCTGCGCCTGGAACCCGTTCCGAGGTCCCCTTCGGACATGCGGGGATCACCGGGCGCTCAGGCGTCTTCGGTGGATGCAGCCTTTCGCCCTCCGGGCCGGAAATCCTCCGATGGCCGCGATCTTGTTGCCGGAAATCAGAAGAGCAGCCCGCGCTGGGCCGCGTAGCGCACCAGTTCGGCGGTGTTGTGGACTCCCAGTTTCTGCATGACCCGGGTGCGGTGGTTCTCCGCGGTCTTCGGGCTGATGTCCAGCAGGCTTGCGATCTCTTTGGTGGAGTGGCCCTCGGTGACCAGGTGGAGCACTTCCCGCTCCCTCGGGGTCAAGGAACCCAGCCCTTCCTCTCCGGGCTTCGGGCTTCGGTACACCTCGGCGAGCGCCTTGGCGGCGTGGGGATCAAAACAGACCTCTCCCCGCGCCAACTTGCGGACCGCGTTCAGCAATTCTGAGGCTGCCGTGTCCTTGACCAGGTAGCCGGAGGCTCCGGCCCGCACGACCGGAAGCACGAATTCCTCCTCCTTGTGCATGGTGAGCACGAGGATCCGGATCCGGGGCGATTCCTTGTGGATCCGCCGCACGGCTTCCAGGCCGCTCAGCCTGGGCATGCTGAGATCCATCACCACCACGTCCGGGACGAGCTCCAGCGCTCGATCAACCGCCTCCTGGCCATCGGACGCCTCGGCGATGATGCGGCAATCGCCCCCTGCCATGAGCAGGCTGACCAATCCCTGCCGCACGATGGTGTGGTCGTCCGCGACGAGGACACGGATCGGGCTCATCGGGTCTCGTCCTCGGGCGCATTCGCCACGGCTTCGCCTTCCAGCGGAAGCCGCACTTCGATCCGGGTGCCCTTGCCCGGGGCCGTCCGGACCGAAAGCCTCCCGCCGGAAATCTCGACCCGGTCCCTGATGTTGCCCAGGCCGGACCCCTTCGGGTCTTTGCCGCTGGCCATGACCACCGAGGAATCGAAGCCCGTCCCCTGGTCCTCCACACGCAAGTGGACCCAGGCGCCACGCCGGAATACCTCGACCTCGATGGCTCCCTTGTCTCCGATTCCCGAATGCTTGACGGCGTTCGTCAGCGCTTCCTGGACGACCCGGAAGATCACGGTCTCCAGTTCGGGTTCCAGCCGATCTTCGAGCCCAGGACAGGAAACCTGGATCTGAATGCCAGTGCGCTCGGCGAGCGTCCGCCCCATCCATCGGAGGGCAGGCTCGAGCCCCAGGTCATCCAGGATCCTGGGCCTCAGGAGATGGGACAGCTCCCGGGCCTCTTCCAAGGCGCGGGCGGCGAAACCCAGGGTCTCGCTGATTTTGGGAACAAGCTTCGAATGGGAAGCCAGCGCCTCTCTTTCCAAAACCTCAAGCTGGATTTTCAGCGCAGTGAGATTTTGCCCCAGCCCGTCGTGCAGTTCCCGGGCGATGCGCTTGCGCTCCTCTTCCTGGACCGCCCAGATCGCCTTGGCCAGCCGCCTGATCCGGCGCTCCCCGGCCGCCAATTCCCGGAATAGCCGCGCGTTCTCCTGCGCGACCTGCTCCACCCGCCGTGTGACTTCATCCATGGAATCCGGTTTCTGGGCTTCACTCACGGTTGGGCTCCGGGGCGGCCGACGAAGGTCGCGCCATGTTTTCCAGTTTGCGCGCCTCTGGGGTCCGGCCGAAGGAGGCGAGCTGAGCTTCGTTCAGATCCTCGCGCACTTTCGCGTAGAGAACCTGCGCCTGGCCAAGAGCCTGAGCCGACTCCTTCCGGTTGCCCCGGCGTTCAAGAATCCTGGCCAGAAGGAGATGCAGCCGGAATGCCCCACCGTAGGCGCCCGCCGAAGCAAGCACTCTCAAGCCGCTTCGGAGGCTTGCTTCGGCGGCGGCCGGGTCATTCCGGGCCAACTCGACTCCCGCCAGGGCCTCGGAGCATCGCAATCGAAGCAGCAGCTCCCCCAAGCGGTCCGCCTCCTGGCGCACGGTCCGGAGCTCCCGAAGCGCCCCCGCCAGATCGCCCCCGGCTGCCATAGCCTTTCCATTGCCGAGGCGGGCCGCCAGGGCCCGGTTGGTCCCATGGGCGGCTTCCGCTTCCTGGATCGCCCCGGTGAAGGCCGCCTTGGCCTCCCGGGCGCGGCCGCCTTGGAGCCGCATCTCCCCGCGGACAATCAGGAGGGTGGCCTTCTGCTCATGGTTCATCCTGGGTCCGAGCCTTCGTTCGGTCTCCGAAAGCAGCGCTTCGGCTTCCGGCAGCATCCCCAACTCCACAAGGGCGCCGGCCTTCAGCAGGGAGAACTCCGCGACTCCACGCTCATCGCGCAGCTTTTCGAGCACGCCCAGGGCCTGGTCGAACGACCTGACCGCCGCTCCATACCTGCCCTGGCACTGCTCCGCGAGTCCCAGGTAGCCCTGGGACATCGCGATGGCGCTCTTGGAATCCTCGTTCCGGCTCTCCCCGAGCGCTTCGACGAAGGATTTCACGGCGCCGTCCCAGGGTCCCTGGGCCAGTTGGACGAGGCCGATGCTCTGCGTGACCAGCATGCCGCCGGTGTGGTCCCCGCCGGCCCGGTAGAGGCGCAAGGCCTCCTGGAAATAGACCAGGGCATTCCCGTAATCCGCCAGCAGGTAATAGGCATATCCGACATTGTTGTGGCTCTTCGCGAGGGATCTCTGGTCCCCGAGCGTGCGACGGACCTGGAGCGCGGCGCGGTAATGGGTCAAGGCTTCTGAATAGCGGCCCTGCTCCTCCTCCAGGCTGCCGAAGGCGTCCTGGAGTTCGGCGATTCCAGACCGGTTTCCGATCTCCTCCAGAATCAAAAGCGCGGAGCGAAGGCTGGCGAGGGCCATTTTGTATTCCCCGCGGATCATGCGGACGGTCGCGAGATTCTTCAGGCTCGTGGCCGTGCCCCGTGCATCTCCGATGCGTTTGCGCAGCGCGGCGGCCTTCTCGTAGTTTTCGATGGCGAGATCCAGGTCGCCCATCTGCTGGTAGGCCACGCCGAAGGCATTGAAGATATCGGCCTGCCCTTGCTCATTGCGGAGCTTGCTCTGGATGACCAGGGCCCGGACCAGGTAGTCCTCCACCGCGCGCCTGGGATCGCCCGCCATGACGGTGTACTTGGCCAGATGGAACCAGGCCCGCGGGTGGTTGGGGTCCGCCTTCAGGACCTCCTGGAGCGTGGTGGCCGCAGGCCCCATTTTTCCTTGGTCGGCGAAGGCCTGGGCCAGGGCGATCCGGCCTTCCATGTCATTGGGATACTGGCGGACCAGTTCTTGAAGGACCTTGCTCGCACCTTCCGGGTCTCCTACCAGCATCGCCTTGCGCGCTTTCGCCTCGAACGCGATCCGTCCCGAGTCCGTCCCGAGCGTCGCCACCGCACGCTGGGCTGCTTCCAGCGCCTTGTCGTCGAGGCCCTGGCTTTCATAGGCCTCCGTCAGCCTGACCCAGGCGGCGGTGAAGGACGGCGCTTCGGCGGCGGCCTTCTCAAGCAAAGGAGTCGCAAGCAGGGAATCGCCCCTGAGGAGCTGGGCCACGCCGGCGGAATAGTTCTGAAGGGCCGCGGCCGGAACTTGGGGCTGCCTGGCGGCCCTCCTGGGAGCGGCCACTTCGAGGCCGCGGCGGATCTCCGCGCTCAGGGAGGCTACCAGCCCGGTCAATCCGTCCGTGCCTTTGGATTCTGCCTGGGCGCTGACCGTCCGGGTTCCGGCCGCATCGGCGCCCGGAACCGTGAGGCTCAGATCCACGCGGAGCCGTCCATCCAGAATCCTGATGCGCCCGCTGATGAGGCGATCCGCGTCCAGCAGTTCCCCCAGTTGTTTCAGCTCCCGGGGACCCAGGGAATTGGGCTGGAGCTGCAGATCGTCGATGGTCCTGAACACGCGCATGCTGTCCACCACGCCCAAGGCCGGATTCTCCGCCAAGGAGGCCGAGACCAGTTCGGGAACGCCCCGGGCGGTCCAGGCCAAGTCAGATTGGTTCGTCTCTTCCACAAACGGGAGGACCGCCACATTCATCCGCTGCGAGGCTGCCGCTGCGCCGGACCTGGATCGGTAGGCAAGGACTCCGGCCCATCCCACCGCCAAACCCGCTGCCACGGAAGCCCCCAGAAGGATTTTTTTCGCGAGGGATCTTTTCGCTGCGGGCCGGCCTAGATCCTCCAGCAGGGCCTGAGCGCTCGGGTAGCGCCGGTTCCGGTTCCGTTCGAGGCAGCGGGAGATGATCGCCTGGACCTGGCGCGGCGCTTCGAAGCCGACCTCCTTGAGCGTCCTCGGGCTGCCCGTGATCCGCTGTCCGATCGTTTCCGAATAGGTTCCTCCCGGGAAGGGCAGGTGGCCGCTGAGCATCTCGAAGTAGATGATGCCGAGCGCGAATAGGTCGCTCCGCGCGTCCACCGCTTCTCCCCTCGCCTGCTCCGGGGAGAGGTAGTCGGGTGTGCCCATGATGGGACCACGGCGGTCCGGATCGGCGAGGCCTGGTCCCACCGAACCAAGGGACTGCGCGATTCCGAAATCCGTGATGAACGCCTCGCCCGATTCATTCACCAGGATGTTCGCGGGCTTGAGGTCCTGGTGGAGCACACCCTTGTGGTGCGCTTCCCCCACCGCTCCGGCGAGCTGTTTGAAAATCGCCGTCGCCCTGCTCAATTCGATCGGCCCGTCCTGTTCAAGGATTTCCCGAAGGGACCGGCCCGGCACGTAATCCATGGTGATGAATGCGATTCCTTCATGCACGCCGATATCGTGGATCCGCACCACATTCCGGTGGGTGACCTGCCGGGCGAGGACCAGCTCGTTCCTGAACCGCTCCAGCAGGCGAGGGTCCGCGGCTGATTCCGGGCGCATGGTCTTGAGGGCGATTTCGATATCAAGCTCTTCGTCCTTGGCCCGGAAGACGACCCCCATTCCCCCGATGCCCAGCATCCCGAGGATGCGGTACCGGCCTGCGAGGAGGGTTCCCTGGGGCAGTACGCGCAAGGCGTCCGTGCTCGTCCGGGTCTCGCCCGGCCTGGACGGATCCCCGGCGGGACCGGCCTGCCTCGGACTGCCTTCATCCATCATGGGCGGCCCTTCCCCCAAAACGCCTGGACCATTTCGTGCCACGCATTTTTCAAGATATGCCTTCCCTCGCCTGCCGCATCGTTTTGCGCCGGTCCATAGGATGCCTCCATCCGCGCGCAGGAATCAGAAAGCTCCTGGTGGATGGCCGCCGCATCCGCCTCACCCGCCTTCGCATGTTCGGCCAGGCTTCCCATCAAGCCATGGATCTCGTGATTCAAGCGCGCCGCCCAGAGCGCGATCGCGGCTTGAGACACCACGACTTCAAGCAGCTCGACATCGAAGTCCGTGAAGGTGGCCCCGGATTTGGGACTGTCCGCATAGACCACTCCGATGACCCGGCCGAAGACCTTGAGCGGCACGCAGACCACGGTCTGGATCGAGCCGGCCACGATGCTCGCCCGGTCCTTGAGGAACTCATCGGATTGGACGTCTGAGACCACCACGGAAACGGCCAGGTCCATGGCCCGTTCCACCGCTCCCAGGCTGCCCGAAAAGCTGGCGGAATCCAGGTCCGAGGCTGATATGCCTGACGCCTGGGCCAATTCGAGGCCGCCCTCCGGACCCAGGAGCAGAATGAATCCCCGCTCCGTGCCGCTCGCCGCGATGGCGGACGCCATCAAGGACTGTAGAAGGGCATCCAACCCATCAGCGGGATTCAGGCTCTCGGCCCACCGCACGGAAGTCTGCCAGCGCAGCGACTGCTCGGCGTTCCGGGCGCCCTCGGCGGCCTTCCCCACCGCATCGAACTTGCCGACCACCCCTCCAAAGCTCAACCAGGCCGATTCTCCTTCCCGGGCCGCCAGGATGGCCTGGGCATTCTGCAGGGCCTTGGCTCCGTTGAGCAGCGTCCCGTTTTTACTGCCTAGTTCATCGAGAACCCACCCTGCCGCCCCATGCGCGATGCGGGCATGGCGGCGGGAGATCCGGTCATCCTCCACCACCAGCTCGCACTCGGGATCCCGCCCCAGGACGTAGGCCTTCTGGTCATCCAGAAAAAAAACCTTGGCGGGTTGGAACGGAAGATGGACGGTCAGGCGGGCGGGCATCCCTCAAACCCGCGGCCCCATTCAACCCACCTTGAGGTTGAGGCTGAAGGTCAACGTGCTCGCGGCGGACCGGAGCAGCCCCGCAACATTCACCAGATTGCTGTTGGCGCGCCAGACGTCTGGAATATCGGTGCCGCTATGCCCGGCCACCATGTCCATGAAATCGCGGATCTTCTGTTTCGAAGTGGCGATGCTCCCCGAAGCGTAGGCTGTCCGGGCCTCCGTGAGGCGGTTCCGCAGGACCGAGAGCACGGCGGGGTCGATGGCCTGGGCGTTCCAGTCCAGGATCGCCTGGAGGTCATTGAACTTTTGGTTGATCACGGAATCCAGGTTGCGGAGGTCGGTCAGGATCAGGAATTCGGAAAAAGTTCCGCCCGCGCCGCGGACCCGGTAGCTCCCGGGGGCCGTGGCCTCCGTGATGTCATTGAAGGTCCCTCCGTCGGGAGCCTTGAAAAGGCGCAAGGGCGTGGTGGCCGAGTAGGGAAGATTCTCGGTGTGCAGACTGATGGAATAGACGCCATGGAAGGCGAGGGTGCTGGTTCCCGTCGGCGAGACGCGGAGCAGGACTGGAAAGGCGGAAGGAAGGGAGACCAATCCACTGCCGGGCAACCGGCCCTGGGTCGCGAGCAGATCAGGATTGGCCAGCGTCGCCGACAGCCCCAGGGTATTCAGGTCGAGGCCCGTGGGCTGTTCGAAGGTCAGACTGAGGTCGGCACTGAGGCCGCCCGGCAACTGGATTTGGGCCGTCACGACGTTGCCGGAGATGGCCGGATTGATGATGCCCTGGCCCCTGGCCGCGATCGGGCACAAGGACAGGACCACCAAGAATGAGGTCAATCGGATTGGCCATCGCACCGTCGCCCCCCGCGTACCTTGATAACTATACGCCCTAAAGGTAGGCCTGAATCACTCTGAGAACAGATGCAGCTTGACCGAATTGTTCAGCACCGCTCGATGATCAGCGCAATGCCTTGGCCCACACCGATGCACATGGTGCAAAGCGCATAGCGGCCATTCGTGCGTTGCAATTGATGGACCGCGGTGGTGACCAGGCGCGCGCCGGTCATCCCCAGTGGATGGCCCAGGGCGATGGCGCCGCCGTTGGGATTGACCCGGTCATCGCCGGACGCCAGCCCCAGTTCCCGCATGCAGGCGATCCCCTGGGCGGCGAAGGCCTCGTTCAGCTCGATGACATCCATCTGATCGAGGGCGAGGCCCGCCAGCGCCAGCGCCTTGCGGGTAGCCGGCACCGGAGCCATGCCCATGATGCGCGGAGCCACGCCGGCCACGGCCATGGCCACGATGCGGGCCTTGGGCACCAGGCCTTGGGTTCGCGCCGAGGACTCGGATGCGATCAAGAGCGCGCAGGATCCATCGTTCAGCCCCGAGGAATTCCCGGCCGTGACCGAGCCCCCGGCCCGGGCGAAGGGCTTCAGCTTGGCCAGCCCTTCCAGCGTTGATTCCGGGCGCGGATGTTCATCCCGTTCCACCACCCGGGCGGGGCCGCTCCGATCCGGGACCAGGATGGGAACGATCTCCTGGGCGAAGATGCCCGCTGCGGCCGCACGCGCCACACGCTGCTGGCTGTCCAACGCGAAGGCATCCTGGTCTTCGCGCGAGACTTTGAACTGCTCCGCCACGTTTTCGGCGGTCTCGCCCATGGAGTCGGTGCCGTACCGCTCCTTCATGAGGCGGTTGACGAAGCGCCAGCCGATGGTGGTATCGAACATGGCGACATTCCGGTCGAAGGGGGCCGCGCTCTTGCTCATGACGTAGGGCGCCCGGGACATGCTCTCGACGCCGCCTGCGATGATCAGCTCCGCTTCGCCCGCCTTGATGGCGCGTGCCGCGGTGCCGATGGCGTCCATGCCGGAACCGCAAAGCCGGTTGAAGGTCACGCCCGGCACTTCGACGGGAAGGCCCGAAAGCAGCCCAGCCATCCTCGCCACGTTGCGGTTGTCCTCGCCCGCCTGGTTGGCGCAGCCGAACATCACGTCGTCCACCTGTCCCCAATCCACGGAAGGATTCCGTTCCATCAAAGCCTGGATGGGGCGGGCCGCCAGGTCATCGGTCCGGATCCCGGAGAGCCCGCCTCCGTAGGCACCGATGGGCGTGCGCACGGCATCGCAGATGAAGGCATCCGGCATCGGGCGCACCTCACACTCCCGGGGCCATGCGCAGCACGGCGATCTCGTCGCCGTTATGCACCGGATAGGCCTTTTCGTTCGCCATGACCACCGTGCCGCCCACGGCCATGATCAGGGACGTGTCGGAGAGCTGCTTGGCGGCCAGGGGAAACCGCTTTTTCAGGGCAAGCCGCAGTTCTGCGACGGTGCCCACTGGATGGTCCAGGATGATGGCGCCCCCGGAGACGCCCGGGATGCCTTCGGGCAGGGTGACTTTGACCATGAACCCCGTGGTCACGGCGGCGAGGCTGCGATGCCGTTCCAGGGAAGGGAAATCCGGAGCCGTTCAGGCCCAGGAAGGCGTCATAGCCATCCTTCAACGCCTCAAACTTGGCTTTGTCCATCCGCTCCCCGGCGAAGGGCCCTTCGGGAACCTTCTCGTCGATCCACTGGTCCAGCAGCGTTCCATCCCGCTCGACCAGGCTGAGGCGGGAATTGATGAGGCGCTCCATCCCCGAGATGTTCAGGCCGACTTCCTCCAGTTCCTTGGTGGAGAAGTCCTCCTGGGTCAATTCCTTCATCTGGAGGGCGAAGTCGTCCAATCCGGCGGGGGCTGCGGCATGGGTCTGCCTCGCGGCGAACCGGCACATCCCCACCGCATCCCCGATGGCGCCGGTCCCTCCGCCATCCTGGGCCGCCTTGGAGAAGCCCAGCGCGAAGCCTTCCAGGATGCTTTCGTCATGGGGATCGGATTGGAACAGCGCGTCCATGGCCGTCCGGTATTGGAGCGCTGCTTCGGGATACTTGCCGCGTTCCACCGCCTGGGTCGAATCCGCGATGACATCGCCAAAGCCTTCCCGCCGGGCCGCCATGAAGAGCAGCTTCTCCACGGTTTCGAAATTCCCCGGGCTCAATTCCAGCCCCCCGGTGTCCGCCTTGGTGAGGATGCCCTGCCGGTAGAGTTCCATGGCCCAAGCGATGGCGCCCCCGGTGCTGGCCGGGTCCAGGCCGAGATCATTGAGGAGGTTGTCCAGTCGGGAGATCTGGTCCGGGTCCTGGAGGCCGACCATCGGGCCCAGCCCCGCGGCCGGTGCGAGGTCGGCCTCCTGATGCTGGTCGAGGGGCCTCCGCTGCTCCCTGGGATCCAGATTGTTGCAGCGGATCGGGCAATGCCGGCAGCCTTCCAGCCCGGAGTGGTACCCCGCCAAGTGCTCCGCGTCCAGGCGGTCGGTCCACGGCGTCGCATGGCTGCTCCACTGGGCAGCCGCGGAGAGCACGGGCACGGGCTCGCGCCCCAGGACCACCACTGCCTTGAGTTTCAGCCCGCCCATCTTGGCGCCGGTGCCGCCCCGGGCGTACATGGTGCTGGTCCCGCCCATGATCGCGGAACAGAGAACCTGGTTTTCGCCGGCGCGGGTGATGCGGGCCATGGCCATGTCTGTGCGTTCGGAGCAGGAGAAATCCTTCTCGATGACCTGGGTGAAATCGGCGTTGTCCATCCCCAGGTAGAGCGCCGCGTCATGGAACCGGACGCCGTCCGTGGACAATTCCAGCAAGGTCCAGGCGGAGGCCTGGCCGTAGAGCACCAGGTGCTCGTAGCCCTGCATCTTCAGGAAAGCCGGGAAGGCGTCCACGCAATTGCTGTCCAGGATGGCGTGGGTATCGGGGGACACGCTGGCCACATGGCCGCGCGCGGTGCTGGGCGCCGGTTCGGTGAGGATTCCGCTGCCGAAGATCAGGGGAACTTGCGGGTCCAGGGCCTCCCGGCCCTCCAGGAGCAGGTTGTAGAGGAGGTACATGTTCCCTCCCCGGTTGGAGAGGAAGGTCCGGAAGACTTCCTTGGGCAGGAACTTGGAGAAGGATTTGCGGCGCTCCAGATCCACGAACAATACTGCGCCCTGGGTCGGGTACTGGGGTGTGTCGAACATCCGGGCCGACAGGCTCGCGACCCGGGTCCTGATGTCGATTTCCACCTTCTCCAGTCCGTTCCCCTTGCCCTTCGATTCCATGGCCTTGACCAGGCCCCGGATCATGGTGTTGTAGGGCGTGGGCACCTCGGCCTGGGCGCCGTACTCCGCGATCTTGCCATTGATGAAATCCACCTCGGTGCGCCTTCCGGCTTCGATGTCCTGGAGCATGGAAGGCTTGTGGTGGCCGGCACTCTTGATGTAGTCGATGCAGTACGGGTAGAAGCCCGAACCCAGGGCGTATTCGTTGGCCCTGGCCACGGCGACACCTTCTTTAATGAGGGCGCCCACCAGATGGAACAGAATCGGATCCTCGATGAGTTCGGCCATGGTCTTGCCCGTCACGGCGCAGATGGGATTCATGCAGCCGTTCAGGATGGCCTTGCGCCAGACCAGATCGCGGATCTCCTCGGAGTGCAGGGTGTCCATGCCGCATTCCGTGAAGACTTTGCAGATGGCGATGGCGGCGTCGCGCGAGCGGGGATCCAGCTCCTGGATGTGGTGCGGCCGGATGTGGAAGCCGATCCGGACCCGGCCCGGTTCGATGGGGACGCAGCCCAGATTCACCACGCCCCGCATGACGGGCCGGTTCCCCAGTTGCTGGGCGAGCAGGATTTCGGTGTCGATGCCGTTCTGCCAACTGATGACGTAGGGCCCGCCGGTCCTGCTCTTGGAATCGGCGAAACCCCGGAGCGCGGAAGCCACCGCCGGAAGGGCGATGGCTTTGACGGCCACCACGATCACATCGGGCGGATCATTAAGCAGATCCTCGATCCGGGTGGTGATCCGCGAAACCTTGGCCTGGAGCGTGTCGGTGCCTTCGATGATGATGCCCGGATCCAGGGCCGGTTCCAGGAGCTTCAGGTCGATGTCGCACAGGGTGACGTCGTAGCCCCCCTTGGCCAGGAAGGCCGCCACGATGCTGCCCACCGGGCCGGCGCCGATGACCGCGAATTTTTTAGGCTCGAAGGTCGCATTCCCCATGGCCCGCTCCTTATTGCTTGGTGCGTGAAGCGCGGATTTATTTGGCGGGGTACTCGTAGAAGCCCCTGCCGGTCTTGCGGCCCAGGTAGCCCGCCTTCACCATGTTCCGGAGCAGCCCCGGAGGCGCGAAGCGGGGTTCCTTGGTGGCCTCGAAGAAGATGTCCCCCACGAACTGGGAGATCTCGACGCCCGTGAAATCCATCAGCTCGAAGGGCCCCATGGGCATGCCCGCGCCCAGCTTCATGGCCGTGTCGATGTCATCGCGAGAGGCCACCCCCTGCTCCAGCAGCCGGACGGCGTCGAGCATATAGGGCACCAGAAGCCGGTTCAGGACGAAGCCCGGCGTGTCTTTGCAGGTGATGGAGGTCTTGCCGAGCTGCTTCGCCATCTCCAAGGCCGTGTCGACCGTAGCCTTGTCTGTCTGCAAAGCGGGGATGACTTCCACCAGCTTCATCATCGGGACCGGATTGAAGAAATGCATTCCGATGAACTGGCCTGGGCGCTTCACCAGCGAGGCCATTTCGGTGATGGAAAGCGAGGACGTGTTGCTCGCGTAGATCACGTCCTCCCGGGAAATGGCGTCCAATTTCTGATAGAAGTCCTTCTTGACCTCCAGGTTCTCGAAGATCGCCTCGAAAACGAAAGGCACATCCTTGAGCGATTCGAGGTCGGTGGAGAAACTGATCCGCGCCAGCGTCTCCTTCATCTCCGCTTCGGTGATCTTTTCCTTGGCGAGCATCCGCTCCAGGCTCTTGGTGATGGTCTTCAGGGCCCTGTCCCAGGCCGTCGCGCTCACGTCCACGGCCCTGACCTGGAAGCCCGCCTGGGCGGCGACCTGCATGATCCCCACGCCCATGCTGCCGGTGCCCGCGACGCCAACTGCCTTGATGTCTCCGCTGTTCATTGCATCCTCCACTTGGGTTGAAATTGGTTCATTTATTCGTGAAATTCGGCTTCCGCTTCTCCGCGAAGGCCTTGAGGCCCTCTTTGGCGTCGCGGGTCTTGAGGTTTTCAAGTCCGTGCTTGCGTTCGATCTCCAGGGCCTGCTCCATGGGCAGTTCAAGTCCATCCTGGACCGAGGCCTTGATGAAACCGAGGGCCTTGCCTGCCCCGGATGCCAGCGCCGTCGCGAATTCCATGACCTCGGCGGAAAAGGTCTCCGCATCCAGGACCCGGTCCACGAGGCCGATCTCCAAGGCTTCCTCCGGTCCCAGGACCCTTCCGCGCAGCAGGATGTCCAGCGCCTTGGAAAGGCCCACCAATCGCGGCAGCCGCTGGGTTCCCCCCGCGCCCGGAACGATGCCCAGGCCCGCTTCCGGCAGGCCGATGAGCGCCTTCCCCCGCGTCATGAAGCGGTAGTCGCAGGCCAGGGCCAATTCGCAGCCCCCGCCCAGCGCGTGGCCGTTGATGGCCGCGATCACGACCTTCTTCATGCGCGGAAGCATGGAATAGGCCTCCTGCAACAGCTTTGAAAAGGCCTCGGATTCAACGAGGTCCATGGCGGCCATTTCCTTGATGTCCGCCCCGGCGATGAACGCCTTGTCCAAGGCGCTGGTGATGACCACCACTGTCACCTCCTCCATGCGCTCCACCTCGCCGAAGGCCCCGAAAAGCTCTTCGCCGAAGGCCCGGTTGAGGGCGTTCGTGGAGGGCCGGTGCAGGCTCAGCTTCAGGACCCGGCCCATGGTTTCCATGGTGATGAATTGATAGTCCACGGATTCACCCGACCTTGAGAATGAGGGAGGCCGCCGTATCGCCCGCGGCGCAGCCCGAGAAGAGCAGGTAGCCGCCCCCCTTGAGGGCAAGTTCCTCGATCCCCTCGATGACGAGGCGGGCGCCGGTGGGGGCCTGGGGATGGCCGAAGATCAGGGAGGACCCGAAGTTGTTCATGGCATTCGCATCCAGCCCCAGCGCCTTGGCCATGGCCAGGTCATTGGACGCGAAGGGGTTGTGGGTCTTGATGGCGCCGATATCCGCGACTTTGAGACCAGCCTTTTGGAGGGCCATCTGGGCCGATGGCGCCACCGCGGCGCCCATGAAGCCCTTCTTGGTCCGGGCAAAGCCGAAGGAAAGGATCTGGATTTCCAGATTCGGATCCGCGCTCAGTTCCTGGGCTTTTTCACGGGTGGTCACGGCGATGCCGCAGTTGCCATCGGCGGGATAGGTCTGGGTGCCATAGGTGTGGACGCCATCGGGGAGGACCGGCTTGAGCGCAGCAAGTCCCTCCGCGGTGCTCGGAAAGACGCCTTCATCCGCTTCGACCGTGATGATCTTCTTTTTGGAAACCTGGATTTCGACTGGAAACAGGTAGCGCTTCTGGAATTCCCGGTCCTTGGCCAGGGCCATCTGGTATTGCTCCTGCCGCCGGAGGGTCAGGGCATCGCATTCGTCCCGGGTCAGCGCGAATTCCTTCGCCACGTTCTCGGCGGTCTGGATCATGGCCCCGCCCGCCCAGGGATCCAGGCCAAAGTTGTCCATGACCCAGTCCTCGGCGATGACCTGGCCGCCGGGTCCGTTGGGATTCGGCCAGGTGGCGTGGGGACCGTTGGAGCAGCGGTCCGCCAGCAGGCACCAGCTGTGGTCGAACATCTCGGTCTCAAGACCCATGCCCGCTTGGTAGATGGTGAAGGCCGAGGTGGAGCAGGCCTGGTTGATGAGGACGCCCGGCGCCTCCGTGGCGCCCATGAGCGCTGCCGCCCAGGGGCCGCTGTAGAACCACTGCTTCTGATAGACGGTGCTGCCCACCAGGACGTATTGGATCTCAAGGGGATTCCAGCCCTTCGATTCGAAAAAGCGCTTGGAGGTCCTGGCCCCCAGCTGGATGGAATGCTCATTGGCCAGGCTGCCCTGCCAGCGCGCGAAGGGCGTGCTGTAGTAGCCGCGGTAGGGGATGAAGGCTTTGGTTAACATGGGTGGTCCTGGATTAATGGTTCAAGTGAAATAGATTGCATTTTTAGATCCTTATTCTTCCGTCCACTGCAAAAACCCCCTTCTCGAACGCCATGACCGGGTTCAGGTCCATCTCGCGGATCATCGGAAAATCGGTGACCAATTGCGAGACCCGCTGGATGAGTTCGATGACCGCCCGCTTGTCCACGCCCTTTTCGCCGCGCAGCCCGTCCAGCAGGGCCGAGGCCTTGATGGACCCGAGCATCTCCGCGGCTTCCACGCGGGTGACGGGCGCGATCTTGAAGCTGACATCCTTCAGGACTTCGACATAGATGCCGCCGAGGCCGAACATCACCAGGTGCCCCAGCCCCCGCGAAGCGCTGGCGCCGAGGATCAGCTCCCGTCCGCCCGGAAGGAATTTCTGGACAAGGAAGTTCAGGGTCCTGGAACCGCCCAGGCGCGCCTGCATATCCGCCACCGCCGCGCGCACCGCCTCGGCGTCCCGGAGGTTGATGGCCACGCCTCCCGCATCGCTCTTGTGGTCCAGATCCGCCGAATCCACTTTGACCACCACGGGATACCCGATCATCTTCGCCGCCGCCGCGGCCTGGTCCGCGCCAGCCACCACCTGCCACGGGGCCACGGGAATGCCATAGGCTTCGAAGATCGTATAGACCTCGGTTGCGGATAGGACCGTGCGGCCAGCCTGCTCCGCCTGCTGGAGGATCGACGCGGCTTTGGGAGCCTCGATGCCGGAAAAGGCTTCGGGTTCGCCGATCCGGCGCCGCTGGATCCGGCCGAACTTGGCGAGGGCCGCCAGGGCTTTGGCCGCGGCGGTGGGATTCGCATAGCAGGGAATCCCGCCCTCTTTCAGGATGCGCAGGGTTTCCCGGTAGCGCTCCTGGGTGAGATCCGTCATGAAATTGCAGATGATGGGCTTGCGGCCCAACGCCCCCACCGCCGCGATCTCCCGGGCCACCGCATGGGTATCCGTGAACGGGGCGGTGACGAAATTGATGAAGATGCTGTCGACCAGTTCCTCGTCCAGCAGGATGTCCAGGGCCGCGCGGAACTGCTCTCCTCCGGCCGTGGCCACCACGTCGATGGGATTCTCCAGGGCCGCTTCGGGGAGCTGGGTCTCCCGCAGTCTCCGGATGGTTTTTTCGGAAAACTTGGGCACGTCCATGCCCGAGGCCCCGAACACGTCCGTGGCGATGACGGCGGGACCGCCGGTGTTCGTGATGATGCCCACGCGGTTCCCGGCGGGAATGGGTTGCGTGGCGAAGGCCATGGCCGCCCGCACCATCTCCTCCTCGTCATGGAAGGACAGGATGCCCGTCTTTTCAAAGATCAGCTCCGTGGCGATGTCCACGCCCGCCAGGGATCCCGTGTGGGAGGAAGCCGCCTTGGCGCCCTGCTCGGTGCGGGCCGCCTTCATGGCCAGCACCGGTTTCCGGGCCGCGACTTCCCGCGCCACCTGCAGGAATTCCTTCGGGTCCGCAAAGCCCTCCGTGTAGAGGATGATGGCCCGGCACCCGTCATCCTTTTCCCAATAGCGGAGGATTTCCGGAATGGAGATGTCGCTCGCATTGCCATTGGAAGCGTACATGCGCAGGCCGACGCCCAGGTCGAAGAGCGCCTGCATGATCACGGCGCCCACGCCCCCGCTGAGGGCCACCACCGAAATGGCACCGGGCTCCGGGAAGGTGAAGGTGAAATTGCAGTAGGCCTTCAAGGCCGGATCGGTGTTGATGATGCCTTGGCAGTTGGGGCCGAAAATCCGCACACCGTATTTTTTTGCATTGGCCAGGAAGGCTTCCTGGAGCAGGGCGCCCTCGGGCCCGAGTTCGCTGAACCCTGCGGAATTGATCACCGCGGCCCCGATCCCCTTCTGTCCGCACTCTTCGATGATCTGAGGCACCATTTTCGAAGGGATGATGATGTGGGCCAGATCCACGTCGCCAGGGACTTCCGCAAGGGATTTATAGGCCTTGAGGCCGCGGATCTCCGGCGCGCTCGGATGGATGGGATAGATCTTCCCCTGGTAGCCGAACGTTTGAAGGTTCTTGATGATCACGTTGCCGATGGACAGTTCCTTGGTGCTGGCGCCGACGATGGCCACGGCCCGGGGCTTGAAGAGGGTGTCCAGCATCTTATTTCCCCTCCACGATCTGCTCGATGAAGGCCTCGATGTTCGTCTTGGTCTGTTCATCTGAAATGCAACGCAGATCGTTCAGATCGCCGGACAGGACGAGGCTGGGAACACCGGTCGCCGTCTCCAGGCGCTTGGGCAGTCCATAGTGGCTGTTGGAGTTGTTCGGGCAGGTCTTCGCGTCGTGGTAGATGATCCCGTCGATGCGGAATTCCTCGATCATCCGCTTCATGTACCTTTCCTTGTATTCATCGGAGCGCACGATGAACAGCTCCAGGTAGGCCTGGGCCATGCTCCGGAATGGATCCTTCTCGTCAAAGGCCGGAAAGATCCAGCTGCTGCAATAGGTGGATGCCACCACGTTGGCTTTGAGTTGGAGGAAATGCTCGGAATGCTGCCGGAGTCGCCCCCACACCGGCATCCCGTCCCAATAAAGACGGACCTTCTCGCCTTCGACGGCTCCCGCCCCATCCTTGACGTTCTGCTGGAGTTCGGCCAGAAGGACTTTGTAGTAGTCCACGGCCACTTGCGTTCCCCTCAGCACAACGGCGGGACCCATGTGGATGGTGCCGTCGAAGAAGGTCAGCGGAGCCGGAATGGCCTTGGCCGTTTCCAGGACCTGCTTCCAGAGTTCCGTGCACTCGCGGGAAAGGGCCACGGTTTCCCGCAGCCGGTCCAGATCCAATTTATTTCCCGAAACCGCTTCGAGCTGCGGCACCAGGGCCTGGATTTGCCGGGACACATCCTCGATGGGCGCATCGCCGACATCGTTGAGATTGCGGGGGGACTTGATGCCGATTGCGGGAATCCCCAATTCCCGCGAATACCAGCCGAACCAGTCCTGCACGTCCCGGCATTGGTTGGTGCTGTAGACCAGCACATCCGGCTTGGGCACCGACTGGATTCCGGGATAGGCCTTGGACAAGGGCGTGACGCCCTTCAGGTAGGCGCCGATATCGGCGGTCAGGTAGGAGCAGATATCCGGGGAGTAGCCGATGGCATTGGCTTCGGGGATCAGGTCCGTGGCCATGCGCGTGGCGCCCAGCAGGGCGCCGTGGTTCTCCGGGAAGTGGACGGCGAAGCCCAAGGCCCGAAGCACTTCCGCCGGTCCGACGCTGGTGCACCAGGCGACCTTCTGCTTGCCCGTGGTGGCAGCCTCATTGACCCCATAGAAATAATCCGACATGACCTTGTTCATCAGGTCGCCGGCCTCGATCTTCTTCCGCTTGACCGTTGGCTTGGTTTGCTCGATCACAGCATTTCTCCCTCGGAATTCGGGTCCGCGCTACCGGCTTCGCCTTTTTCGTTGATGGCGTAGATGGCGGCGCCCATGGCCCCCGCCAATTGCGGATAGTCCGGACGCAGCACCGGGCGGCCGAGCATCTCTTCGGCCATCTCCACGATGTAGGCGTTGTGGGCCACCACGCCGCCGGTCATGACGACTTTTTCGGTGGGCTGGTCCATCTCCAGGACCCGCTTGATCACCGAATAGAACAGTCCTTTGACGATATCGGTCACGTTCTTCCCGTTGCGGATGTTTTCCAGGACTTCCGTAGCGGAGAAGACCGTGCAGTAGCTGCCGAGTTTCACCATTTCCTTGGACGCCCGCGCCAGGCCGTCCATATCCTCGAGCGGGACGTCCAGCCGGTAGGACATCTCTTCGAGAAAAGCCCCGGTTCCGGCTGCGCATTTGCGGTTCATCTTGAAGCTGCTGCGGCGCCCGTTCTGGTCCAGCTTGACGATCTTGTTGTCCTGGCCGCCGATGTCGATGAGGGTGATGACTCCCTGGCTGTCATGCCGGCACCAGTTGGCCAGGCAGCCGATCTCGGTCTTGTTTTCCGTGGTGACGAAGCTGACGTTGGCCTTGCCGTAGCCCGTGGAGACGGCGTTGACGATGTCGGCGCGCGTGGCTCCGGCCATCTCCAACGAAGCGTCCAGGCAGATCCCCGCGGTGACCGAAAAATCGGTTCCGGATTTTTTCACCGCATGGCCAAGCAGCCGCCGATCGGCATCCAGAACCGCCACCTTGGTCCTGGATGACCCGATATCGAGACCGACATAGACAGGCTTGGACATGCTCTCCTCGTTAACTTTTCAACTCTTCAACTCTTCAACTCTTCAACTCCCATCGGTCTTCCCACACCGCCGCCCGTTTGCCAATGAAGGCAGCCAGCCCCTCCACCGCATCGTGGCTGGCCATCAGCCCTTCGAGATACAAGCGCTCGACCGCAGCCAGCTTCGTGCGGATGCGCTCGTTGACGCCGGTCCTGGCGGCGCGGACGGCGAAGCGCAGGGAGCTGGCGCTACGGCCCGCCAGGTGTTCATCGAAGTAGGCCAGGGCGGCCTGCTCGGGATCTTCCGCCAGCACATCCACCAGACCCATGCGATGGGCCTCCTCGGCGCCGATGCTGCGTCCCGAAAACAGCAGATCCTCCGCATGGGCCTGGCCGATGCGCTCCGGCAGCAGGCAGGAAGCCGCCGGCGCGAAGACCGCCAGCTTGATTTCGGGTTGGCCCAGCGAGGTGACGGGCGCGGCGAACATCAGATGCCCGGCCGCTGCGACCTCCAGCCCGCCGCCCAGGCATTGGCCCTTCACCGCCACCATGAACGGCACGGGACATTCGAGGATCTGAAGGATCAGGGCGTGGAGCTGCCGGAGCATCGCGGCGCAAGATTCCGGCAAGTGTTCCTCCACGCTGGCGCCAAAGCTGAAATGCGGACCTTCGGCATCCAGGAGCACCGCGCGGAGATGGGGGTTCGGCAGGTGTTCGGTGAGCGCGCCTTGCAGCGCGCCGATCATGGCGGCATCCACGATGTTCGCCTTGGGGCGGGCCAGGCGCAGGCGCAACAGGCAATCGTCTTTCTCCAGCCAGATATTAAGAGGACCTTCACTCATGGGCGGCCCCCGGGGACAAGAATGGCCCGCCCACACAGCTTGTGGGCATGGGCAGCCGCAAACACCTCGTTGATCCCGCTCAAGGGATGGCGTTCGATGAAGGGGGCGAGATTGATCCTTCCATCGAGCACGAGATCCAGGGCCTGGGGATACAACTCGGCCAGGCACCCCCAGTTCCCCAAGGCCCGGGCGTGGAAGGCCATCAGATTGGAGAGGCGCAGTTCGATCTTGTCCATGGTGAACCCCACCACCGAGAGGGTCGCGCCATGGTTCAGCAGGCCGTAGGCGGTTTCCTGGCCGGCGGCGGTCCCGGAACATTCGAAAATCTTCCATTGCGTGTCGGGCAGCTCGTTCTTCTTTGCGAATTCCTGGATCGCTTTTTTCAGGTCGCGGCCCTGCAGGCTCCGGACATTGAAGGTCTGCGCAGCTCCGTGTTTGGCGATCTGGTCCAGCTTCTCCTGATCCACATCGAGCGCGACCACGGTGGCGCCGAAGGCATGCGCGATCTGCACCGCGTAGCCGCCCACCCCGCCGACGCCCACCACGACCGCGAAATCACCGGGCTTGACCCCGGCCTGCGTGACCGCTTGGAACGGGGTGGTCACCGCGTCGGCCACCACGGACACATCCGCAAGTTGCAGGCCGACGGCTGCGAGGCGTGTTTCGTCCACGGGGCACAGCCCCCGCGCCGGAACGCAAATATGGCTGGCAAAGCCCCCCTGGATGTCGTTGCCCGGCATCCGCTGGCTGCGGCAGATGGTGCCGTGGCCCGATTGGCATAAGGCGCATTCTCCGCACGGGATCACCGCCGGGACGATCACGGCCTTGCCCAGCCATGCCTCGGCGCCGGCGCCCACAGCCACGACGCGCCCGCTGATCTCGTGGCCGAGGGCCAGCGGCAGTTCGTGGTTCACCCGCACGCCGTCGTAGAAAAATCCAAGATCCGTATGACAGACGCCGCAACCGGCGATCTCGATCACCACTTCCCCGCCCTGCGGAGGGAAAGGATCGAAAACGGTCTTCCGCAACGGCTCGCCGGGGGCAGCCATCATCCAGCGGTGCGGTGCTTCGATTGGATCGCTCAATGGGCATCTCCCAGCGTTCGCGGTTAAGTTCGTGCTATTTCATGTAATTAGATGTCCGAACCCGAGACCTACCCGAAGTCAAAAATATCGATTGAAACAAGGCTTTATAATTGAAAATAAATTCAATGATTCATATGTATCATAAGCTTTTAATGAATATCTAAAATTGGTATTATGAACAATACCGCAATCCCTTTTAGGTGTCAACGTTGGATCGCATTATTAAGTCTCAAAAAGGATAAGATGTGATATCCGTCATAAGCTTTTCCCTGGAGGCCCTCCCATGATCTTCCGCTGCCAGAAACTGATCCGCTTCGCCCACTGCGATCCAGCCGGGATCGTCTTCTATCCGCGGTACATCGAGCTGTGTGTCGAGGCGGTCGAAGACTGGTTCAACCAGGGGCTCGGGATCAGCTTCTGGGCCCTCCACGAGGAGCACCGGCTCGGAATCCCGGCCGTCCACCTGGACGTCAACTTCATTTCGCCCAGCCGCCACGGCGACTCGCTGGATTTCCTGCTTTCGGTCGCCCGCATCGGCAAAAGCTCCATGACCCTCGATGTGATCGTGGAATGCGAGGGCCAAAGGCGGTTCCGGGAGCAGATCGTGGTGGTGATGGTTTCCCTGGATACCATGCGCTCCGTGCCAATAACCGAGGCTTGGCGTCTTAAATTCTCGGCTTTCATGGAACATGAGCGGATTTAAACCGATTCTAAGGACTTAATCTCTAGTGGTTCACATAATTATTTTGAAATACTGATTGGTGCGGACCGACCCCTGGGGCTTGGCATGGACTTCCGATTCGAGATCAGCAAGCGATTGTCCAGGGAACACGAGGACGTGGCGGCGCTGCTGGCCCGTCTGGAGGCCTTCCTGCGGACCTCTGGCATCGACCGCCAACCCGATTGGCGGGACGCGGAGGCCCGGCGGATCATGGGCGACTTGAGGGGAGCGCTCCGCACTGAAATCCCCAATCATTTCGCCATCGAGGAACAGGAATTGTTCCCGGTCTATGCCGAGGCGGGCGGCGCGGACATGGTCGAGCTCCTGCTGGCGGACCATCAGGTCATCCTCGATCTGGCCGCGGAGATCAGGCCGATGGTGGAGAAAATCCTCGGCTCCCCGGAGGGCCTGGACCAGGCCGAGTGGGAGATCTTCCGGGCCCGGTGCGCTGTCTTCGTGACCGAGCTGGGCTCCCATGCGGAGAAGGAGGAATTCGGCTTCATCCCAGAAGTGGACGAACTGCTGGACCCGGCCGCGGCCAGGCATATTTTCGATCGCTACCTTCAGATGTAGCAGAGCCCGCGGCTGGTCATCAGCCCATCATCAGTCCAGCGCCTTCAGCCCTTCCAGCGCGGCTTCCATGCGCGTGAAGACCGGGAGCCCGCCCGCCGCGAGGGCCTTGCGCATGGGATCGTAGGCAGCACCCGCGTCCACCACCAAAGCCACGGCCTTGCCCAGCCGCTCCGCCTGAGTTTTCAGGTCCTGGGCGAAAGCCGTGGCTTTTTTTGCATCCTCCAGCTCCAGTTTGCGGGTGAAGGGCACCAGGCCCACCACCACAACTCTGGCCTCGCTTTGCAGCATCAGCTCCAGAATGGCGCGATAGGCGGCCTCGTCGGCCATGGGCGTGATGTCCAAGGGCAGTTGCGCCGACACCAGGTTCTCCAGCTTATGGTCCCGCAGGATTTCACGGAGAGACTGGACCTCAGCTCCACTCAAGACGGCCGGTGGAAAGGCGCCGCCCATCAGGTCTCCGGCGGCCACGCTTTCGAAACCTGCATTGGTGAGCACCGCCACGGGGCCTGGCTTCAAACCGGGGAAAGAGCCCAGCCACGCCAGCCCCGCGTCGAAGGCCGCGATGGTGGGCGCGATCCTGGCGCCCGCCCGGGTGAGCAGCGCCTGCTCCAGATCCCGATCCCCGGCCAGAGCCCCGGTGTGGCTGGCGGCGGCCGCCAGCCCCGCCTCGGTGCGGCCCGCCCGGTAGATCCACAGGGGCCGGCCCGCCGCCTTCATGCGGGCGGCGATGAAGGCGGTGGCTTCCAGATCTCCGGGCGCGAAGCCTTCCACATAGGCCGCCACCGACCGGATTTCCGGATCGGCTTCCAGGGCCTGGAGCAGGTCCGGCAGGCGCAGATCCAACTGGTTTCCCAGGGCGACCGCCAGGGCCAGCGGCAATTGCGGCGTTCCGGATAGCCGGCTCAACAGAAAGGCCCCGCTTTGGCTCAGAAGCGCCAGGGATCCGCCGCCCGGCGGCGGGGTCCATTTGTCCGCGGGGATGAAGGTAGTGTTGATTCCCTCAACCGGCACCACATGTCCCAGGAAGTTCGGACCGAGCAGGGCCGGGGTCCACCGGCCTTCGCGCCGGGCCTCATTCAGAGCTTCCATGAGCCGTCCGCCCAAACCGTCGGTGTCCGCGCCATCGCCCAATCCCCCGGCCACAAGCGCCACCACCGATGCGCCGCCGCCCTGCGAGATGAGCGCTTCCACGGACTCCACCGCCGAAGCGGCGGGCAGGGCCAGCACCAGGAGATCCACGGGCGCCTTCAGCAAGGCCCCGGCATCCGGCAGGCAGGGGAGATCCAAAAATCGCGTTTCGCCGGGGCGCAGGATGAGGAGATCGCCTTCGGGCAGCCGGGCCTTCCGCAAATTCTCGATGATGATGCGGCCCGCGCCATCGGGTTTGCCGGAGACACCGGCCACGGCGATGCGCTTGGGGGCTTTCAGAGCCTCCAGGAAATCCCGGGGCGGAGATGGCCGCGCGGATCTGGGCGCAGCGCCCCGGCCCACACCGTCCAGGGGGCGCGGATCGCCGCTCAGGTCCAGGGCCACGGGATTGAGTTCGAGCAGGTCCAGACCTTCCGACTCCGCCAATTCGGCGGCCGTCCAGAGCCCTTCAAGGAAAGCCAGGAGTTGGGGACGGGTGGTGAGGGGTTTGGTGCCCCGAAGCGTCCCCAGCCAGACCTGGCCCAACAGATGCGCTTCCAGCTCCCGCAGGGCCGACTGCGGATCCACGAAGGCCATGGGCCAACGCAGGGGCGGAGCCAGGGCGCCCAGAGCATCTGCCTGCATGCCCCCGAGGCCGAGCACCAAAGTCCAACCGCCCTCGCCCTTGGTCAGGGCCGCGAAACCTTCGGCGGGCAAACCTGGCGACGAGGCCATCTGGATGCGTTCGCACACCAGAGCCCCGATCCAGGGATAGCCTTCGGCCTCCACCCGGATCCGCATCTCCTCCCAGGCCGAGGCCAGGGCATCGCTCTCGAACCGGAGGAACCGCACGGCGCCCAGCTCGCTCTTGTGCCACAGACCTTCCGCGATGCCCTTCACCACCACGGATTCTCCAGGCGCGAAGGGAAGGTGTTTCCCCAACCACCCATGCCGGGGGGGATGCAGACCCGCCCTGGCCAGCAGGCCATAACAGGCTCCCTCGTGAAGGAAGCCCGTGCCGCAAGCCGCTGTGTTCATGCGGGGATCGGAGCTGCGTGCCGCAGGCCCGCGGCGAAGGCCGCCTCGTTCAGCGGCAGGAGGGCCGGCTTGTCCTTCAGCACCATGCGGATGGTGGAAAGGAAGGTCTCCGCTGGAAAGAGTTGGGTCACGGCCTGGATGGCGCCGAGCGCCACGATGTTCTTCACCATGGGCCGTTCCAGCCCGAGGGCCAGTTGGGTGAGCGGCACACCGACCATCCGGATGCCGGGGGCCATGGGCGGCAGGGATGAAACATCCTCGATGACGGTGGAATCATAGATGATCACGCCGCCTGCGCGCACGGTAGGCGCGAACTTCGTCAGGCTGGGCATATTGAAGGCCACCAGGACCATCGGATCGGGCGCTGCGGGATTCAACACTTCGTGCTCGGCGATGTGCACATCTGCGTAGGAAGTGCCGCCGCGGCTTTCCGGGCCATAGCTCGGAATGTTGGTCGCGTCGAAACCTTCATTGATGGCGGTTCGGGCCAGCAGCAGGGCGGCGGTCTGCGCGCCGTCGCCACCGGACCCCGCCAGCTTGAAGCTGATGTCCTGGCCGCCCAGGTGAAGCGGAAAACCCTTGGCGTGGCGCGTGGGCGCATCCTTGCTGGCGCCCACGAGCGCCAGGACCTTATCTGGGTCGAAACTGGGAGTCTGGGCCGCATCCCACCAGGGCTCCACCACGGTGTCCTTTTTGACGCCGAGCGGGAACACGGGCTCCATGCACTCCTTGACCCACTTTTCGGTTTCCTCTGGAGTCATCTTCAGATGGGTGGGGCACTCCGAAAGGACTTCGATGAAGGCATAACCCCTGCCTTCGGCCTGGATGCGCAGCGCTTTCTCGATCGCCTTCCGGGCCTTGATCCGGTTCTTCGCATCATAGAGCGCCACGCGCTCCACGTAGACAGGACCATCCAACTGGGCGATCAGTTCCGCCATCCTCAGGGGCATGCCCATGCCCTGGGTGCGTCCTTCGGGACTGGTGCTGGTCTTCTGTCCCATGAGCGTGGTGGGGGCCAGTTGCCCGCCGGTCATGCCGTAGATGGCGTTGTTGATGAAGATGACCGTGATGGGAATGCCCATCTGGGCCGTGGAGACGGTTTCCGCCAGGCCGATGGAGGCCAGGTCGCCGTCGCCCTGGTAGCTGATGACGATGCTGTTGGGATTGGCGCGCTTGTGGCCGATGGCCACGGCGGGAGCCCGGCCATGGGCGGCCTGGGTGTTGCCCACATCGAAGTAGTAGTAGGCGAAGACCGAGCAGCCCACCGGACTCACCAGCACGGTCCGATCCTGGATGCCCAGGGTTTCGATGACCTCGGCGAGATCGCGGTGGACCAGCCCATGGCCGCAGCCGGGGCAGTAGTGGGTGGTGCGGCCCTTGAGGCCCTCGCCGTGGGAATGGCGTTCGAAATGACCGTAGATGACGCTCATGCCTTCACCTCTTCCATCATCCGGGCATCCTTGATGAGCTGGTGGTCCTTCTGGATCCTGGCCTCGATCTCCACCTGCTCCGGCAGCTTGCCGCCATAGCGCTGCACGGACGAGATGGGCGGATGGTCCAGTTCGGCCTTGCTGAGGGCGAGGCGAAGCTCGTCCTGCAATTGTCCGGGGCTGGCCTCCACGACGATGACCCGCTTCGCATGGGACAGCAGCGGCTTGAACGCGTCGATGGGGAAGGGCCACAGGGTGATGGGGCGGAACAACCCGGCCTTCACGCCCTGTTCGCGCATGGCTTCCACCGCGCCCTTGGCCATGCGGGCCGGCGTGTTGCAGGCCACCACGATGATCTCCGCATCGTCGCAGCGGTACAGCTCGGCCAGCTGTTCCTTCGCTTCGATCTCCGCGTATTTTTCATTCAGGTGGATGTTGTGGGCCTCGAGGTCCACTTCGGTAATGAGGATGGAGCTGATGAGGTTGCGGCGATGTTCCCTGTCGCCCCATACCGCCCAGGCCGGCAGGCCCGGCTGGGTCAGGGTGTCGGGCAGCCGCACCACGCCGGTCATCTGGCCCAGGTAGCCGTCGCCCAGGATCACCACCGGATTGCGGTACCGGAAGCTCAGCTCGAAGGCGAGGCGGGTCAGATCCAGCATTTCCTGGGGTGTCGACGGCGCCAGCACGATGCCATGGGTATTCCCATGGCCGAGGCCGCGGCAGGCCAGCTTGATGTCGGCCTGTTCCGGCGCGATGTTCCCGAGTCCGGGGCCGCCCCGCATGATGTTGATGAACACGCCAGGGAGCTCGGCGCCGATCATGTAGCTGATGCCTTCCAGCATCAAGCTGAAGCCGGGGCTGCTGGTGAAGGTCGCGCAGGGCAATCCGGCACCCGCGCAGCCGTACATCATGTTCACCGCTGCGACCTCGCTGACGGCTTGCACGAAGGCGCCATCGAGCTTGGGCAGGATCTTGGCCATGAGCTCGGCGCCTTCGGTGGACGGGGTGATGGGATAGCCGAAGACGTGGCGGCAGCCCGCCAGCAGCGCGCCGATGGCGGACGCGTAGGTGCCCTTCAGCATCAGGGGTTCGCGGGCCGAAATCGGCACTTCGACCCCCGGGTGGTCCACGGGCTCCTGGAGATGCGCAGCCCTGGGGCCGAACAAGGCCGCCGGATCCTCCAACTCGAACTCCGCGCTGCCGACTTCATCCGAAGGCTGCGGCCTCAGGCCGTAGGGTTCCGGACAGGCCTGGATGCAGAGCTGGCAACCGTTGCAGTTTTCCAGATTTAGCACCACCGGGATCATCCCCGTTCCAGGATGGACATGCTGCCCCTGGGTGATGCAGTCCTTGGCGCAGGCGTCGATGCACCGCAGGCAGCCCTTGCAATATTCAGCTTCCAAGAGGGGTTTGGGTCGAGTCGTTGTGGGCGTCGCCATGGCGGTTCTCCCTTGCTCCTCAAGGGTCAGGCTTTGGGTCTGTGCAGGGAGTCACAAAGCCTTATAGGTCCAGCGTTGGCGCCGTCATAGCTCCGTCATGGCCCCACTTGGGCGCCGCTTTCCGGACACAGGAAATCCTGTTCTAGCGGCCCAAGGCCACAAAGGTGGCCACCAGGTCATGGCAGTGCTCGCAGGTGTCCTGGGGGTACATGCAGGGGAATCCATCCACACCGATGCCAGGGCAGTTCTCGTGATGGGCCGTGAGCGTCAACAGCTCGATGCAGGACCGGGCCAGCGCTTCCTGCCGCTCCGGCGGCAAGCCACGCAGCGCATCCAGCAGGAGGGCTTCATGGGGCACCAGCATCTCAACCTCCCAATAGAGTGACCCAAGGATGGGTCGGGATCCTTGTGCCCGGCGTCACGAAGCTGCAGTGCTCGGCGCCGGACCGGAAACCCCAAGATCGATGGATCATTGGAGGATGAGCATAACCCCCTTCGACCCCGTTCTGGCCGCGCGATTCAGGGCCTTGGCCCTGGAGGCGTTGAAGCGTCCGGCTTCGCCGTTCAGCGAATTGCCGGATCCCCTGGTGGTGGTGGATCCCTTCCGGCAATGCCTGGGCCTCCTGAAGGAAGGCGGGTTGCGCGCCATGTTCAGGATCTCCACCGCAGCCAACGGTCTAGGCTGCGAAGAGGATTCTTTCCGCACGCCCGCAGGCTGGCACTCGATCCATGGGCGCTTCGGTGAAGGCGCCGAGCCGGGCACGGTCTTCCGGAGCCGGGTTCCCACGGGCGACGTGTGGCGTGGAAATGCCCGTGATGAAGATCTCATCCTCACCCGGGTGCTCACACTGGAGGGTCTGGAACCGGGTGTGAACCAGGGGCCGGGGCGGGATTCCCGGGACCGCTTCATCTACATGCACGGCACCAATCAGGAGGGCCTGCTGGGACAACCGGTTTCCCACGGCTGCATCCGCCTCTCGAACCGGGACGTGGCGGAGCTTTTCGATCTGCTCCGGGTTGGCGATGCCCTGGTGGTGGCGGACCAGGATCTCTCGGAGGAAATGGGCCTGGGCCGACTGCATTTCGCGGGTGTGGCCGGAAGCGGCATGAGCGCCCTCGCGCAGTTCGTGGCGATGAAGGGCGGCCGGGCCAGCGGCAGCGACCGGGCTTTCGACCGGGACCAGCAGGAAAACACCCGCCGGAAGCTCGAATCCCTCGGCGTGCGAGTGCATCCCCAAGACGGCAGCGGCCTGGAAGGCGATTGCGCCGCGCTGGTGGTCTCCACCGCCGTGGAGGATAAGGTGCCGGACATGGCCGCCGCCCGCGCGCTGGGCGTGCCCGTGCTGCACCGCTCGGAACTGCTGGCCCATTTCACCGCTGCCCACCGCACCGTGGCGATCACCGGCACCAGCGGCAAGTCCACAACCACCGCCATGGTGTTCGAGCTGCTCCGGGGCGCGGGCCGGGATCCCAGCGTGATCACCGGCGGAGATCTCCGCGTCCTGCAGGCCGAAGGCCTGATCGGCAATGCCTGGGCGGGAAAGTCCGATCTCCTGGTCATCGAAGCCGATGAAAGCGATGGCAGCGTGGTGAGCTACCGCCCCGAATTGGGCGTGGTGCTGAACCTCCAGAAGGACCACAAGGACGAGGCCGTGGTGGCCGGGATGTTCCGGGAATTCGCGCGCAACGTCCACGGAGCCCTGGTGCTGGGCGAGGCCGGCAATCTTTCGGAATTCCGCGCGGGGGCCACGGTCTTCGGTTTCGGCCCTGGGGTCCAGGTGCGGGCGGAACAGGTGGAGCATGGCCCCGAAATGTCCCGGTTCACGATCGAAGGCGTAGCCTTCGAGTTGAATCTTCCGGGCCGGCACAACGTGGAAAATGCGTTGGCCGCCCTCGCCGCCTGCCGCGCGCTCGGCGTCCCCCTGGGCGACATGGTGGCGCCGCTGCGCGATTTCAAGGGGGTCGGCCGGCGTTTCCAGGTCCTGGGGGAGGCCGGAGGGGTCACGGTGGTGGACGATTTCGGCCACAACCCCGCCAAGATCGCCGCATCCTTGCGCACGGCGCATCTGCGGGGCGGGCGGATCCTGGCGGTCTTCCAGCCCCACGGCTTCGGCCCCTTGCGCTTCCTCCGCGCTGACCTGGTCGCGACCTTCGCGGTGGAATTGCATTCCGGCGACCGGCTCTGGATGCTGGAGGCCTTCTACGCCGGAGGCACCACCATCAGGGACATCTCCAGCGCGGATCTCGTGGCGGACTTGCAGGCGAAAGGATGCGCCGCGGCGTTTGCGGAAAGCCGCGAGGCCTTGGTGGAAGCATTGATAGGCGAGGCGCGCAACGGAGACCTGGTGCTCATCATGGGCGCCCGGGATCCCAGCCTCACGGAGTTGGCGAACACCATTCTGGCTAGGCTCTGACGATCGATGCGAACTCAAGTCTCATCGGGTTCCACGAACAGGTGCTGGATCTGGGGAAAACGGGTTTTCAGGCGGACTTCCAGCGCGTTGATCGCTTCCACCAGGGCATGGCCGCTGGGCTGGTCTTTGAACCGCACCTGCAGGGCGACCATGAGCCGCCCGCTGCCGATGACCACGGCGATGAGGTTCAGGGTGGCTTCGACTTCCTGGTCCTCGTTCACCGCGCCGCGGATGGCGGCGCGAAGACCCAGGGGCGGCGCCTCGTTCATGAGCAGGCTGGTCACCTCGGTGCCCACGAAAAGCGCCACCGCCACGAGAAGCAATCCGATGAGGAGGCTGCCGATGCCATCCCACACCGGGTTGCCCGTGGCCAGGGTGAGCAGCACGGAACCGAGCGCCAGGCCCAGGCCCGCGAGCGCCGCGGCATCCTCGGCGAGCACCACGATCAGCTCGGTGGCGCTGCTTTCCTGCATGTAGCGCCACAGGGACTTCCGGCCGCGCTCCGCTTTGGCCGCCTGGAGCGCCCCCCGCATGGAAATGCCTTCGAGCGCCAGCGCGAAGACCAGCAGGCCGATGGCCCAGCCAAGATCATGGGGCACTTCGGGATGCCGGATCTTGTGGATGCCCTCAACAATTGAATACACGCCGCCCACGGAGAAAAGCAGCAGTGCCACCAGGAAGCTGGCTATGAAGGCGGCCTGCCCTTGGCCCAGGGGATGCTTGGCGGTGGCCGGTTTCTGGCCCTTCTTCATGCCGATGAACAGCAGGAGCTGGTTGCCGCAGTCGGCCACGCTGTGGATGGCCTCCGTGAGCATGGCGCTGGAATGGGTCAGGCCGAACACCACGAATTTGGAGATGGCGATGCCGAGGTTCGCGGCCAGGGACAGGGTGAGGGCTTTGGAGGAATTGGCGCTCATGGTTTCGGGTAGATGCGCAACGCGCCAAGGAGGCCGCCCAGGAGGTAGAGCGATCCCGTCACCAGCCTCGTGCCTTCGCCTTTTTCCCTCAGCCGGTCCGCCAGCTGCGGGATGTCGAGGACGGGCAGCTCTTCGCCGAACACCGAACGAAGCTGCTCCGCGTTCGCCCAGCGATCCCCGTGGCCCACGATGCCGGTCAGGGAACGGGGCGCCATCCGCTGCAATTGCGCTTTCATGGCCGACAGATCCTTATCTTTCATGGCGCCGAAGTAGAGGGCGGGCCGCACGCCGCAGGTGACGGCGTGATCGGCCAGCACCTTGGCGCCATCGGGGTTGTGGGCGCCATCCATCCAGACGTCTTCGAGGCCGGGGACCTTCCAAAGACGGCCTGGCCATTGGGTTTCCTCGATGCCTTTCCACAGCGCCGCATCCGGAATGGGAAACCCCAGGCAGCGGAGGTGGCGCATGACTTCGAGGGCGGTGGCCAGGTTCTTCACCTGGTGCGCCCCGGCAAGGTTCAGGCGATGGCCGTTCACCACGGAATGGTCCCAGGCGATGGACGAAGGCGACAGGGCGGGCGCCGGAAAGATGGCGGGACGGCACTCCATCAGCGGCCAGAGCCAATCGGATTCCAGATCCTGGCCCACCACCAGGGTGTGGCCGTCCCGCGCGATCCGGAGCTTTTCCCGGGCGATGGCCTCAAGGGTGGCGCCCAGGTATTGCTGATGTTCCAGGCCCACGTTGGTGAGCACCGAAACCATGGGCTCGCAGGCATTGGTGGCGTCCCACCGGCCGCCCAAGCCCACTTCCACGATGGCCAGCTCCACGCCGGTCATGCGGAAAGCCGAGAAGGCCGCGACGGTCATCATCTCGAAATAGGTGGCTTCCACGCCTTCATCGCGTTCGGCTTCGAAGGCCTCGTTCAGCAGCAGATCCAAGGCGCCCGCGCCGATGTGGTGGCCATCGATCCAGATCCGCTCCAGGGGGGAGACCAGGTGCGGCGAGGTGTACCAGCCCACCACGCTGCCCGCGGACCTCATCGCATTCGCCAGGAGCGCGCCGACGCTGCCCTTGCCGTTGGTCCCGGCGATCAGGACGATGGGGTAGCTGCGGTCGGGGCGTCCTAAGGCATTCAGCAGGGCATTCGTGTTGCCAAGGCCCTTCTTGATGCCCCAGTGGCTGCGCTTGTCCAGCCGCTCGAGGTGGGGCCAGTCCGCGGCCCGCCGCCAGTGGGCGTCATCGGGACCCTGGCGCCCTGGTTCCACGCGCTCTGGTTCCGGGAGTTCCGGTTCCGGGCTGGAATCGGCGTTCAGGCGCCGGTCGGGAGCATCCATGAGAGACATGAGGCCACAAACTCCTTGAGTTGATCCCGTGAAACGACCTTGTCCACCATGCCGTGGGCCTGCAGGAACTCAGAGCGCTGGAACCCTTCCGGCAGGCTCTGCTTGATGGTCTGCTCGATGACCCGGGGGCCGGCGAATCCGATCAGGGCCTTGGGCTCGGCGATGTTCAGGTCTCCGAGCATGGCGTAGCTCGCCGACACGCCGCCGGTGGTGGGATCCGTGAGGATGGAGAAATAAGGAAGGCCCGCTTTGTCCAGCTTGGCGAGGGCCGCGCTGACCTTCGCCATCTGCATCAGGGACAACGTTCCTTCCTGCATGCGCGCGCCGCCGGAGCAGCTGACGATGATGTAGGCGCATTTTTTCGCGAGGGCGCGCTCCGCGCCAAGCTTCAGTTTCTCGCCCACCACGCTGCCCATGGAAGCCGCCAGGAAATCGAAATTCATGACGCCCATCACCACGGGATGGCCGGAAATCGTCCCTTCCACGATCACGACCGCGTCTTCGGTCTGGCCCGCGGCCTCCAGCTTCTTGAGCTGGTCGGCGTAGGCCTTCGAGGCCACAAAATTCAGCGGATCGGCGGAACGCAGCTCCGAGAAGAGCCTTGTCCAACCTTCGTCCATGAGGTTCGCCAGCCGTTCCTCAACGCCAATGCGGAAGTGGTATCCGCACTTGGGGCAGACATTGTGGGTGTTCACCAGCTCGGCGCGGTAGATGAGCTCCCGGCAGTTGTCGCACTTGATCCAGAGGCCCTCGGGCACCCGGACGGTCTTGGCCTCCACAGCGGTCTTTTGTTGGCGTTTCTTGATGAACCAGGACATGACCCGACCTCGACTGTGGCTGATGCGGCTACTTCTTCCGCGGCCCTTGTTTCATGGCTTCGAACAGCCTGTCCAGCTCGCTTTCGCTGCCGTAGTGGAGCAGGACGACGCCGCCTTTGCCCTTGGCCTTGATCTCGACCTTCGTGGACCAGGCCAGGGTCAGCTCCTCCGCGGCGGCCTTGATGAAGACCGTGTTCGGGTGCTTCTTCCGGCCCTTGGGGCTGGTTTTCTTCTCGAGGTGCTGGAGCTTGGATTCCAGAGCCCGGACGCTGAGCTGTTCCTGGATGACGACCTGGGCCATCTGCTCCATGAACGCTGGATCCGGCAGGCCCATCAGCACTTTCGCGTGGCCCGTGGTGATCTTGCCCACGGCCACGAACTCCTGGATGGCCGAAGGCAGGCGGAGCAGGCGGAGCGTGTTGGCCACCTGGGAACGGCTCTTGGCGACGCGGTCGGCCACCTGCTCCTGGGTCAGCCTCAGGTGCTCTCCGAGCTGCCAGAAGGCCTTGGCCTCTTCAATAGGGTTGAGTTCCTGCCGCTGGATGTTTTCGACCAGGGCGAACTCCAGCAGCCGGTCATCCGGGACTTCCTTCAGAACCACCGGCACCATGGGGATGCCGGCCTTGCGGGCCGCCCTCCACCGGCGTTCGCCCGCGATGATCTCGAACTTCTCGCCGACCTTGCGGGCGATGATGGGCTGGACCATGCCGTGCATCTTGAGGCTGGCGGCCAGCTCGTCCAGGGACGCTTCGTCGAAATGCGTGCGGGGCTGCTGGCGGTTGGGGAACAGGGAACCCACCGGCACTTCCCTTTGGGGGGCGTCATCCGCCGCATGCTGGCTCATCAAGGACGTAAGCCCCCGCCCCAGAGCCTGGCGCTTGAGGTTCATTCCGCCTCCCTATTCAAGGCTGGGCTTGGTGTCGCGAGTTCGAGGCCCAGCCACTCCCGGGCGAGATTCAGGTAGGCCTGGGCCCCTTTGGATTTGAGGTCGTAGAAGGCCACGGGCTTGCCGTGGCTGGGGGCCTCCGCCAGGCGGATGTTGCGCGGAATCGTGGTGCCGAAAACTTTGCCGGGAAAGGCCTGGCGCACTTCATTGGCCACGGCGGAACCCAGATTGGTGCGCTCCTCGGCCATGGTCAGCAGGATGCCGCCGAGCTCCAGGTTCGGGTTCGGCCCCGCCTGGATCCGCCGGATGGTCTCCATCAGTTCGGCGAGTCCATCCATCGCCAGGAATTCGCAGGGCATGGGAATGATGACTTCGTCGGCGGCCGTGAGCGCATTGAGCGTGATCATGCCGAGGGCCGGAGGGGAATCGATCAGGATGAAATCGAAATTCTCGATCACCGGCTCCAGGGCCCTGCGGAGCTCCTGCAGCTGGGGCAGCTCGAAGAGCTCGAATTCCAGTTGGGCGAGATCCTTGCCCGCCGGGATCACCTGGAGCATGGAGACTTCGGTGTGGAGGGTCAGCCCTTTGGCGGGCGCGCCTTTCATGAGCGCGTAGGATCCGGCCCGGTGGTCGGGCTTGGGGAATCCGAGGCCCGTGGTGCTGTGGCCCTGCGGATCGTAATCCACCAGCAACACCAGCTTTTCCATCATCGCCAGAGAAGCCGCGAGATTGATGGCGGTCGTGGTCTTGCCGACGCCGCCTTTCTGATTGGCCAATACGACGATGCGCGCAGTCATCCTAGGCTCCGCCCCGGAGGCCCAGAGGGGCAGCAGAGCGCTGAATGACTTCTCGGATCACGGGCATCCTCGGGTGTGGAACACGCCAGGATAGCACGTTCCACGCCGGTGCCGGACCGGCGGGGAGCAAGGTTTCAAGCTAAGAGCGTGTTTTAAAATTCCCCCGTCCCTTCGGGCTGGGGCGGTGGGGGGGAATTATAAAACACGCTCTAGGCCCAGCGAGGCGTCGGGCGCCACCGTGGCGATGATGCGCACCCGCCCGGTGAGCCAAAGTTCCCGCCAGGATCCGTCCGCCATGAGCACCACGGATACTTCCACCGGATCCACGCCTCTGGGTTGCAGCCGCCACGACGGACGGCCGGTCCGCTGGGCCATCCAGGCCGCAGCCACCGCGCACCCGGTTCCGCAGCAGAGCGTCTCGCCCTCGACTCCCCGCTCCCAGGACCTGATGCGCGCGGTCCCCGGGCCGGTGGGCTGGAGGATGTTCACGTTGACGCCTTCGGGAAAAGCCGGGTGATGCCGCAGCGGCGGCGCGAACATGGCCAGGTCCACCGAGTCCACGTCTTCCACTTCGACGACCAGTTGGGGATTCCCGACGAGCCCGAAGGCCGCGGGTCCCTGGAGCTGGACCGGCAGCGCCCTGAGGCCGGACTCCGGGCCCTCGGGCATGCGGATGCCGATGTGGAGGTCCGGTCCGTCGGCGCTCCGGCGCAAGCGGATCGATTCGCCACTGGAGATGGCCTCCACGGATTCCGCCGCAGGCGCTCCTGGAAGCGCCAGGGCCGCGCGGCTTCCGTTGGAGCAAAAAGAAAAGGCGCCATCCGTGTCCCAATGGTCCATCCGCCATGGCTTTCCAGGTTCCACCGCATGGAGCCGGAAGAGTCCGTCGAGCCCAAGCCCCGAGCCCCTGGCGCAGAGGATCCTGGCCCACCTTGGGCCGTCGAAGGATGCGGGCAGGTCGCGAGCCCACGCGAAGGCGAAGACATTGCCCGAGGCGGCCGCGAGGGTCAGCAAAGCGCCATTCCTACCGCTTCCCGCCATGGTCCCGGAAGGTGTAGACCGTCTCGCCGGGTTTGGCGTAGCCACGCTGCCGCGCGAGGGATTCCATCAGCTCCGGATCCTTGTCCAGCAGCCGCTTGACCTCCAGCGCCAGCTCCCGGTTCTTCCGGTTCAGGTCCATGAGCATCTGCTGCTGCCTTTGGAACTCCTGCTGGCGCTTATGGAGGGCCGGCAATCCGTAGGGAGACCAGAGGATCGCCACCGACAGGAATCCCGAGATGCCTAGGACGGCCATGATGACCCTGGACTCCAGCAGCGAGTTGGCGTTCATCGCAGCCTGGCTCCGAAGGCCTCCTTGCCGGCGTAGCGGGCCGCCGCGCCCAGCTCCCATTCGATCTGGAGCAGGCGGTTGTATTTGGCCACGCGGTCCGTCCGGGTCGGCGCGCCTGTCTTGATCTGCCCTGCCCCGGTGGCGACGGCCAGGTCCGCGATGAAGGTATCCTCGGTCTCGCCGCTGCGGTGGCTGATGATCGCGCGGTAGCCCGCTTTGTGGGCCATGTCCACGGCCCTCAGGGTCTCGGTGACGGTGCCGATCTGGTTCAGTTTGATGAGGATGGCGTTGGCGATGCCCTGCTCGATCCCATCCGCGAAGATCGCCGGATTGGTGACGAACACATCGTCGCCCACCAACTGGGTTTTCGCGCCCAGTTTGTCCGTGAGGTCCTTCCAGCCCTTCCAGTCGTCCTCGCTCATCCCGTCCTCGATGGTGAGGATCGGATGGCGCTTCACCAGTCCAGCGAAGTAGTCCACCAATTGGGCCGAGGACTTCTTGGCGCCTTCGAGGTGATAACCGTCCTTTTGGTGGAACTCCGAGGCCGCCACGTCCAAACCGAGGTAGAGATCCTTGCCGGGCTTGAATCCGGCCTTTTTAATCGCTTCTTCGATCAGATCCAAGGCGTTTTCGTTGCTCTCAAGGTTCGGGGCGAAGCCGCCTTCGTCGCCGACGCCGGTGGAAAGCTTCCGGGCCTTCAGGACCGCCTTCAGGGAATGGTAGACCTCCGCCCCCCATCTCAGGGCCTCCGCGAAGGTGCTGGCACCCACGGGCAGCACCATGAACTCCTGGATGTCCATGTTGTTGTCGGCATGGGCCCCGCCATTCAGGATGTTCATCTGGGGAACCGGCAGCGACCGGGCCGAGGCTCCGCCCAGGTAGCGGTAAAGGGGCTGGCCGGTGGCCTTCGCCGCGGCGTCCGCCAATGCCATGGACACGGCGAGAATCGCATTGGCTCCCAGTTCCGCCTTGTTCTCGGTGCCATCGAGATCGCACAGGAGTTCGTCCAGTTCCGCCTGCTGGAGCCCGTCCAGGCCTTCGAGGGCCTCGTTGATTTCGGTGTTGATGGCCTGGACGGCTCCCAGCACGCCCTTCCCCTGGTAGCGCTTTTTATCGCCGTCCCGCTTTTCCAGGGCTTCGCGGGTGCCCGTGGAAGCGCCCGAAGGGACCATGGCCTGGCCAAGGAAAGACGGCCCCGCGCTGCTCTTCAGCTCCACCCGGGCGAGGACCGTGGGGTTCCCCCGGCTATCCAGGACTTCCAAGGCCGAGACACGCTCGATGAGATTCATATCAACCACCAATTCAAGAGACCGAGCGTGAGGCCCGCTCGAAAGTGGGCCATCACGCTCGGTCGGTTAGGGTCTAAAAAAGCCCCGTTACTTCTTTGCGGCCTTCTTCGGCGCGGCCTTCTTGGCGGCCGGCTTCTTGGCGGCGGCCTTCTTCGGCGCGGCCTTCTTGGCGGCCGGCTTCTTGGCGGCGGCCTTCTTCGGCGCGGCCTTCTTGGCGGCCGGCTTCTTGGCGGCGGCCTTCTTCGGCGCTGCCTTCTTCTTCGGGGCTGCCTTCTTGGCGGCGGCTTTCTTCGGCGCTGCCTTCTTCTTCGGGGCTGCCTTCTTGGCGGCGGCTTTCTTCGGGGCTGCCTTCTTGGCGGCGGCTTTCTTCGGCGCGGCCTTCTTCACGGCGGCCTTCTTCGGGGCTGCCTTCTTGGCGGCGGCTTTCTTCGGCGCGGCCTTCTTCGGCGCGGCCTTCTTGGCGGCCGGTTTCTTGGCGGCGGCCTTCTTCGGCGCGGCCTTCTTGGCGGCTGGCTTCTTCGCTGCAGCAGCGGGCGCAGCTGGCATGCCAGCGGTCATGGGTTCGGTTTGTGCCATTTTTGGCTCCTTAGGGCCCTTGCGGGCAAGGTTTGAGGTGGAGCTTGGTGATGTTGCTTTGAGTGTAGGCAATTTTGCGGATTGCGCACCCTTCTCTTTGATTTTTATTTCAGAATCTTTTTTCGCGGCCGCCGCGGGCGCTTCGGCCGCCTTCGCTTTCGGCTTCGACGGTTTCTTCGTAGACTCAACGCCAGCAAGGATCTGCGCGAGCCGCTTACCCGGATAGAACTCGTCGAGAAGCGCGTCGCCGATGATCACGCCATGGACGCCCATGGCCTCGAGTTGTTTGATCTGGGCGAGCGTGCCGACCCCGCATTCGATCATCCGGAGGCATTTTTTCGCCGGCACTTTCTTGATCAGGGCGATGGCGGCATCCCAGGAGGGCTCCCAGGTGTCGAGATTCCGGCCCACAACGCAGATGAGGTCGGCGCCCGCTTCTATGGCCTTCTGGAGTTCCTTCTCGCTGCTCACTTCGACCACCACGTCGAGCGATTTCAACGCCGCCAGCTTCAAAAGCGCCTGCATCCGCTCGACCGTGAGGAGGGCGGCGACGAGGCTGATGGCATCGGCGCCGAGGATCTTGCTCTCCTCCACCTGGTACTCCTCCAGGATGAAGTCGCGGCGGAGCAGGGGATTCTTCACCTGCCCCCGGACCTCCGATAGATGCTTGTCCTCGCCGAAATAGAGGAAGCGGTCCGTGGCGACCGAGACCGCGCGCGCGCCATTGTCGACCAAGCTCTTCGCGTGGGTGGCCGCGCGGTAGGTTTCGCGGACCTGCCCGCGCAGCGGATTGCCGCCTGCGACTTCGGCGATCACGGTGATTCCAGGCTGGCTCAATTCTTCTTTCAGGGAGTGGTGTCCCCGGTATGCTTCCTTCACCGCCGCAGGTCCCCGTTGCTTCTTGATCTCGACATCGAGGGCCTTGAAGATGGCGATTTTCCTTAGCATTCTCCTGCCCCCATGATCGCTGACCCTGTTGCACCTGGCATCCATACTCCGGATAAAAAATCAGATGATCCGAACGCGAAATGATTGGCCTGCTGAAATTCAATCAAAGCATCGATTCCTTTCGGGTCAACTAAAATATCAATCATTTCAAACTAATCTTGAGTCCGCGGTGGCATTCGCGCAACCCTTCAATGTGATTTTCCGCTGTCCGTAAACCCGCTGCTGGAGCCGAAATGCAGATCCTAGTGCTCGACCATCCACTCGCGCATCACAAGCTCGCGCTCCTGCGGGACCGGCGCACGCCCGTGATCCACTTCCGTTCCCTCACTGAGGAACTGGGGCTCCTGCTGGCTGTGGAGGCCACGCGGAACCTGGCCACCGAAACCGCGGAGGTGGAAACCCCGCTCGAGAAGACGAGCGGCCGGATGCTCGCCAACCACGACCCGGCCCTCGTGCCGGTGCTCCGGGCGGGGCTCGGGTTGGTTCCACCATTTCTAAAGTTGCTGCCCACCGCCAAGGTCGGGCACATCGGCATGTACCGGGACCACGCGACGCTCAAGCCCGTGCCCTACTACCGGAACTTTCCGCCCATGCTCGAGTCCCGCGCGGTCTACCTGCTGGATCCCATGCTGGCGACCGGAGGCAGCGCCTCCGAGGCCATCCAGGAAGTGAAGGATGCCGGCGCGAAGAACATCACCCTGGTCGCCGTCATCGCAGCTCCCGAAGGCCTCGCGAGGCTGGAGAAGGACCACCCGGACCTCCGCGTCGTGGTCGGCGCCGTGGACCGGGGACTCAACGAGCACGGGTACATCCTTCCGGGCCTGGGCGATTCCGGCGACCGGACCTATGGGACGATCTAAGGATTCTTGGCCGGATCCCACCACGTCATCAGGCGTTGCATGAACCCCGGCTTCGGCTTCGGGGCCTCGGGCTCTTCATCCGCGGCCGTCATGTCGACCTCGTGCGGAACGGGGAGCAGCGGATTCAGCTCGATGGCTTTCCGGTAATTCTGCGCGGCTTCCCGTTTGAAGCCTTTGCGATGGTACAGCTCGCCCATGAGCGCGAAGGGCTCGCCCGCCTTGGGCCTCAGTTGGTTGGCGGCGTGCAAGGCGTCCATGGCCCGCACGAGCCAAGCCGGGTTGGCCATCCGGAGCCTTCCCAGCAGCAGCCATGAATCGTAGGCGACCGCCCCCCCGGGATCCAGCTTCACGGACTCCTCCAGCAGCCGCACCGTTTCGCTGGTGCGGTCCTGGATCAGCAGGTACTTCGCCCGCTTGTAGAGTTTCAACGCGGTCTGCTCGGGACTGAGGTTTTCTTCCGGGGGTTCAGGGACGCTTGCCCCTTCGCTCGGAGCAGCTTCGGCCTTCATGCTCGGAGCAGGAACAGCCGCGGGTGGCGGGAATTCGATGCGGAATGGTTTTTCGGCGGGCTTCGCTTCGGCCTTCGCGACTGGTTCAGGCGCGGGAACCCGCGGGGCAGGCGCGGCTTGTGCCGGCGCGGCGAGCCGCGGGGGCGGCGCGGGGGACGCCGGGGGCAGGACCGGCATCATCGGCGGCGTGATGGGCTGGTTGGGCTTCCGGGGCCTCGCGGGAGACGGCATCTCTCCTTTGGACAAGTTCAACCCGGAGAGCGCCCAAAGGGCCACGATGAGACGCGCCGTCTCCTCCTCCTCCATGCCCGTGAGGGAGGCCAGGGTTTCAAAACCCAAGGGCTCCTTGCCGAGGAAGGTCAGCACGTAGGCCATCTGGGGCGTGAGCGGAAGATCCTTCAAGGTATCCAACAACTCCGGCGGGGCCTCCCACCGCCAGTCAGGAGAGGATCGGAACAGGTCGCAGACATCGGAAAGCGTCGCCAGATCCTGGAAGGTTTCCCAGACGATGCGCCTGTAGTCGATGGGGAAGTAGAGATCGAGGTCGAGATGCCCGCCCAATGGGGCGTCATTCCACTTCATCTCCAGGATGGGATGCTCCATGGCGTTGAGCAGGATCTGGCGCATCAGCGTGTAGAGATGCTCGTCGCGCTCCTTTTCGTTCAGCAGCCCCCATTTCACCAACCGGTCTCCGAACCGGATCCCTGATTTGTCCGCCAGCAATTCCTGGAGCGCATCCCAGTCCAGCACGCCCTGGCGGATGAGGTAGTTCCCGAACTGTTCCCCCGCGACTTCGCTCTTCAGATAGACGAGGTTGCCGTTGACCCAATACAAAAAGCGGATGCCGTCGCTCTGATCGAGCACCAACACCCCGTCCTGGGCTTCCTGGCGGAGGCTTCCCATGAGCGCCGGCAGGAATTGGCGGGTGCGGGCTTCCGTCATGATTCCTCCGGGTTGGTGGAAAAAATCTTTGCACAACCTGGGCGTAAATTGCCTAAAAAGAACTGGTCTTTACCTGGGCCTCCATTTAGGAACGTCTTATGCTTGGTGTGCAACATGGCAATGAGCCTTAAGGGGGAATGGATCATGTTTGAAAAACTTGGCAAGTTTCACATCAAAAAGGTTTTGGGCCAAGGGGCCATGGGGGAAGTTTACCTTGGCGAGGATCCATCCATCGGCCGCGAAGTCGCCATCAAAACCATCCTTCCGAGCGCTGCCCAAGGGGAAGAGGCCAATGAGCGGTTCGCCCGCGAAGCCAAGGCCGCCGGCGCTCTGAACCACCCGAACCTGGTGACCATCTATGAATTCGGCGAGGACCAGGGCGTGATGTACATCGCCATGGAACTGGTGCCGGGCCACGACCTGCAGGAATTGCTGCTGGATCAATCCCTGTCGCGGACCGAGGTGCTGGAAGTCCTCGCCCAGGTTTGCGACGGATTGGATTTCGCCCACCGCCAGGGCATCGTGCACCGCGATATCAAGCCGACGAACATCCGCGTCCAGCGCGACGGCAAGAAATTGCGGGCGAAGGTGATGGATTTCGGTGTGGCGCGCGTTGCGAATTCCGACATGACGGCCACGGGAATGGTCATGGGCACCGTGAGCTACATGGCTCCGGAGTACATCCGCAGCGGCAAACCGGACCCCCGGAGCGACCTCTTCGCCGTGGGCGTCATGCTCTACGAGGCCCTGAGCGGACGCAAACCCTTCAGCGGCGACACCACCCCGACCATCCTCTATAAAATCGTCAACGAGCCGCCGGAACCCATCGACCTGAGCATGCTGCAAGGCATCAGCCCCCTCGTCCGGAGCGTGCTCGACCAGGGCCTCTCCAAGGATCCGGAGACCCGGTACCAGACCGGTGAAGCTTTCGCCAAGGCGCTCCGCGCCGTGAAAGATCCGACCTGGCAGGGCGTGGTCCCCGAAGCCACTGCGGTGCTGCCAAGCGGTGCCCTGGCCGCTCCCGTTTCCGTCTCTGCGAGCCCCACAGCCGTGCTCCCGACGGGTTCCGCGCTGCCCCCGACCGAAGTCATGGCGGCCGGGCCCGTCACGCCACCTGCCCTGCCCTCGCGGCCAAGTCCGCACACTCCGGCCAAATCGGGATCCGGCGCCCTGGTGGCCGTCCTCGTGGCGGGGGCCGTGGTGGTGGCTCTTCTGGGAGGAGGCGGATTCTTTGGATGGCGCTGGTGGCAGGCAAGGCAGGGCCAGTCCAACCCGACCACCGCCGCCCAGGATGCGGGTTCACCGGATCTCAGCGCAACGGCGGCTTCGGGTGCGAACCCAACCCCTGACGGCAATCCGATCATGCCCGTTTCTCCCGAATCCAAAGCCGTTGCGAATGACCAAGCTGGACGGATGGCTGCGGGGGTCAAGGCCCCCCAGCAGCCGCAATCCCCCCTGAAGCCCGGAGAACCCTTCCAGCCCGCCACGCGTTCGGAACCCGCGCAGCAGGCCCCCAGTGAAGTTGTTCCCAGCGGGCCCTTCTCACCGGAACGCCTGAGCACCCTGAGCGCCGCGGAGCACATGAGCCTGAGCAATTCCACCATGAGCGAAGCCACCGCCATGGCGAACAGCAATCCCGTCAAGGCCCTGGAAGGCCTACGCAATGCGATAGCGGCGAACCCCTACAATTCCCGGGCCTATGGCTGGGCCCTGGTCATCTCGTACAAGACCGGGCGCTATGGAGAAATGAAGACCTTCTACCGCCAAGCGAAAAGCAAGGGGATTTCCATGTCCCAACTCGAAGGCGGCAACGCCCAGTTGAAGACGATCCTCGACAACGAGGCCTTCAACCACCGCATCCCCGGAGGACTTGAGGGCAACGAATGAAGCGGTCGAAGGGGCCGCAGGACCATGTCCGGAAGGATGTGGAAGCCTCGCTTCAATACCGGTTCCGCGACCCCAGCCTGCTGGACCTGGCCCTGACCCATGGTTCCGCGGGCCGGGGCTTGGACAACCAGCGGTTGGAATACCTGGGCGATGCGTTGATGAATTTTTGCGTGGCGCGCCTCATCTACCAGGAGCAGCCCGATTGGCCCGAAGGTGCCATGTCGAAGTTGCGGGGCCTGCTGGTCTGCACGGACGCCTTGCATGATTGGGCCCAGGAGCTGGGCCTCGCATTGACCACAGGGGTCCGGGCGCCCAGGCAGCCGGGCGCGTTGAGAAAACCCCTGGCTGATGCCGTCGAAGCCCTGCTGGCCGCCGTCTACCTGGATGCGGAAGATTCAAAAAACGGGGGGCTGGATGCGGTGATGGCCCTCGTCGCGCGCCGGCATCTGGAGGCCATCCGCTCGGCGCAGCCCGGAATGTGGGAGCATCGCGACAGCAAGACGACCTTGCAGGAAAAGGCCGCAGCCATGGGCTTTCAGGCCCCCAGCTATGAACAGATCTCCAGGTCGGGGCCCGACCACCAGCCCACCTTCAGAGTGCGGGCCTCTGTCGGTGAACTCCAAGCGGAGGCCAACGCGGGCAGCCTTAAACAGGCGGAGATACTCGCCGCAAGGGAACTCGTGGAGCAACTGGACCGAGCCGCGTCCGGGGAAGCCTCCTGATAGGATTTAACCGCCCTCGCTTGCCAAGCGTGAGGATTGTTGGGTAAATGGCCAAGGCTCCGGGGTAAACTCCAAGCGGGCCTAGACGCTGCGAGGAACGACTCCGTGAAGGTTTTCCCAACTCTCAACCTCCAACAGGGCCGCGTGGTACCCACCTTGGGCGCACACCCGCACGACATCGCGCCGATGGATCTCGTGGCGAGCTTGCTGGGGCACGGACTCTCCCGCCTGGCGCTTGTGGATGTGGACGCCGCCCACAACACGGGCAACAACCGCGAACTCATCGGGCGCATCCTGAAGGCCTGCTCGACCCCGGCCTCCCCCGTCTGCGTGCAAGTGGCGGGCGGCATCCGGAGTTCCGACCAGGCCCAGTTCTTCGTGGACCAGGGGGCGTCCTGGCTGGTGGTGGGCACGATCCTGCACAAGAGCCCCTTGATGGTCGAGAGCCTGGTGGCCCGTTTCCAGCGCCACCTCACCGCCGCCATCGATGCCCGGGGCGGCGAAGTGCATTGTTCCGGCTGGGTGGACCAGGCAGGCCTCCAGGCCCACAGCCTCGCCGCGAAGATACGGGCCTATGGTTTCAAGCGGCTTCTCTTCGTGGATATCCCTTCGGATGCCAGCGCCAGCCCGGATTTCGAGACCGCCAGACAGCTCGGGGAATCCACCAAGCTGCCGGTGCTGATGGGCGGCAGCATCCTCACCCGGGAGCACCTCCAGCAGGCTGCCGCTTTGGGCGGACTCAACGGCGTGCTAGTGGATGCGTTGCTGTTTCTAGAAGATGCCCGGCTGCTGGACCACCTCCCGTCGGGCATGTGCTTAGATGAGCACTGAGCCCCAGGAGGAGCTGTCATTCCTGAACCTGCTCTCCAGGCAGGAGCAGTTGCATTTCCGGAATCTCGCGCTCATCCGCCCTCAGCTGCCCACCGACAAGCAGTTGCAGCTCATCGAAGGCTTGGCGCGGAACTTGTCGACCCCGCGCTTGTTGACCCTGATCGCGCGGACGCCGCACTGGCTCATCCACGGACCGATCCTTCAGGCCCTGGCCGAAAACGAACACACGCCCGAGGCGATCCGGCGCGACCTTGAGATGGCGGTCTCGCTCTTCGACATGATGCGGGAGCTGGACCAGGCGCCCGCCTCCGAGAAAGAAGAGCGGTCCGAAACCGTCAAGACCATCTACCAGCAGCTCCGGCCCGACCTGAAGCCCATCGTGAAGGCCCAGGCCAAGCAGATGGCCAGGCAGGTCCACTCGACGGGCACCACAGCGGAGCTGCCGCCGCTCCCCAGCGCGGAGCAGGATTGGGAAGCCCTCATGGCTCCGCCGCAGGAGCCCGCCCAGGCCGAGGCGTTCCGCCCGCCCGCGCTTCCAAAATCGGAAATGCTGTTGCGCGCGGCCAGCACGCATCAAGTGGAGGAGCTGTGCACCCTGCTGACGGATCCGGACCCCGAGATCCGCTCCTCCGCGCTGCACAACCCCATCGTCACCGAGGAGATCCTCGCCTCCTCCCTGCAGCAATGCCAGGTCCAGGAATTCTTCGATGAAGTCTATGCGGAGGCCCGATGGTATTTCCGGGATGCCGTCCGCAGCGCCATCCGCCACGCGCCTTCCAGCCCCAGCGACCTCTGCCGCAAGCTCGGGATTTCCGAACACCTGCTCTACAGGCTGGACCAGGGTTCCCACGGCCGCGCCGACATCCACCGCATCGTGAGCCTGTTCACCCAGTTGGATGAATCCGAATACCAGTACGTCACCCTGTGGGCCAAGCGGTCCGCCCCCAACATGCTCCGGGTCGTGAAGTATTTCTACGACCGGCTGCAGCGGCGCCGGTCCAGCCAGGCGAGCGGCTTCACAGCCCCCCTGGCCGAAGGCCGCTGGACCTCGCTCGAGGACCGGGTCTTCTCGGCGAACCAGGCCACGGCGCCGGAGCAGTTGCTGAGCGCCCTGGTCGATCCAGATTTCAGCGTCTTTCTCGTGGTGCTCGAAAATCCCGGGCTGTCCCCGAAGGAACTGCTGGCCTCCATCCCTTCCCTGGACCAACTGCGCGGGGAGCGGCTGGCCAACCACCATACCTGGGGACAGAACCCGGCGGTCCAGGAAGCCCTGGTCCACAACACCCATCTTTCGGAACACACGGCCCTGCGCCTGCTCGCCAATCTCCAGACCCCCCGCGCCCTGCTGGACGTGCTGAGGGATCCGCGCATCCCGCACATGGAGGTCAAGAGCCAGGCCCAGGCCACCCTCCGGGCCATGTACCTCGCCATGGACATCTCCCACCGCATCATCGCGCTGCGCTCCACGGGTGGAGAGCTTATCCGGTACCTGCCCGCTGAAATCCTCCAGGATGAAGCCACGCTGACCCAACTCGTGTCGGACCGGCAGCTGGATCCGAGCATCCTGCTGCGTCTGGCCCGGAACAAGCAGACGCCGCGCAATGTGCTGGCCATCATCGCCCAACACCCCATCATGATGGCCCACCCGCCGATCATGTCCGAACTCCTGCTGAATCCGAAGACCCCGAGGGACTCGGCCATCCGGATCTGGAGCCTCCTGTCGGAGAGCGAGCAGCAACAGTTGCTCAAGAGCCCCCACCTGCCCGCCACGCTCCGGAACCTGGCCTAAGCAGTTGGGCCAACCGGCCGTAACCCAAACCACTGGAGTTGAAGATGCGTATGGGGAGAGCAGCGGGAGGCGCCTTAAAGACCTGGATCGGCTTGACCGTCGCAGCCATGGTGCTGGTCGTGGTTCCCGGTTGCAGGGCCAAAGGCTCCAAGGCTCCATCCTGGCTGCAATCGGCGCCTGTGGGTTGCTCCATGGCCATCTCGGGCCAGGTCGGCTGGCTGCTTGAGAATCCTGATTTCCAATCGGCCATCACGCGCATCCCCGTGGCCGAGCAGACGCTGGATCTCTTCCTGAAAAAGGCCAAGATCCATCCTGAAGGTGAAACCGGACGCATCACGCTCTTCCTGTTCGATATTCCCAAAGGCAAGACGAACCCAGAGGATATGGCTGCGGATTTCCTGCTTCAGTTCGACGGGTTCAAGGATCCTCGCGCCTTGCAGATGGCCCTCGCCGAGTCCTTCCCGCCTGAAGGCAGCTTGATCCTGGATAAAAAGGACTGCCCCCTGTTCGTGATGATGGATATCAACAAGGTGAAGATCCGCGCCTTGGTGGACCCCCAGGAACGTATCGTCGTGGGGGACCTGCGGGCTCTGGGCCGGCGGGCCGCCCAGGGCACGCTATCCCAAGGGCCCAAAGCCGCCCATGCCCTGGGTGCCGGAGAATGGATCGACGCCACCGCCCCCATCGCCGGTTACGTGAATCCCGATGCGCTCATGGCCGGGGTCGGCGGCAAATTGCCTGGCGAACTGACCAAAGAATTCCCCAAAGGCCTGGAGTCCCTGGTCTGGAGCGTGACCCCCGCCAAAAACGCCGAAGATCCCAAGGGGATACATCGATTGGAACTGGCCATCGGAGGTTCGCCCGAAGGCATCAACCAGGCCTCGCATTGGGTCCAGCGCCTGGTGGCCGCCGCGAGCCAATTGGGAGCCCAGCAACAACTGGCGCCGGTATTGATGCAGGAAAAAACCCGTGTCGGCGTCCGGTACAGCGCCTCCAACGAGCAAATCAAGGCGATTCTCGGGAGCTTCGGCCAATCATGGGTTTCCATGGACTCCAAGAGGAAACCTCCCAAAGCATGAGATCCGCGCCCTCCGCAGCAAACCTGGAACCGCCGGCCAGTCCAGAATTCTGGATGGCCCGCCTGAAGGCGGGCCACGAAGAGGCCTTGGCCCACCTCATGACTCGTTTTGAAAAACCGGTATTCGCCTTCATCTACCGTCGCCTGGGCGGGGAAACCGGAGTGGTCCAGGAGCTCACCCAGGAGGTATTTCTCAAATGCCTCCAGCATTGCCAGCGTTTCGAGGAGGGCCGTCCCGTGGCGGCATGGATTTTTACATTGGCGGCTAATGCGGCGACCGACCATCTGCGTAAAAGAGGTAGGGAGGTGGCCCCCCCTGAGTTCTTTGACGCACCCGACCCGCATCAGCCTTCACCCTGGATGCAAGTCGACCAGGGCCGGAAGCTAGGGGCTTTGCAGGAAGCCATCGACGGCCTGACGCCCCGACAGAAGGCCATGATCCTGGCCTACTACGTCCACGAACACCCGGTGAAACGCATCGCTGAAGACCTCGGCTGTGCCGAGGGCACCGTGAAGGCCACTTTGTTCCAAAGTCTCGCCAAACTCCGCAAGATCCTTACTCCATCCTTCCAGGATGTGCCCCATGAAGCCTGAACTCGACCCAAAAAACCTCCAAGACGCCGCAGCGTTCGACCTGCTGATGCAGCCGGAGGCCTGGCCCGACGATCCCGCCGCCCAAGCGGAATTCGCCGAACTGCTGGAACTCCACCTGGCGCTGCAAGCCCACAGGCACGCCATCGACCAGGACCTGAAACCCCGGCACACGGCGGGCTCCTGGTGGCTGGCAGCCGCAGCCGCCGCGGCGGTGCTGCTCCCTTCACTCTATGCCGTGAAACACGTGCAGACCCTCAACGAGCGGAGCCGCAACGTCGCCCGCATCGACCAGGAAGCCAGCAAGCGGGCCCAGGACCGTCTCTGGGCCGGCTTCTTCCAGCAGACGTCCGACCTGCTCAAGAATTTCGAGAAACATCCCGAGCTTTGCGCCCTGGACAAGGAAAACCGCGAAAGGGAGCGCGAGGCGGCGGTTTCCCTGCTGCTGGCGAGCCACCAACTGGCCTCCCAGGGCGCGCCCGTGCCCGAGGCAGAAGCCATCCGCACGGATCTCCACGCCTGGCTTTCGGAGCTGGCTCTGGAGGATGGCTGCCTGAACCCCGAACGGGCGAGTGAACTCCGCCGCTGGGCCAAGGCCAACAATCTTGAAGGCCAGGCCGAGCGCATGGGCAAGCTGCTCCGCAAGGAGACGGCCTGATGTTTCCATGCTTCCTGTGGGTGGTGGAACCGCCGGCGCCAGCGGCGCCCATGGTCCTGGCCGCGCCCGCCAAGGATGGTCCCGCCGACCTGCTTTTCCGGCAGGCCAAGAACCTCCGCTACGGACAGCGCTGGTATGAGGCTGCGGCCGTCTACCGCCAGATCCTCCGGGAGCATCCGACCTACTCGCGGCTTCCGGAGGTACGCTTCTGGCTTGCCTCCACGCTCGAATCAGACCAGCGCTGGGACAGCGCCGCGGATGCCTACACAGAATTCCTGGACCTCCATCCGGACCAGAAGCTGCTGGGCCGCGAGGCCAAGCTCAATCGCATCCACTGCTGGGGCCTTCGCCAGGGCCAGAGCCTACAAGCGACGCCTGGGCTCATCTCCGCCCTGGGCGATCCTTCCGATGAAATCCAGGTGGCCGCGGCCCTGCAACTCTCCAAGAAGGGCGATCAGCGCGCGGTGGAAGCCTTGCAGAAGGGCCTGAGGACCGCATCCTGTTCGGAGCCCTGCCGCCTCGCCCTGCTGGGGATGGGCGTGGAACCAAAGACGGCGGCATCCGCTTCGAATGGACGCTACCTCGTGCTGCGCATCCAGGAAAAGGGAAAGCCCGACGCCGTGACGATCCGGCTGGCCATGGGCCTCGCCAAGGCGGTGGCTGGCTACATGAGCGACGCCCAAATCCAGCAGGCGAGGCATAAGGGCATCGATCCGGACCGGTTGATGGATATGGCGCTGAACGCTCCCAAGGGCACGGTCCTGCTGTCCGTGGATGACAAGGACAGCAGCATCACCATCCTCACCGAGTAGCCCTGCCGCCCATCATCTCGGCAATGAGGAAGGCCATCTCCAGGCTCTGGGTCTGGTTGAGCCTCGGGTCGCATCCGGTTTCGTAGGCCCGGTGGAGGTCCACTTCCGAGAGCTGTTGGCTGCCGCCCAGGCATTCCGTCACTTCCTGCCCGGTGAGCTCGAAATGCACCGCGCCGAGGTTGGAACCCAGCTCGCGATGGATCTCCAGGGATTGGCGCAGCTCCGAAAGGATCTGCTCGAAGTCCCGCGTCTTGAGCCCGCGCGCGGTCACCAGGCCGTTGCCATGCATGGGATCGCAGCTCCACAGCACCGGGTGGCCGGAAGCCTGCACGGTCCGGATGAGCCCCGGCAGCGCATCGCACACGCGATCCGCGCCCAGCCGCGGTATGAGCACCAGGCGTCCCGCCTCCTTCCCGGGATCCAGCGCGGCCAGCAGCCCGCGGACTTCGCCGCCGGAGGCGCCCGGTCCGAGTTTGACGCCGATGGGATTCCGGATGCCCCGCAAGTACTCGATGTGCGCGCCATCCAGGGCGCGGGTCCGCTCGCCCACCCACAGCATGTGCGCACCCAGATTGTAGTGGTCTCCACCACCTGGAGCCCCGCACGTCAGAGCCTCTTCGTAGGGGAGGAGCAGGGCCTCGTGGCTGGTGAAGAATTCCCCGGTCCGCAGGTAGGTGCCTTTGGTCCCGGCAATGGCATCGATGAAGTCGATGGACTCCCTCACCTGTTCCAGGATGCGGGGGTAGGCTTCGATGCTCCTGGTCGAGCCCGGCAGCTCCCAGCGCTCGGGGTGGTGCAGATCGGCGAAGCCCCCCACCACGAGCGCCCGCAGGTGATTCAGCGTGGCGGAGGCGTGGAAGTACGCTTCCACCATGCGCCGCGGATCCGGACGCCGTGCGGCTTCCGTGGCTTCCGCAGAATTGATGAGGTCCCCCCGGTAGCTTGGAAGCTCCACCCCATCCACCAGCTCCGAATCCTTCGAGCGCGGTTTGGCGTATTGGCCCGCGATGCGGCCCACCTGGAACACCGAACGGCGGCCGCCGTGGGTGATGACCACGGACATCTGGAGGAGGATGCGCAGCTTGTCGGAGATGGCGGCCGGAGTGCAATCCGCGAATTGCTCCGCGCAATCCCCGCCCTGCAGCATGAAGCGCTTGCCGGCCCCCGCTTCCGCGATCTGGCAGCGGAGGTCTTCCACTTCCTCGGGCACCACCAGGGGCGGCAGGCGGCGAAGCTGGCGCAGGTTCGCCTCAAGCAATTCCTCATCTTGATAGCGAGGCTGTTGCGCAGCGGCTTTGCGCCGCCAACTGCCCGGTGTCCAGGCCGAGGGCCTGGAGCCGGTTTCGGGAAGAGATGCGATGGCTTGCATGGATGCTCCTGAAAAGGAAAACCCCCGATCCGCTGGAAGCGAATCGGGGGTTCAGGTCTGGTTCTGATCTGGGTTAGTTCAGGCCTCCTCCGACTCGCGCCAAGGTGCGAAAGCCAAAGCAATAAAAGGAGGTCCGGAGGTTGTTCATGGGTCCTGCTGCGCCTGATGCGTTCATCCACCATGCCTGAAACGGCCTTCGGGATCAAGGTGGCCGCCCGCACGGGTCCGGTCCCGATAAGCTAGGGGTTCATGTCCGTCTTCCGCCGGTTCTTCAAGGACCACCTGCTGAAATACCTGCCCCTGAACCTCGGGGGCTTCCTGCTGCTCATGCTGGCCGGACTCTGCCAGGTCCTGCTCATCCAGACCTTGAACTTCGTTTTCAAGGACAACCTGCAGATGGGGGGGGCGCCGGGATTGAGTTCCATGGCGAAGATGGCCGAGTTCAAGGCCTGGCTCATGTCCTTGATGCCCCAAGGCTCGATGCTCCAGCACAGCACCTACTTCGTCCCGGCCCTGCTCGTGTCCATCTTCGTGCTGAAGGGCGCCTTCAGCTACAGCGGCACGCTGCTCATGGTCCGCAGCGGGATCAAGGCCACCCAGGCGCTGCGGGAGCGCCTCTTCGCCCATTTCATGCGCATGGAGCCGGCCTTCTTCCAGAAGCACCCGGTGGGGGAACTGCTCACGCGCAGCATCGCCGATGTGGGCGCGGTCCAAAGCATCGCCAGCAACCAGATGGCCGAGGCCATGCGGGAGATCACCATCGCGGCGGGCATGTTCGCCTACCTGCTCTACATGAATTGGAAGCTGACCTTGCTGCTCCTCGTCGCGGGGCCCCTGGTGGTGCTGCCCGTGAAGAACCTGAGCCGGCGCATCCGGCGCGTGAACCACCGCAACCAGGAAGCTTCCAGCCGCCTCCTCCAGCGCCTCAAGGAAGTCTTTTCCAACATCCGCGTCGTGCTGGGATTCGCACGGGAGCCCTATGAACTGGACCGTTTCCGCCTTCAAAACGAGGAGCTCTACCGCCTGGGGATGAAGAGCGCGCGGGCCTCGGCCCTCAGCACGCCCATCATGGAGATCGTCGGAGGCTGCCTGCTCGCGGGGCTGGTGCTCTACGCCGCGAAGGGCATCCAGGCCGGAACCCTCAATGGCGCGGACTTCTTCACCTACCTGCTGGCGGTCTACGCGCTCTACGATCCCCTGCGCCGCCTCACGAAGCTCAACAACGACGCGCAGGTGGCCAGCGCCAGCCTGGACCGCGTCTATTCCATGCTGGACCGGGAACCCCAACTGCCCAGGGCCGCGGATCCCAAGCCCATCCCTGCCCAACCGCAGCGGCTTGCCTTCGAAGAGGTGGGCTTCTCCTACGACGGGAAGCACCAGGTGCTGCGCAGCATCACCCTGGAGGTGAACCGGGGGGAGACCGTGGCGCTGGTGGGCGGCAGCGGGGGCGGCAAGACCACGCTGGTGAACCTGGTGCCGCGTTTCTTCGATCCCACCTCCGGGCGGATCACCTTGGACGGCACGGACATCCGTGAGTTCGATGTCCGCGCCCTGCGCCAAATCATCGGCTTCGTGAACCAGGAGACCCTGCTCTTCATGGACACGGTCCACGACAACATCGCCTATGGCAAAAGCGCCGATCGCAAGGCCGTGGAAGCCGCCGCGAAGAAAGCCCATGCCCACGATTTCATTTCAATGCTGCCCAAGGGCTATGACACCTCCCTGGCGGAAACCGGCTCAAGCCTGAGCGGCGGCCAGCGCCAGCGCATCGCCATCGCCCGGGCCCTGCTCCAGGACCCGCCCATCCTCATTCTGGACGAGGCCACCTCCGCGCTCGACACCGAGAGCGAGCGGGCGGTGCAGGATGCGCTCGAAGCGCTCATGCAGGACCGCACCACCCTGGTGATCGCGCACCGCCTGAGCACCATCCAGAAAGCCACGCGCATCGTGGTTCTGAAAGCGGGCCACGTCGCCGAGACCGGCACCCATGGCGAGCTGCTCCTCCTGGGGGGCGAATACGCACGGCTGCATGGAATGCAGTTCCACGAATGAAACGTTCAGACTTCCATTTCGATCTGCCGGAGGAACTCATCGCCCAGCATCCGGCGCCGGAACGGGATGGCGCGCGCCTGCTGGTGGTGGATGCCCGGACGCGGACCCTCTCGCACAGCGCGATCCGGGACTTGCGGGAACTCATTCCCGCCGGATCGGTCCTGGTGCCTAACGATGTGAAGGTGCGCCATGCGCGGCTGATCCTGCGGCGCAAGGGTGGGGGAGCCGGTGAAGCCCTTCTGTTGCAGGCCTTCGGCGACGGCTCGTTCGAAGCCATGGTGCGGCCTGGCGCGCGGCTGAAACCCGGCGCCATCGTGAAGGTGGTCTCGCCGGCCGATGGCGCGGAGCAGGCTGAATTGCACATCGGCGACACTCTGGATGAAGGCCTTCGAAGAGTCCACGTGGTGCGGGATGGGCACCTGCTGGACTGGGACGCGGTCGACCGCATCGGCCGCCTTCCCCTGCCGCCCTACATCACGCACCTGGCCGATGAAACGGACGAGAGCCGCTACCAGACGGCGTTCCATGCGAGCCAGGGTGAAGCCGTGGCGGCCCCCACGGCAGGGCTGCACTTCACCCAGGCCCTGATCGCCGCGCTGAAATCGAAGGGTTGCGATTGGATGCCCGTGAGGCTCCACGTGGGGCTCGGCACCTTCCGCCCCATGACCGTCGGAGACATCGAGGACCATCCCATGCATGAGGAGCGCTTCGAGATCCCTGGATCCACGTCTTCGGCGCTGACTCCAATATTGAAAGACCGCAGCCGGCCCCTGGTTTGCATCGGCACCACCAGCCTGCGGACCCTGGAAGCGGCGTGGGACGGCCACGGGCTCAAGGCCTCGGGCGCCACGCGGATTTTCATCAAGCCTGGGTACAGGCTCCGCACCGCGGACCATCTGCTCACCAATTTCCACCTGCCGGAAAGCACGCTCTTCGTGCTGGTTGCCGCGCTGCTGGGGTTGGACTTCGCCAAAGCGGCCTATGCGGAGGCCGTGGCCCGGAGGTACCGGTTTTTCAGCTACGGCGACGCCATGCTCATTTTAAATGCGCGCCGTCCTGACTACCCCCCGATCGAACAGGACATCTAGTCCTGTCCTCCCCCCCCAACCTCCCCCGGGGGCGGGGTTCGGGGGGGGGGGCGGGGGGGGGGGGGCCCCCCTTTTTGTGTGGGGGGGGGGGGCCTGATCCCATGGGATGAAGCGCCGACTCTATAAATATTCGATGAACTGGTGGACCACGGGAATCTTGTGCCGCTTGCCTTTGGATGCCTGCAGGACAGAGGTGACGGACATGCCCAGGCACCAGAGCAGCCAGATGGGGAGCAGCACCCGCAGGGCGAGGATTCCGAAGATCGGGAACAGTCCAGAGAACACGAGCGCAAGGCCGATGATGATCTCCGTGAGGGCCAGCAGCACGCCCTGCCGGGCGTTCCAGAGCATCTCCTCGTCTTCGCGGTTGCGCAGGTAGGGGACGAAGGCCCATGGCCCGGCGTAGCAAAGTATGAGATCCCTCAGGCGTTCGCCCTCGTAGAGCGGACCTTGTGCTTCCAGCTGCACGAAAACCTCCCCTTGGAGATTATGCCGCCGTTCAAAAATCGCCAAGCCGTCAAAAGGGCCTTGAGAACCCTTCGCAAAGATTTCTAAACCTTTCGGCGGCTCGTGGGTCCATCCATGAACCTGCCCTTGCCCTGCCCGTTCTCCTCCAAGATCCTGGGACTGACATCGAGGATCCATGCGCCCGCACCGTTTCATCTATCCAATTCTGGCGTTGCTCTCCGGCTGCGGCGGCGGCGGTTCCAGCAGCGGCGGGGGGACCACGCCGCCCCCTTCCAACCAGGTCTGTCCCATGCCCGCGGTTATCCCAGCGCCCAAATTCAGCGCCGACATCCTGCCGGCCCTTCAATCCTCGTGCGGATCCGCGACGAGCACCTGCCACGGCACCGGGGTCCTGCGCATCGTTTTTTCACCCAACCGCACCGCCACAGAGATCTACTCGGATCTGACCAATCCCAATGCGGGCCGGGCCCCGGCAGGCTGGGTCGAAATCAAGCCCGGCGACCCAGCCCATTCCTGGCTCATTGAGAAAATATCCCCCGCGGACGGCAGCAAGCCCCGGGATTCGTCCGGCCAGGTTTCGGGCGATGTGATGCCGCTGGGTTCTGTGCTCTGCGCCAATTCCATCGCCAACATCCGCGCCTGGGTCCAGGCCGGCGCCCCTAACAATTAGCTCCATCCCACCCCTTCCCGCCAAGGAGGACCCATGGCCACGTTTGATGCCCAACAAGGTTCATGGGCCGCGCCGGATGTGATGCATTTCGCGCGGCGCGCGGGTTTTGGTGTGACGCCGGAAGCGGCGGCCACCCTGGCTGCGCAACCGATCGGCGCCACCATCGACGCGTGGATCGACCAGAACGCGGATATGGCCGCGTTCAATGCCGCGCTGCCCAAGGCCGACGTCATCAACGACCCCGTCCGGGGCGCGATACCGGCGGATCCGGCCCCGCACCCATTCCGCCTGGAAGGTTGGCGGAGGCAGAGCGGCATTCCCAACGCCCAGAGCCATTTCGCCTGGCGGATGCAGTTCAACCCGAATCCCCTCCAGGAAAAACTGGCCCTTTTTTTCCATCAGCTCTTCGCGACAGGCGCTGAAAAAGTCGACAACACCGCCTTCACGGTGAAACAGATCGATCTGTTCCGCGCCATGGGCACCGCCAAGTTCGGAGACCTGCTCCTGGCGGTGAGCAAGGATCCGGCGATGATGATCTGGCTGGACACGGTGCTGAACCGCGTGCGGCCCGGCTCGATCGACATTCCCAATGAGAACTACGCCCGGGAGATCCTGGAGCTGTATTCCCTGGGCGTCGACAACGGCTATAACCAGCAGGACATCACGAACCTCGCCAAGGCGCTGTCTGGCTGGACCTACACGCCGCTGGACCTCCAGCCGGATCCCAACAACCCCCAGCTCCTGCGCCCCAACGATGCGGCCTTCCGCGTGAACACAAACGTCCACGCGACGGGCTCGGTGGCTTTCCTCGGCACGACCTTCGACATCGGGGCTCCCAGCAATTTCGGGGATGCCTGCGTCGCCGCCATCCTCACCCAGCGGGGCACCAACTGCGCGGCCTTCCTCGCCAAGCGTCTGCTCACCTTCTTCGTGAATCCGAATGCCAGCTCCGCGGCGCTTTCGGATCTCCAGTCCCTGATTTTGGCCCAGGATTTCGACCTGAAGGCCATTCTCAAGCTCCTGTTCAAATCAGCGTATTTCTTCGATGCCGGCAATCGCTACAACCTCTATGAGGGGCCTGTGGCTTGGACCGTCCGGATGAGCCGCATGCTCTGCCCAGGCCTCGCCGCGGCCGTCGTCCCCACCCTTCCCAGCTTCCCCGCGTGGCGGGCCGTGGTCCCGTTCTTCGAAAATGCCGGCCAGGCTGTGCTGGATCCCGCCGGCCCCAACGGCTGGGCCGAACATGCGGGGTGGATCAACAGCAACACGGCCCGCTACCGCGGAAAGCTCGCGGCCTCCCTGGCCCTGGGGGAAATCCTGTTCGGCAGCCAGATGATCTTCCCCTCCACCGTGGCGAGCTGGTTCCCCGCCGCGCCCGCCTCGCCCCAGGCCGTCTACGACCGCTTGGCGGCCCTGCTCCAACCCGCGCCCGTCCCGGCCCCGGTGCAGGCCAACTGGCTGAACGGGCTCTGGACCTCGGGCTTCACCTGGGACAGCTCCGCCGCCACGCAGGCCAAGGTGCGGGAGCTGGCCTTCTTGATCCTGTGCTCTCCTCACGCCCAATTGCACTGATCGCCAACCGGAGGGGTCCATGTCTTCACGCCGTCAATTCATCCAGACCACCCTGGCCGGGAGCGCAGCCCTGGCGGGCTTCACCGCCTGCAGCGGCGGCAGCAGCACTTCCTCGGACACCGGCGGGGGACCTCCGCCTCCTCCGCCGCCGCCTGCCATCGCAGGCCCCATCCTGGTGCTGGTGCAGATCCAGGGGGGCAACGATTGGCTCAGCATGACCCCGCCCACCAGCGGAGCCAACGCGGGCGCCTATGCCACCAACCGCCCGGCCCTCGCCATACCCGCCAGCAATCTCACGGACCTCGGCAGCGGCATCGGCTTGATCAAGGACTGCACCGGATTTGATCTGGTGCACGCCGCGGGCAAGATCGCCTGGATTCCCGGTGTCGGGATGCCCAATCCCAATCTCTCGCACTTCACCGCCACGGACTACTGGGGGCAGGGCGCCGCGGTTCCGGACGGCACGGGTTGGCTGGGACGCTGGGGGGATGCTGCCTTCGCCGCCACGGATGTCCTGCGCGGCATCACCACGACCTCGGACATCATTCTGATGAACCATGGCCGGAAGCGGGATTTCGTGGCCATCACGACTTCCGCGGGCTTCAACTATCCGACCTACCTGCGCAGCGGCGCCCAGGTGCCGGATTCCAATTTCCTGAAGAGCGGCTACGCCTTCAGCCTGAACAATCCCGGAACGGCCATCGATGTCTCCACCGCCGCCTCCGAGGGCAAGCTCTTCTACGACGCGGCCAGCCAGTTCAGCACTGCGATCGCCACCCGCACGCCTTCGGTGCCCTATCCCGGCGACGCAGGCTACGCCATCGCGAATGTCAGCAGCCAGCTCAGCACCCAGTTGAAACTGGTGGCCCAGATGATCGCCAGCGGCATTCCCGGCCAGGTCTACACGGTCCGCCTCGGGGGCTTCGACACCCATAGCAACCAGGCGAACGACTATCCACGCCTCATGCGGGCCCTGGGCGGCAGCATCAAGGCCTTCTACGACGACCTGGCCAGCATCAACACGACCGTGAACAGCCAGGCCGTGAAGGCCCAGGACCGCGTCATGGTCGTGGGCTGGAGCGAATTCGGGCGCCGCATCAAGGAGAACAACGGCGGCACGGACCATGGCACTGCCATCCTGGCCTTCGCGTTGGGCAACATGGTGAAGGGCGGATTCTACGGCCAGGGCTATCCGGATCTCACCAAGCCCGACGCCAACGGGAACATGGTGTTCACCACGGATTTCCGCAGCGTCTACGCCACCATCCTGGAGCGGTTCCTGGGCTACAGCGATAGCAAGGGGATCCTGGGTTCCACCTATTCAACCTTGGGATTCCTGTAGTCCTAGTCCTTCTCCATGAAATCCAGATCCCGGCCATGGGTGTCCTCGAGGCCTGAAAGACTGAACGCCGCCAGGGCGAAGCAGACCAGCCCCACGACCCAGGCCGCGCCGAGCAGTCCGAGCGGAGCCTTCAGCATCAGGAAACCGCTGGTGATGAGCACCACCGAGCCCCGGAGGAAATTGGGCACCGTTGTGGCGACGGTGGCCCGCAGGTTGGTGCCGAACTGCTCCGCGGCGATGGTGACGTAGACCGCCCAGTAGCCCGCCGCCAGCCCCATATAGGCCATCAGGACGTACATCCAGAAGGTGCTGAAGCCGCGGCTCAGGAGAAACACCGCCACGCCCACGAAGGCCGCGGACATGAAGATGCCGACCACCTTGGTGCGGCTGCCCCAGGCCTGGCTCAGGAAGCCCGAGACCAGGCTGCCGACCGTGACGCCGCTGTAGCAGCAGGCGATGGCCACGCCAGGATCCAGTTTTCCCGCCACGCGCAGGCTGGGTCCGAATTCCGGCGAGAAGATGATCAGGATGCCCATGATGAACCACAGGGGCAGGCCGATGAGGATGCACCGCAAGTAGCGTCCAAAGCGGCTCCAGGCCGTGAACAGACTTAAGAAATCCCCCCGTTTCACCGAAATGCCTTCGGACTTCTGGAACATCAGGCTCTCGCGCATGCCCAGCCTCAGGCAAAGCAGCAGGATCCCAAGGCCGCCGCCCGCCAGATAGGCATGCTGCCAATTCAGGTAACGCCCCACCAAGGCCGCGGTCACGGTGCCGAAGACACCCACCGATGCCACCACCGCCGTGCCGTAGCCGCGCAATTCCTTGGGCAGGACTTCGGAAACCAGTGTGACGGCCGCGCCCAGCTCGCCGGCAAGGCCGAGTCCCGCCATGAACCGCCAGAAGGCGTAGCTGGGAATGCCCGTCACAAAGGCGTTGGCGATATTCGCGACCGAGTACAGCGCGATGCTGCCGAAGAGCGTGGACAGGCGGCCCTTGCGATCCCCCAGCACGCCCCAGAAAATGCCGCCCAGCAGCATGCCCGCCATCTGGGCGTTCAGCAGGAAAGCGCCCATGGTGATCTGGGCTTCGCCCGGCGCGATGCCAAGGGCCGTCAGGCTGGGCTGGCGCACGATGGGAAACAGCAACAGATCGAACATGTCCACGAAGTAGCCGAGGGCCGCGACGAACACAGTCAGGTTGAAGATGCTTCGAATGGGTGGGCGGCTCATTGGGACAAGGTAGCCGATTGGACGAGGCAAAGAAACGTGCGGGATGCCAACCTTGATGAACCTGTTTTTTTTCCTACACGCCCTAAGAGCGTGTCTTAACATTCCCCCGCGCCGCGCTGGGAGCGCCGGGCGAGCAGGGCAAGGCAGCCGACCACGGCGTATTGGCCATACGCCACGGGAGGGTAACGCAGCCCAGCGAAGCCCGCCGCCCCAGCCCGAAGGGACGGGGCCAGCCGCGCGCATCGCGGCGTCACGGGCCTTGAGCGTATGACCGATACGCCGCTGCGGCCCCTTCCTTGCGCTGCATCGCGGCTGACCTCCGTCGCGGCACGGGGGAATGTTAAGACACGCTCTAGCGCTTGGTCGCCAACAGCACCGCTGTCACCAGAACCAGGCCCACGAAGGCCAGGCGAAGGGAGGAGCCATCCATGCGCGTGGCGCCCCGAGCGCCCACGTAGGCCCCCGCCGCGAAACCCAATCCCACCCCGCCCATGAGCGCCCAAGGAAAACCCGCTTGGGCCTGGGCGTAGATCAGCACGCCCGGCAGGCCGATGGGCGGCAGCATCACCGCAAGGCTCGTGACCTGGGCCTCGGTTTGGGAAAACCCGAGCCACCATACCAGAAGCGGAATCATGACGATGCCGCCGCCGATGCCCAGCAGGCCCGAGGCCATGCCGCCCGCGAATCCGATGGCCAGGCCCGGAACCCAGTACTCCGTGGTGGGGCGGTCCATGGCGCCCGCCCGGCCTGCGCCGCCGCTTCGCTGCGTGAGCATCCGGAGGGCCACCAGGAGCAGGAAGAGGACGAAGCCCCAGCGCATGGGCCGCTCAGGGATGGCATTGGCAAGCCAGCTCCCGGCCAAAACACCGAACAGGAACCCGAGGATGAGCATCCCGACCAGCGACCATAGAATCCGCACGCCGCTGCGGTGATAGTGCAGCACCGCCGGAAACCCGATGGGCAGCAGCATCACCGAAAGCGTCACTCCTTGAGCCCGATGCTGGTCCAGGCCCAGCGCCAGCGCCAGCAGGGGCACCAGCACGATCCCGCCGCCGATCCCGAAAAGCCCCGATAGCGCGCCTCCGGCCAGGCCCGCCCCCAGCCCCGCCAGAACCTGCGTCCCTGGGCTCACCGAGCGCCCGGGCCGCTGAGCGGAAGGATGGGATGCTGCGGGTCGAAGGTAAGGCCGCGTCTCTCTCCGCCCTGTTCAACCGTGATGAAATTCTGCTGGCGCCGGCTCCGCTCGAAGAGCACTTCATTCCGCAGCTTCCAACCTCCAGGATCCGCGATCGACGCGCCGGGCTCCCGCTCCGCTTCCATGTCGAGAACGATTTCCTCGACGCCGATCTCCTGGCCCACGACCTTGAAACACACCGCCTTCCCCGCAGGCGGCACCATTTCCAGCCGTCCTTTGAAGTAGGCATTTAGCAGCCCCGGATCATAGCCCCCATCCTTCATTTCCAGATGGCCACCCCGGAAAGCTTCCAGGGCCGGATGCAGGTTGTGCACGGAGATGCGCAGGCGTAAGCGGGCTTGGCCTTCGGCCAGCGCGAGCGTTCCGTAGCTGATGGGGAAGACGTGGGCCGGAAGCGCCGCCGGCGCCAGGCTGGCAAGCACCAGGACGGTCCGTCGAAACAATGGCCGCATGGTCCTCCCGGGCAATCTACTTGTCGCCCATTTTGCCTGCATCCTTGGCAGCGGATTTCTTGGATTCCGCCGCCCGCTGCTGCATCGGGTTGGGGGGATTGGGTGGGTTCTTGATGAGGTTGAGCGGCAGAGGGGTTCCGATGGCGCGCGGGAAGCTGTTGTTGTTCGGATCCACGTCCGGCAATTCATGGAGCGGGTCCAGTTCCACCGATACCAACCGTTTGTCCGTAATGACCAGCTTCGCGAAGCGCTCTTCATTCTGCAGCCAGGCCTGGACCGGAATCCGCAGCATTTCGCTGCTCCCGTCGGCATAGCTCAGCCTGGCCAAGATGGGCATCGGGAACTTGCCTGCATTCCGGAAGGAGATGCGGTAGAGGGTCTGCTTGAAATCCAGCGCCTCCCGTTCCTCCGGTTTCAGGCCCTTCAGCATGGCTTCCAGCTTCTGCTGATCGCCCGCGCCCACCGCATAGGGATCGAAGCTCCCATTGCTGTAGAAGTCCTGAAGACCCAGGCGTTTTTCTTCCCCCCCAGCGGGGATGGATTCCTTGTCGTGGATCCTTGAGATGTTCGCGTCCTTTTTCGCGTCCTCTTCTTTCGCCCGCTGCTTCTGCTTGGCGGGATCCAGATCGGAAACATGGAAGGCTTCGACATTTTCTACCGCCAGGTCCGGCGCCAGGGTCGTGTAGAACCAGCCCCGCCAGAACCAGTCCAGATCCATTCCGGAAGCGTCGCCCATGGTGCGGAAGAAATCCGCGGGCTGGGGCCGCTTGAACCGCCAGCGGCGGGCGTATTCCTTGAAGGCGAAATCGAACAGGTCACGGCCCATCAGGGTTTCACGGAGCATGTCCAGGCCAGCCGCGGGCTTGGCATAGGCATTGAGCCCGCCATGCCGCACCGCTTCGCTCTGGGTCATGATGGGCGTCGCGTCCGGGAACTTGAGATAGTCCGCGATGCGCTGCTGCTGGCCCGTGGCGCCGGGGAAGGCCGGATCCCATTCCCGTTCCGCGAGGTGCTGCAGGAACGTGTTGAAGCCCTCATCCATCCAGGTCCACTGGCGCTCGTCCACGTTCACGATCATCGGGAAGAAGTTGTGGCCCACTTCGTGGATGATGACGCCCACCAGGCCGAGTTTCGTGCGTTGGCTGTAGGTCCCGTCCTTTTCGGGCCGGGGTCCGTTGAAGCAGAGCATCGGATATTCCATGCCCCCGCCGCCGCCCAGGCCCAGGCAGCTCGCCGCCGCCGGATAGGGGTAGTCGAAGGTATAGCGGCCGTAGACTCGCAGCGTGTGGGCCACCGCGGCGGTGCTGTACTTGTCCCAGAGGGGCATCCCCTCCCGGGTGTAGCCGCTCTGCGCGATGACCACGCGGTCGTTGATCTTCACGCACTGGGCGTCCCAGATCAGACGCTTGCAGGCGTTCCAGGCGAAATCGCGGACGTTCGCCGCCTTGAAGCGCCACGTCAGGTCGCCGGTTCCGGATGGCCTGGATTCGGGTTTCCCGGCTTCCTCGGGCGATGCGACCATGACCGGGCTGTCGCTGCGCCGGGCTTTCTCCAGGCGGTCCCGTTGGGACGCGGTGAGCACCTCGTTGGGATTCTGCAGCTCGCCGGTGGCCAACATCACGAAGTCGTGGGGAAGCGTGATCTCCACATCCCAATCGCCGAACTCCAGCGTGAATTCGCCCTGGCCCAGGTACTGCTCCAGCTGCCAGCCTGAATCATCCGTGTAGGCCGCGGCCCTGGGCTGCCATTGGGCGATGTTGTAGAGCCGCGCGCCATCCTCAAGCTGTTCGAACCCGCTGCGGCCGCGCGCCGCCTTGTAGTTGTTCACCGTGTAGTCCCAGCCCATGGACAGCTTCACGGATTCGCCGGGCTTGAGCGGCTGCGGAAGATCCACGCGCATCATCGTGTCGTTGATGGTCCTGCGGAGCGGCGCGCCGGCCGCATCTTTCACGAACAGGATCCGGAAGCCATCGGGCCGGTCCTTCCGCGTGATGGCATCGAAACTCGAAAAGGAAAGGCCTTTGCCGGCGTCCCCGGCCAGGGCCCCCAGGTCCGAGGCGCTGCGGCTGTTGCGTCCGACGCTTCCGGCCTTCTGGATGTTCTGGTCCAGTTGGAACCAGAGGTAGCGCAGCTCATCCGGGGAATCATTGTGGTAGGTGATGTCCTGGGTGCCGCTGATTTTCTGCGCGGCGTCATCCAGGGCGGCCCTGATCTTGTAATCCACGCGCTGCTGCCAGTACCTGTGTCCGGGGGCGCCGCTGGCAGCGCGGTAGACATTGGGCGTCGGCAGCGCCTCGAGCTTGCGGAAGAAGCTTTCGTTGGTCTTCGAGGCATTAGCCGGTTGCTGCGGGGTTTGGGCCGCCAGGCAGAGCGCCAAGACGGAAAAGAACTGGGCCGGGATACGCATGGGGCCTCGCCGAAAAGTTGTCCATCGTAACACGAGGGCTTTGCCCAGGACAGATCGCTGGCCGCGTGTTCCAATGGAGGATTGCGCCGCTACGGCTCCCGGGTGATTGCCAAATCCATGCAAATCCAGCTTTCCGATGATGTCTACCTTGATAGCCGACGCGCCATCTGGCTGCCCCGCCAGGGGACCCTGGTCCTCTCGGATTTTTTCCTGGGCCTTGGCGCCGCCCGCCGCAAACGTCCGGACGCCATGCCGTTCGGGGGCCAGCAGGACCTCTGGGAGCGGCTCTTCGGCCTGCTCGATGATCTGCAGCCCAAGCGCGTGGCTCTGCTGGGCGACGTGAAACCCAACCAGGGCACCCTGGAAGGGGAGGAAGCCGAGGAACTCCGGCTCGCGTTCCGGAAGATCGCCAAGCAGGGCCGCGAAGTCGTCCAGGTGGTCGGCCATCCCGAGCGAGCCTGGGGCCCGGCCATGGAGGGCACGGGCGTTCAGCCCGCCGAAACCTACCGGGTAGGCCCGCACACGCTCATGCACCGCCGCCGCATCTTCGTCTACCCGCGCCACGACCAGCCCGGCGGTTTCTGGATCAATGGCGGAGTCCATCCCCTGTTCGCCGTGCCCATGGACACGGTGGACAACCAGGCCATCTGGCATCGCCACCCCGCCTTCCTCTACACCGGTTTCGCGCTCATCATGCCGCCCTTTGTGGGCTATGCCCAAGGCTGGGAAGTCATGCAGCCGGAGCGCCTGCCCCGGCAGGCCAGGGCCTGGAAGGTACTCAGCGAGCACATCAGCCCGCTGGACATCACCGCCCTGCCCCCTTCTCCCGAAGGCATTCGGACGCTGCACCGCCCCGTCAAAGGAAAGCATCGGGAAGCCGTGAAGGGCGAGCAGGGCTCCTAGGATCCGGCTTTTATTTGGGTTTCCGCCTGGATTTCGCCGGAGCCTTTTCCCGGGGAATGCTGGCGCCCCCCACAACGGGCGTGCCGTCATCGAGCTTCAGATCCCAGCCGATGCGGTCGCCCTTTTTCAAGCCGAGGCGCTTGATGGTGCCCGCCGCGAATTCGATGAAATGGCGCGCGGGCACCGTTCCCCCGTAGGCTGGGCAGCCGTCTCGGCGGGCGGGCGGACAGGGCGGCACTTTTTCTGCCATCTCAACCACATGGCCGTCCACCGAGATCCACACGACGTCCAGGGCGATGAGGCAATTCTTCATGATGATCCTGCGGACGCCGTCTTCGTCAAAAACGAAAATCATGCAGCGGTCCTTGGCCAGGAATTGACGAAACATGAGGCCCTTCTGCTGCTCCTGGGGCGTGGCGGCGATTTCCGCCATGAAGCGATGGCCCTTCGCCGCCACGGTGCCGCCGCCCGCGCCGTGGGCTGCGATTGAACCAATGGTGCCCAGGAGGACGGGTCGCATGAATCGGCGCATCAAGACTCCAAGCTCTTTCACCATCCTAATCCCTGCCGTTTCATGAAAAAGTGATTTCGAAATGCACTAGAATTCGACTCTATGCGAATCCTGAAGCCCCGGTGGACCCTCCTTTTCCTCCTTCCCCAACTTATCCACGGCGCCTCAGCCAAGGCCCAGGGATTCCAGGGCGCGCGGGCCTTTGACCACGTGAAGCGGGTGGTGGACCTGGGGCCCCGTCCTCCGGCTTCCCCGGCGCTGGAGGATTGCCGCCGGTACATCAGGAGCCAGGTGGCGGCCCTGGGGCTCAAGGCCGAGGACCGCCCATTCCAGGCAGGGACGCCGCTGGGAAGCGCTCCCATGTCGAACATCGTCGTCCGGCTGCCCGGCAAGGTCCCCGGCAAGATCGTGGTGGGCGGGCACTACGACACCAAGCGCATGGGGTTCCGCTTCGTGGGGGCCAATGACGGCGGTTCGAGCACCGGCTTTCTCCTCGAGCTGCTGAGGGCAGTGAAGAACCGTCCGCGCCGGCTTGGCCTCGAAGTGGTTTTCTTCGATGGCGAGGAGTCCATCGTGGCCTGGCAAGGTTCCGATCACACCTATGGCAGCCGGGAATATGTGGCGGCCGCCAGACGGGATGGCACCCTGAAAGATATCCGGGCGATGGTTCTGGTGGACATGATCGGAGACAAGGCCTTGGGCATCCGCCGCGAGGAGGCCTCGACCCGCTGGCTCACCGACCTGGTGTGGTCCTCGGCGAAACGCCTGGGCCACGGCAAGATCTTCCAGGATGAATCCACGTCGATCGCAGACGACCACATCCCCTTCATCGATGCGGGCATTCCTGCGGTGGACATCATCGACCTGGACTACCCCGCCTGGCATACCGCCGAAGATACCCTCGATCAGGTGAGCCCGAAAAGCCTCCAGATCGTGGGGGATGTCCTGCTGGATGCTTTGCCGAAGATCGAACAGCGCCTCCTTCGCAAGTGATGATTCAACGATTTGCTGGACGTTGATGGATCGATTGAAAATGGATCTTGATCCATCGCGTCATGAGGCATAGCCTTGAACACTTGAATCAAGGATGGTCTTTGAAGCCTCATTCTCTATCAGTGCTCTGCCTTGTCGGCTGTGCTTCCCTGGTGGCGGGCCAGGGTAGCAATCACGCGCCCTTGCGGGCGGTCCGGACCACGGAACCCATCCACCTGGACGGGAAACTGGAGGAACCCGTTTGGGCATCCGCCCCCGCAGCCAGCGGCTTCACGGAGACCTGGCCCGTCTACGGCAGCCCTGCCAAGGTGCCCACAGACGTGAAGATCCTTTACGACGACCGCTTTCTCTATGTGGGCGCGAGGATGCGCCATATCGCAGGGCAAGGGCCGGTGGTCCGCCGCATCCATCGCCGGGACCAGGACAGCGCCAGCGACTGGTTCACGGTGTACATCGACAGCCTGCACGACCGCCGCACGGCCTTCGCCTTCGGCGTGAACGCTTCGAACGTCCAATCGGACTCCGTCTATTTCAGCGACACCAATTCCGACCGGTCCTGGGATGGGGTGTGGGAGAGCGAAGTCCTGGTCGATGCGGAGGGTTGGACCGCCGAGCTCAAGATCCCGCTGGCCCTGCTGCGCATCCAGCCCAGCGGTCCGGGCGGATCCCAGATCTGGGGCGTCAATTTTTCGCGGAGCGACCAGGGCACGGTCCGCCAGTTCAGCAATTGGCAGGTGCCGCCGCGAGGAGAGAACGCCTTCGTCAGCCGCTTCCCGGATCTCACGGGAATCGAAGGCATCCGTCCCCAGCTCCGCCGGGAATTCATTCCCTATTTGAGCGCCCAGCGGAAATTCGAGACCGCCCAGGGATTCGACGACCGGAAATTCGAAGGCCGCGCCGGCCTCGACGCCCATTGGGGCTTGAGCACCCAATCGCAATTGGATCTCACCGTGCGGCCCGATTTCGGCCAGGTGGAGGTGGACCAGGCGGTGCTGAACCTCAGCACCGTGGAGACCTTCTTCCCGGAAAAGCGGGCTTTCTTTCTAGAGGGCGCCGAGATCTTCCACACCATGGGCGGGCAGCTTTTCTACAGCCGCCGCATCGGGAAAGCCGCGCCATCAGCGGACCTCGGCGCCGGGGAAACCCTGGTAGACCAGCCCCTGGCCACGGACATCACCGCCGCCGCCAAGTACACAACGAAAATCGACGGCATCAACCTCGGCCTGCTCGGAGCCAGCGTGGAACCCACCCGCGCCAGGTTCCTGGATGCAGACGGGAGGAGCCGGAAACGCGAGATTTCGCCGCTGACGAATTACGGTGTGGCGCGGCTCCAGAAAAAAACCTGGATGAGGCCGGCAGTTTCGTCGGCGGTTTCATGTCCTACGCCCACGAAGCCGGTCCTTCAGGACGCGGGGCTGTGGTCGGGGCCGTGGACGGTTCCCTGAAATCCAAGGACCGCAGCGAGGTTCTCGATTTCGCCCTGGTCCGCAGCGCGGCTGGTCCGGATGGAGAGAAAGCCTCCGGCTGGTATGGCTATCTGCGCGCCGTCAAGACCTGGTCCAACGGATGGCATGTGGGGGTCCAATCCTTCAATGCGGGCCGCGATTTCGATCCGAACGACCTCGGCTATTTCTCCGAAGCGGACAACAAGCGCTTCTTCTGGAGCGCCTCGCACCAATGGGACCGGACCTGGGGACCCTTGCGCAATTGGCAGGTTTTCATGGAGGAGGGCTACGACACCGACCAGGCCGGGCAAAAGGTCCACCACCACCTCTACGCCAGCGGCCGCACGGACTTCACGAATTTCTGGGCCGTATGGGCAGGGCTGGGACGCAATTTCCAGATCCAGGACAATCGCGAATTGCGCACCTTCGGCCAACCCCATCGCCAATATCTGCAACGCCCGGGCACCACCTTTGCGAATGCCGGGTTCGACACGGCGGGAAACAAACCCTGGTATGTGCGGATGGAAGTGAACCGCGAGTGGTTCCCAGGCGGTCCGAGCACGGACACGAACTTGTTCCAGAACATCAAGCTCGGAGCCCAGATGGAATTGCAGTTGCAGACCGCATTCGCGCGCAGCGAGGGCGAATTGCGCTGGCTCGAAACACTTCCAGTCGATGGAGCCGGTGGATATGCCGGGTCCCCGGTGGTGGGCCTGCGGCGGTTGAGCCAATTCAACCAGACCCTGCGCCTGGCCTACGCCTTCACGCCCCGGCTCACGGTGCAGCTCTTCAGCCAATGGCTGGCGGTCGCCTGGAATTTCAGGGACCTCCAGGCCTACCTGGACGACCACCGGCTCCAGCCGGTCGCGGTGTCCGATGCCACCGCTTTCAGCTACCGGCTCTGGAATGTGAATCTCATCACCCGGTGGGAATTCCGTCCGGGCTCGACCGTCTACCTGGTCTACACCCACGGCGCCACGACGGATGGCCTCCTGAACGACCACGCGAGCCTCAGCCCCCGCGCGGACCTGGCCCAGCTAAGACACCTGCCGTCGGACGACGCCGTGCAGATCAAATTCAGCTGGCTGTTCCGCTGAGCCGTAATTCAATAATCATTTTTTCTTTTCCAACGGCAAGAACGGCATAAGCGCCCCTAATGAACTACCCAGAAAAGCACTGGGTAGTTCTTAATGGTCGCTAATAGCGATGCCTTCCATCCCGCTCACCTCGTGGGCATTGAAGCTGCTGCGCACCAGCGGGCCCGCGTAGACGGTCTTGAAGCCGATCGCCTTGGCTTTGCGCCCCAGTTCGGCGAATTCGTCCGGGGGCACGTACCGTTTCACCGGGAGCTGGAAGCGGGTGGGGCGCAGGTATTGGCCGAGCGTGAGGATGTCCACGCCGCTGGCGGCCAGGGCTTCGAACACCTCCAGGAGCTCGCCTTCGGTTTCGCCCAGCCCCAGCATGAGTCCGCTCTTGGTGCGGAAGCTGCTGCCGAAAAGGGCGGACCCGAGGCGCTTGGCCTCCCGCAGCACGGCGAGGCTGCGGTCGAATCGGCCTGCAGGGCGCACCTCTTTGTAAAGGCTTGGCACGGTTTCCGTGTTGTGGTTGAAGACCACCGGACCCGCGGCGACGACTTTCGCCACGGCCTCTGGATCGCCCATGAAATCCGGCGTCAGGACTTCCACAAGGGTGCTGGGGCAGCGGCGGCGGATGGCGGAGACCGTGGCGGCGAAATGCGTGGCCCCACCGTCCGGCAGATCATCCCGGTTGACGCTGGTGAGCACCGCATAGCGGAGGCCCAAGGCTTCTACCCGCGACGCGGTTTCCTCGGGCTCGCGCGGGTCCAGCAGCTCCGGCTTGCCGTTCCGGATGTCGCAGAATCCACAAGCCCGGGTACAGATGCCGCCCATGAGCAGGAAGGTCGCCGTGCCATGGCTAAAACAGTGGGCCCGGTTGGGACATCGGGCCTCTTCGCAGACCGTGTTCAGGCCGCTGTCCCGCAGTCCCACCTTCATCGCATGCAATTCACGCAGATTCACCCGTTCCCGGGCGATCCACTCAGGCAAGCGCACATGGCCGTTCAGTGCCTCGCGGCCGGTTCGTTTGGGAAAGCGGGGCATGGGTGTTCAGACCTCCGTTCCCAAGATTAACGGAAACCCGAGATGGCCCCTTTCCGACGCAGGCTGTTGAGCAGGTCCAGGACTTCGTCCACCTCCAGACCCGTGGTGGAGGCCGCTTCGCGAACCGATTCGCCGTCGAGGCAACGGGCCAGGAAGGCCGAGGCGTGGGGGCTCAGCTCCGAATAGCCGAAATCGCCGTCCGCATCGCGGTAGCCCATGAGGAACGCTTCGCCTTCCGGAGGTTCCGGCGTTTCCTTGGTGGCCTCGTGCACCCGGTAGGCATAGGCGAGGTTCCGCGCCGCGCCATCGAAGACCACGCAGGAATCCGCCGTGGGCGCATCCTGGAGGTCCCCTTCGGGGGCTTCGTCCGGCCAGCGCAGGATCTCCACTTCGATGTACTCGAAGTGGGCGAGCTGGAGCAGGAAGGGCCACCGCTCCAGGCCCCAGCCGCTGTCGGCGAGCCAACCCACGAAGGCCGGGCTCACATCGCGGTAGTAGGGGCTCTGGATGGTCCGGCTGGCGAGGAAGGCATCCAGGCACTGGTCCCATTCATCCGCCTCCCCGAGCAGCGCGTGGAGGATGGGGAAGCAGTCCGGCAACGGATCTTCAAGGGCGTTGCGGGCGAGGTCGCGGTAGGTGAGGAGGCGGGCCTTGAAGGTCTCGAGCGCCGACTGGTCGGCCTGTCCGAGGCCGCGGGCCGCGCCGAAGGACCGGGGATCGGCTGTGAAGGATTCGGCGCCATCCGCATCCAGGATCAAATCCGCCATGCAGCGCAGAAGATCCCGGGTCGGGGCGGTCTGTTCAGCCATGACGGACCCCCACCACCGGCGCGAGGGCTTCGTCATAGGCCTTCTGCAAGGACGCCCGCTCCGCCAGCAGGACCTCCAGCTCCGGAATCTCGTTATCCCGTTCCAGCAGCACCGGCACAGGCCGGCCGATGCGCGGAAGCACCCATTGCATCAGCTCGATGACGGGGTCCACCACCGGCGCGCCGTGGGTGTCGATGATGAGCTGCTCCTCCTCGAACCAGGTGTGCCCGGCGATGTGCATCTGCTGGACGCGGTCCAGGGGCATCCCCTCGAGCCATTCCTTCGGATCGAAGCCATGGTTGCGGCTGTTGACGTAGACATTGTTGATATCCAGCAGCCAGCCGCAATCCGCCCCTTCGAGCACCTCCAGGAGGAATTGCTTTTCAGTCATTTCCGGCGCGCCCAGGCAGGCGTAATAGCTGACGTTCTCGAACAGGAAGGGCACCGGCAGTTCCGCTTGGACGCGCTTGGCCCGCTCCACCGTGTGCTTCGCCGCATCCCGGGTGAAGGGCATGGGCAGCAGTTCATGGGTGGTGGCGCCGCCGAAGCTGGTCCAACACAGGTGTTCGGAATGCCAGGGGGAGCGCGTCGCCTTCAGGAATCCCGTCAGGTTATCCAGCACATCCCGGTCCCAGGCGTCGAAGCCACCGATGGACATGGAAAGCCCGTGGGTGATGACCGGATCGCGCTCCAGGATTTTCATGACCTGGCGGTACCGGCTCCCGCCCTGGCCCACGACGTTTTCCGGGGCGATTTCCCAAAAAGGAACCGGGGTGGATTCAAGGGCGGCCACCTGGGCCAGATGGGGCCTCCGAAGACCGACGCCGACCCCAGTAAATGGATTCATTTCAAGACCTTGTATGAAAGGAGGGGGGAGACCGCGCCTCCCCCCTCCGTTATCAAGCGTTATTTACCTAGTTCTTGGAGCCGCAGGAGCCCTTGCCGCAGGAGGCGTCCTTCTTATCCTTGGAGGCCTTCATACCCTTCTTGTCCTTGCCGCACTTGCCGTCCTTCATATCCTTGCCGCACTTGTGTTCCTTGCCGCACTTGCCGTCCTTCATGTCCTTGCCGCACTTGTGGTCCTTCATGTCCTTGGCGTCTTTTTTCTTATCGGCGCCACAGCTGGCCTCTTTGCCGTCCTTCTTGTCGGCGCCGCAGCCCAGTTCCAGAAGGGCCTTCTCCGACTTCACCGAGGTGGAAGCGGCGGTGGCGCGAGGGGCGGCGGAGATGGCCACGACGGCGCCGGCGGCGAACATGGTGGCCAGGGTGGTGAGCTTGCGATTCATGGATTGCTCCTTGCGGCGAGGCCGCGGGGGACTTCCCGAAAAGGGAGTCCGGGGTTGAATGGGGGCCACTGAGGTAGTGGGCGACGTAACCTAGGGTGCGAAGTCGGAACCAAATGTGACGAAGATCACTTGAGAATTCAGGTGAGGTTCCCCGCAGTCGGATGAAAGGAGGGTGACTGATGCCCCGGAACCCTTCATAATCCTGGTTTCCCTGGTCGGAGACTGGGGAAGGACTGGGGTTCCGGGGGAATGGAATATTCGGATACCGGAAGGCGGACCTCGGATCTCCTGTTTGGACGCTTCCCCCATGGTTTGATGAAGTTCGCATTGGTTTTCCGAATTCTTGATTTGATGGTTTTCGCCGGGCTCCACCCGGCGTTCTGACAGGCCGCCCATGTTCAATTTCCGCCGCGTACTCCTTGGCCGACGACTTGCCAGCGAGGAATCCCACCACACCAGGATCAGCAACCCCATCGCCCTCGCGGTGTTCAGCTCGGACGCCTTGTCGTCGGTGGCCTATGCCACCCAGGAGATCATGGCTTCCCTGTCCATGGCCCTTCATCACGGCGCCGGCGCCGCCGTAGCGGTGGGAGTGGCCGGGCACGCGATCTTCGGCTTGTCCATCCCGGTTTCTTTGGGGATTGTGGGCCTGCTCATCATCCTTGCGATCAGCTACCGCCAGACCATCAAGGCGTATCCCGGCGGGGGGGGAGCCTACATCGTCGCCAAGGAAAACCTGGGTGAGATGCCGGCGCTCGTCGCGGGTTCATCGCTTTTGGTGGACTACATCCTCACCGTGGCGGTGTCCGTCTCCTCGGGCGTCGCCGCCATCACGGCCGCCCTGCCGCATCTTGCCGGCCATAACGTCGCGCTGACCCTCCTTGCGATCACCTTCATCGCCATCATGAATTTGAGGGGCATCAAGGAGAGCGGCGCGCTCTTCGCGGTTCCAACCTACGGGTTCATTTTCTGCATGTTGACGATGCTCGGCATCGGCATCTTCCGCTGGGTCGCTGGGTCCCAGATCACGCCCCACGAGGTTCAAACCGCAGCGCAGCAGGGATCGGGCATCGCCGGATTGGCCCTGGTATGGGTCTTCATGCGCGCCTTTTCAGCCGGTTGCACCGCGCTCACGGGGGTGGAGGCCATTTCCAATGGCGTTCCCGCTTTCCGGGAGCCCGCCGCGGAAAACGCATCCCGCACCATGGTCTGGATGGTGGGGCTTCTGCTCACGATGTTCCTCGGGATCACCTTGCTTGCGAACCATTACGGCGTGGTCTACCAGCACAATGTCGACCCGACCGTGGTCCAGGAGACCCTGCTCTCCAAATTGGCCGTCCAGATCCTGGGCACCGGCGGCCAGGTGAACGGCATGGCCAAGGCCTTCTATTACGCGGTGCAAGGTTTCACCTTCGCAATCTTGGTCGTGGCCGCCAATACCTCCTACGCGGATTTCCCGCGCTTGGCCGCCCTGATGGCCAAGGATGGCTTCGTCCCCCGCCAGTTCTCAAGCCAGGGCGACCGCCTCGTCTTCTCCAACGGCATTCTGATCCTCACGATCGTGGCGGGAATCCTCGTCTGGGGCTTCCACGCCAACACCGACGTCCTGTTGCCCCTTTATGCCGCTGGGGTGTTCATCGGCTTCACCCTCAGCCAGGCGGGGATGGTGCGCCATTGGATGAAGGTGAGAGGACGGCATTGGCAGGGGAAAGCCCTGGTCAACGGCCTGGGCACCATCGCGACGGGCATCGTCCTGGCGGACATCCTGATCACCAAGTACCGGGGCGCGGGCATCGTTGTGATCCTGGTCGCGGGCATGGTGGTGCTCTTCTACAACATCCACCGCCACTACATCCGGGTGCGCAGCAAGCTGGCTTCCAGCCGGACCGACATGATCTACCCCCACAAGCACCGCGTCCTGGTGCTGGTGTCCGGAATCCACCATGGCGTGATCCACGCCCTGTCCTACGCCCGCTCCATCGCGGACTACAGCGAGATCGAAGCCGTCACGGTGGATTTCCCGGACGCGCAGGGGCGGGACAGCCAGGCGCTCGAAAAGCTCAAATCCGATTGGCCGAGCTATTGCGAAGGGGTTCCCTTGAGGTCCATCCGAAGCCCCTACCGCAAGATCGTGGAGCCCATCCTGGATGAGATCGACCGCATGCGCCGGGCGGAGCCGGAGTACATCTTCACGGTGATCATCCCTGAATTCGTGACGGGCACCTGGTGGGAAAACCTGCTGCACAACCAGACGGCCCTGCGGATCAAGACTTCCCTGCTGAGCAGATCCAAAGTCATCGTCATCTCGGTGCCCTACCACCTCGATCCGGTCCTGGACTGAACCCAGCCCTCCGCAACGCGTCAACCCAGCCGTGACAGCGGCTTCAGGAAGATCTCCTGGCCCGTGAGCAGTTCCGCCAAAGTCCGGTGGTTGGGCGTGAGCACCATGCAGAGGAAGGACAGCGGGAAGGCCAGCACCGAGAAGAGGTGGAAGAGGGAGAAAGCCAGTCTCCGTTCAGGTTGTTCCGAGGCCAGCAGCAGGCCCATGGGCACCATGAACAGCGATTGGCCCGCGAGCACCATGGGGACCAGCACCATCGCCCAGGAAAAGGCCAGGTGGAGGCAGGAGAGATAAGGCCAGAACTCTGCGTAGCAGCGCGCCATGGGCGCTCCCAGTTGCCAGCTCACCACCAGGGCCAGCAGCGCGTTGGCGATGAACAGGGCCGCGGCTTCGCTGATTTCAAGCTTGGCCAGGGACCAGAAACTGGAATCCGTGACTTCGGCCTCGGGTTCCAAGGCTTCGGACAGGGGAAGCCGCAGGGCCGGCCCCGCCCCCCCAACCGGCAGACCCCGTTCTTCCATTGGGACCGGAGCCACCCGGCCCAAGGCTGGAGACACGATGCCTTGATGGGGAGTGTTGGGGGCCGATGAGGACGATGGGAATTGTTTTGGGGGGCCCGCTTTGGCTTGAAAGGCGGTTGCCTGGAAGAGCAGGGGACGGGGAAGCGTTTGTCCCCCCAAATTCAAACCACAGACCGGACACTCCACGCCGAGCGGAGAGAGGCGATGCCCACAGCTCGGACAGGTCTTGCGGGGGCGGGTTGATTTCAGATCAGGAGTCATGAGGGCCGTTGCGGGAAAACAACTGGATCATTGTGGGAGTGGCGCGGCTCAAAGCGCCCGAACAGAATGATCCGGACCGGTTATCCGCACCCTTCAGCCCAGGAAGGCGATCCAGCCCGGGCGCTCATCCTTGGGCTGGGCGGGGATTTTTTCGAGAAGCTTGAGGCGGCCCTGCCAAGCGGGATCGGTCGGGTTCAGGGCCCGGCCTTTGCGCAGCGCATCCTTGGCCTCGCTCCATCGTTCCCTGGAAGCCTGGATCTGGGCCAGGATCAGGTAGAGCCGCGAAGCCCTCTGCATCAGATCGCCATCATCGGGCTTCAGCCTTAGCAGCGCATCGATATCGGCCTCGGCTGATTCCAGATCCCCCTGGGTGAGGTGCTTCTGGTAGTCCGCAAGGGTCGCCGCCCTCGGGGTGCCCTCGCTCAGGGCCAGGCGCGCCCGGTCCACAAGCTGGGCCGCGGAGAGATCGCTGGGGTTGAGGCGTAGGAATTCCTTGGCGCGGTGGTAGGCCCTCACGGGGTCGTCCCCGATGACCAGCTCAGCCTCGGTCTTGATGCTCGCCGGCTTCTCCGAGAGGTCTGGAGCCTCGTTGCCCCTGGAAACCTGGGCCAAGGCCGCGCTGGCGAAAGCGGCGCGGTCCGAGGCGAGTTTGGCATCCATCCGGCGCTGGCGAAGCACAAATCCGGCTGCAACGAGCACAAGCACCAGACCGGCCACGCCACCCAAAACGCCCTTGGACGTCATCCAGGGATAATCCCGGGTCAGGTCCGTGAGGGCCCTGGGCAGCGCCAGTCCGCTGCGGGCGGGTTTGCCCGGTGCTGTCACCGCCGCCGGGGGCATGACGACCCCACTATCCCTGCTGGCACCTGCTTCGGGTTCGGATTCCGGAGGCTTCTCGGCGATCAGGGTTTTCACCTGTTCCAGGCCGCGTAAAGCCCGTTCATGCTGGGGTTCCTGGGACAGCACGATTTCAAATGCGAATTCCGCCTGCTCCAGCCTGCCGAGACGCATCAGCCGCTCGCCCTGCCGGCATTTCTGTTCCAGGGCGTCGGCATCCAAGGGTTTCCCCGGGGCTTTGATCGAGAAGCTGCCGGTGGCACGGCCCACATCCGGATGGGAGATGGCGCTGGTGTCCTTCTGGGCCATGGAGAGATAGGCCCGGGCGTCTTCGTTGTCGGGATCGAGGGCCAGCATTTCGCGCCAGCGCGCCATGGCTCCGTCCGTATTCCCTTTGTCATAGAGCTCCAGGCCCTCCTGGAGCAGGGAAAAGAGACGGCCTTCCAAAATGCCTTCCCCGGTGTCCTCGGAAGCGAGTTCCTGCATGGGGGCCGGGGTGGGCTCAGCCACCACAGGCGCGTGGGCGGGCTCGGCGGCGCGCCGTGCCAATTCCTGCCTCGCGCTGGCCACATATTCCAGGGCCAGGCGATGATTCGGTTCGACCCTGAGAATCTCTTCCCACCTGGCGAGGGCATCTTCGACCTGGTCCATATCGAACAGCGTGCAACCCTGGCGGATCAGCAAATCGATATCGATGTCTTCGGCGGGCGCCACGGTCGCCGGAGCCACTGATTCCGGGGGCGGCTGAGGAGCGCTGAGAACGGGCGGCGCGGGTTGTGGGGGCGGCGCAGGGGGTGGGGCCGGAGCGGGTGCCGGTGGGGGGGGCGTGGCCCCTCTCGGGGCTCCCCCCGAGGAGGCGATATCGTCCAGATCCACGGGCCCCTGGTTCTGGACCGCCAGGACGACCGGATCCCCAGCTTTCTGGCGTTCATCCAGCCAGTGCTTGACGTGGACCAGGCACGCCCGCGCACCCGCATGGGTGGGGTTCTTGCGGAGGACCGCTTGCCAGATCTGCCCAGCGGCGATGACCTCTCCAGCCTGGAAGAGATCCTGGGCACGCTGTAAGTGGCTGGCAAACGGATCCTGGGTGTCGGACATGGCCTATTCGAGGGAGAACTGGTCTTCGGGTCGGATGAGCAGCATGAAGGTGCTCTTGCCGCAGGTGAATTCCTGGCGATCCATGAGTTGAACGGTGCCTTGAATGGTTTGCCCATCAACGAACGTGCCATTGGTGCTTTCCAGGTCCGTCAACCAGGCCGTCCCATCGTTATGGATGGCCAGGGATGCGTGCTGCCTGGAGGTTTCGGGATCGTGGGTGATGATTTCGCCCTGGTCGCGTCCGATGACGAGGCTCGGCCTGTCTATGACGCGCACCGTCGAAGCCAGGGGGCCCGTGAGGAAGGCCAGGCTGAATTTGATCCCCTTGGGCATGACGCCGGCATGGATGCCGTCGAGCATGCTCTGCCTGTCCCGGCGGGCGGTCGAATGCGCGGTGGTGGAGGGTGAATCGATCTGGGGGGGTGGCGGCGGGGGAGGCGGGGGAGGCGGAGGGACGTCATCCTGCCGGATGGTCTGGTAGGAACTCGGGTTGGGAACCAGGCCGGGGGGAAGGTCAAAAGGATCCACCGGGGGTGGGGTGAAGGCTTGGGTCCTCTGGACCACCGGGGACCCAGGCGCCGCTGGAACCTCCACAAAGACCTGATCGAAGAGCGCTTCGGAATCCGTGTCTACGGGGGGCTGGGCGGGGTTGAAGACCTCGAACACGTGGCTGCACTTGGGGCAGCGGAAGCGTTTGCTCAACGCGCCTTGGAAACGGGCCTCGTCGTATTGAAAGCGGGCCGAGCAGGATGGACAAACCACGATCATGGGATTCCTCAGTGTGCTGATTCCCCTAGTGTAGATTTATTTCTTCCTTGTCGCGAAAAAGCTGAACTCGGATTTGAGAGAAACACCTCCGGGCAGCTTGAAACCCGTGACGCCTGGGGGCAAAGGCTGGTTTGTCTGGAGGGCGCCCAATTCCAACTGCCAGGTGTCGCCGCTCCGCTCCACCCACTGGAGCTGGCGGGGCAGGTTGGAGTCCTGGTCCACCCAGATGTACAAGCTTTGCATCCTCTTTTTCATGCCCAGCGTCCTGGGCGTGAGCATCAGGAAATAGGTGCCCGCCACCTCCTTGGACTGGCCAAGCCCGATTTGGAAATACTCGCCGAGATAGGAAAGTTTTTGACCAAGGCCCAGGAATTTCCGATTGGAGTTCTTGATGACCCCAATTTTCACGAATTGCGCCTCCTTGGAGCCAGGGCTGTAGGAGATCAGCGCCTTCGGCGTGAGATGAAGGACCAGGTCCTCTGGCGCGGAAAAAATGAAATGGGCGAACTCCGAGCCCTGGAGATACAGGGTGCCCTTGGTGACCGTGGGCGTTTTCAACATGGAGCGCCGGATCGTCAGCGTGAAAGGCGCCTGCAACGTGTCGACCTTGGCCTGGGCCGCGTCGAACCGCTCCACCAGCTCCTTGAGAGGCGCCGCGGCCTGGCCAGCCACGGGCACGGCCGCAACGAGCGCTATACAGGTGATCAGAAAGTTCATCAGCTTCATGGGAAATCCTTGCGGGTTGCTTCTCTCGGTCGGGAGGAGGGGAGATGGACTCAGCGGCTTCGCCGCCCTCAATGGAATGCCGCCAGGACCGGTGGTAGTTCCGGCCGGAGCGGCTCCCGCTGGTGGGCAAGGTGCAGCGAGGCCTGCCATCCCCGCAACACTTCAGCGGCCACCACGCGCACCAGTTCCGGATCGTTGTTCTGTTCGCTAAGGTGGGCCATCACCACCGTGCGCAATCTGGGCGAGAGGACGGAGGCCAGCAGTTCGGCCATGGACACATTGCTCAGATGCCCCACGCGGCTGAGGATGCGCGCCTTCAGCAGCGGCGGGTAACCGCCCTCGCGCAGCATATCCACATCATGGTTGGCCTCCAGCACCAGCAGGTCCAGATCACGGCAGTGGTCCGCCACCAGGGCCGTCGGATTGCCCAGGTCCGTGACGACCGCCGCGTTGCACCCATCCACCTCCACCCGATAAGCCACGGGGTCCGTGGCGTCGTGGGGAAGGGTGAAGGGATGCACCCTCCAACCGCACCAGTCCAGCGCGAAGCCTGCCCGCAGCGGGATCCAGCGATTGCCTGGAATGTCGATCCCATGGATCCGCTCCACCGCCAGCTTGGTTTCGGGAGTGGCCAGGAAAACCCAATTGGTGTTGCGCAGGATCACCCCCACCGCGCCGATGTGGTCCGAATGTTCATGGGTGAGGGCCACAGCCCTGATGGTCCGAGGGTCCAGCCCCAGGGACTCCATGCGCACCCGCACCTGCTTGAGCGAGAGGCCCGCATCGATGAGCAGCGTGCGTTCACCATCGCTGAAGGCATGGCAGTTGCCCTTGGAACCCGATGCCAGCGCCGCGTAATGCATGGTCCAGGATAGCCCTTCAGGGCGCTCCCGCGCGATGATGGCCCATGGATTCCACCCTCCGCGCCTCCATCCTCGCCGACCTTGATCTCCACGTGCGCCACCGGGTGGCCATGTTCAAGGACATGGATTACGGGACCGACGCGGGCCGCGACGCCATGGCCGCGGCGTTCCGGGATCGCCTGCGCACCTGGCTGAGCACCGGCGAGGTCCGGGGTGTGGTGGCCGAAGCCGGTGGCCAGGCGGTCGCGGGCGCCTTGCTGCAGCTCAAAGAATCCCTGCCCAATCCCCTGAGTCCCCAGGCCGTGCGCGGCTACCTGTTCAACGTCTACACCGATCCCGCCTTCCGGGGCCAGGGCCTGGCCAGGAAACTGACCCTGGCCCTGCTAGACGTGGCCAAGGCCCAGGGCATCGGCATGGTCGAACTCCACGCCAGCAAACATGCCGAAGCCCTGTACCGCTCCATGGGCTTCGAACCCACGCCGGAATTCAGGCTCATCCTGGATGAGGGGATCCAGAAGCCCGGGCAGTGGAAGGAACGGCGTTAGAGCGTGTTTTAAAATTCCCCCGCGCCGCGCTGGGAGCGCCGGGCGAGCGGGGCAAGGCAGCCGACCACGGCGTATCGCCTATACGCCACGGGAGGGTAACGCAGCCCCGCGAAGCCCGCCGCCCCAGCCCGAAGGGACGGGGTCAGCCGCGCGCATCGCGGCGTCACGGGCCTTGAGCGTATGACCGATACGCCACTGCGGCCCCTTCCTTGCGCTGCATCGCGGCTGACCTCCGTCGCGGCACGGAGGAATTTTAAAACACGCTCTTAGCTCAGGCGCGAGGGGAGGGGGTCCAGAGGGCAAGGCCCAGGATGGCCAGGCTGCACAGCAAGGCACAGGGAAGGCTGGCCTCAAGACCGAAGGAGCCCCCGGTAAGCCATTCCGGACGGCCCTCGAAAACCGGGGTCACCCAGCCATGGGTGTCCATGGTTCCGCTCACGCCAAAGCCCAACAGGCTGCCCTGAGCCCAATTCCAGCCCAGATGGATGCCCATCGGCAAGGCCAGGCGCTGGGTCTTCAAGTAGGCGAGCCCCAGGAGGAGTCCGGCCAGAAAAATATTGAGCATCGCCCAGAGCCTGACGGAACCGCCCATCCCCGGATTGTCCCAATGGGCGTAGGCGAACCAGAGGCCCATGAGCGGCAGCGCAATCCAGGTCCCGGTGCCCTTCATCAACCGCTGGAACAGGTACCCGCGGAACAGCAGCTCCTCGTTGACGGCCACCGCCAGGTACAGCCAGGCACCGGCTGCCAGTTCGCCGAAATGCGCGCCGCCGCTCCGTTGCCAATGGAAGCCGTGGACCGCGAAGATGAGGCCGGCCACCAGCAGCATCAGGAGCAGGCCCCCGATCGTGCCCAGCGCGAAATCGCCGCCCCAGCGCAAGGTTGGTTTCAGTCCCGCCACCGGCAATGGCTGCCGCTCCAACCGGAGACAGAAGGCCGTGGGGACCAGGACAGCCAGGGCCATGCCCCACTCAAAACCCAATACCTTCCATAGGCCGAGCAGGCCCAGAAGCATCATGCAGAGGTAGAGAAGGATCCCGAAGCCCAGAATCTTCCATCCATTCCGGACCGAACCGCTGGCGTCGAGAAAGGCCCCCTTGACCACGACCTAATGGCCCGCTTCGGCGAAGGCCCGGGCGACTTCCAGGTAGACCTTTTCTTCCCCGGGTTTCAGGATGCAGGCCCTCGAAAACCAGGCGGCCGCCTCTTTGCGGTGGCCGCCCGCCAGGAAGGCCCGGCCGAATTCGATGAAGCGGCGCCAATCCCCCCCATCCAAGGCGGCGGCGATTTGAGCGTAGCGGTTGGCTTCACCGGCGAGACCCGCTTCCGCCAGATCGATGGCGATGAGGCCCATGACCTCGCGGTTTCCGGGATCCCGGCTGGCCGCGAGGTCGTAGGTCGCCAGGGCTTCCTTCCGCTGGCCCTGCTTCAATTGCGCAAATCCCATCAGCCTCAGGACCTTCCCGTCCTTCGGTTCCAGCGTCGTGGCGATCAAGAAGGCCTCATCAGCGGATTTGCTGTCCCCGCCCGCCAGAAAGTAGCGCCCGCATTCCGCCAGGAGCTTGGCGTCCCGCGGCTTCAGGCTCCGGGCCTGCCCGGCACAGGCCTTGAGAATCGCTTTGCGGTCCCCCATGAAGAAGGATTCGCTGAAGGGCGTCTGGGCAGCCAGCGCAGAGGCGGCGAACAAGAGGGTCGGAATCGTGATCCTGCGGATCATGGGGCCTCCGGGAAAGGGGTTAGTTTAAGGGCCGTTGCCGATGAACGCGGTATAAATTTGAATGGCCGATTCCACCCAGCATCTGCTCCAGCGGGCCTTCGCGCACCACCAGGCCGGACGGCACTCCGAGGCCGAGCCCCTCTACCGCGAAATCCTCAGCCGGAATCCCGGGGACCCCAATGCGCTCCATCTGCTGGGCGTCCTGGCCCAGGAGGCGGGACGCAACGAGGAGGCCGTGGACCTCATCAAGAGAGCCATCCAGGCCTTTCCTTTCGGGCCGGCCTTCCACAACAACCTGGCCAACGCCCTGAAAGCGCTGGGCCGCCTGGAAGAAGCGCGGATCGCCTATCTGGAGGCCCTGCGGCTCCAGCCCGACTACACCGAGGCCCAGAGCAGCCTTGGCCTTGTGCTCCATGCCCTCAAGCGCTGGGATGAAGCCGTGGCGGTCTTTTCCGCCGCCCTCCGGCAGCGGCCGAACCACCCGACCGTGCTAAACAATCTTGGCGTGAGCCTGAACCTCATGGGGCGCTTGGAGGAAGCAGCCGCTGCTTTCCGGCAATCCCTCGCCGCGCACCCTGACCAGCCCGAAACCCACAACAACCTGGGCAATGTCCTGTACGAACTGGGAGACGTCGAAGGCGCCATGGCCCATAGCCGCCAGGCGCTTGAATTGAGGCCCGGCTACACCGGCGCCCACAGCACGCTCCTGCTCCGGTTGAATTACGAGCCGGACCTCGGATCCCAGGAGCTCTTCGAGGCCCATAAGGAGTGGTCGCGGGTCCACGAAACGCCTCATCTCGCGCGGACCCGGGATTTCCATGTGGACCTGGCGCCCGGACGGCCCCTGCGTGTGGGCTACGTCTCCCCGGATTTCCGCCGCCACTCCGTGGCGGCTTTCTTCGAGCCCCTGTTGGCGGCCCATGACCGGACCCGGGTGGAGGTCCACTGCTATTCCCAGGTGGCCCATCCGGACGACATCACCCGCCGCCTGTGCTCCCTGTCGGACCATTGGTTGAAGGTCGTCGGCTTGAGCGATGATGCGCTGGCCGAAGTCATCCAGCAGGACCGCATCGACGTCCTGGTGGACCTCGCGGGCCACACGGCGAACAACCGGCTGCCCCTGTTCGCCCGGCGCCCGGCGCCGGTCCAGGTGACCTGGCTTGGATATCCCAACACGACGGGCATGCAGGCCTTCAGCGCGCGGTTCACGGATGAGGTTGCGGACCCCCAGGGCGCCGAGGCCCTCCACTCCGAGCCGCTCTTCCGCCTGCCCCGCGGCTTCCTCTGCTACGGCCCCCCGAGCGGGGCCCCGCCCGTGGCGCCCCTCCCCGCGCACCGCCAGGGCCACTTCACCTTCGGCTCCTTCAACAGCCTGCTGAAGGTGAATCCAGGCGTCATCACGGCCTGGGCGGAGATCCTGAAGCGGACGCCGGGCAGCAAGCTGGTCTTGAAGGGCATGCTGCAGCGCGACGGGGCCAACCGCCAGCGGTTCGAACGGGCTTTCGCAGAGATTGGGATCGACCCCGACCGCCTTGAACTCGCGCCCGCAGTCCCGGAATTCCGGGATCATCTCGCCACCTACAACCAAGTGGATCTGGCCCTGGATCCCTTCCCCTACAACGGCACCACCACCACCTGCGAAGCCCTTTGGATGGGCGTGCCGACGCTCACCCTGCGGGGCGACCGCCATGCCGGTCGGGTCGGCGCCAGCATCCTCACTCGCGTTGGACTCGAATCCTTCATCGCCGAAGATCTGGATTCCTATATCCAATCAGCCGTGGCCTGGACCGGCCGCCTGGGTGAACTCGCTGGCATCCGCGCGGGCCTTCGGGAACGCATGGCGGCCTCGGATCTCTGCGATGCCCGCGGTTTTGCCGCGCAGGTGGAAAACGCCTTCGAGGCCTTGTGGAAACAGTGGGAAAACGTCCGAGATCAGCGCTCCGCGCCCCCATCGGCATAGATCAGGGCCAGCTCGTTCCACATGCGCTCTTCCTTGGGTTTGCCCTCGACGGTATGCATGGCCCATTCAGCGGCCAAGTCCAACTTTCCGTTGCGCACCGCGGCACGGGTGAACTCGGCACAGTTCTGCCAGTCCTTGGGGTCCAGGATCCAGGCGCGCTTCATGAGTTCCACGGCCTTCTCCGTCATCCCCGCATCCAGGAGGTTCACCGCGGCTTTGGAAAAAGCGTTCTTCGCTTTGGGATCCATGACCACCATCTTGTCCAGGGCGGCCACGGCTTCCGGTTTGAACCCGTTCTTCAACCAGGCAAAGGCGATCAGGCGGTGGGTCTCGCCATCCTTGGGATCGTCGATCAGGGCCGCCACAAAGGCGCCTTCAGCCTTGGGGCGGTCGCCACTCGCCAGGTAGGCGCGGCCGTACTCCGCCAGCAGCCGGCTGTCCTTAGGCTGAATGGCCCGGGCGCGGTCTGCGCATCCGGCCATTACGGCGCGGGGATCGCCCTTGAAGAAAGCCTGGTCCACACCGGCAGGAGCCTGGGCGAGGAGAGGCGCCGCAATCAGAAGGAGGGTCGGAAATCGCATGGTGGCTCCGGAATCGTGGGTCCAGCTCAAAGAGGAATGTTTCCGTGTTTCTTGGGCGGTGTCGCGTCTCGTTTTGTGTCGAGCAGGGCCAAGGCCCTGACCAGTTTCTTGCGGGTTTCGCGGGGCAGGATGACCTCGTCCACGAAGCCGAATTCCGCGGCGATATAAGGATTGGCGAATTTCTCGTTGTAGTCGGCGATGAGCTCCGCCCGCTTGGCCACCGGGTCCGCCGCGCCCGCCACGGCTTTGCCGTGGAGGACGTTCACCGCTCCTTCGGCGCCCATGACCGCGATTTCCGCGGTGGGATAGGCATAGTTGAAATCCGTGCGGATGTGCTTGGAGGCCATGACGCAATAGGCGCCGCCGTAGGCTTTGCGGGTGATGATGGTGATTTTAGGGACCGTGGCTTCGCAGAACGCGAAGAGCAGTTTCGCGCCATGGCGGATGATGCCGCCATGCTCCTGGTTCACGCCGGGCAGGAAACCGGGAACATCCTCGAAGGTGATGATGGGGATATTGAAGGCGTCGCAGAAGCGCACGAACCGCGCGCCCTTCTCGGAGGCCGAGATGTCCAGCACACCCGCCAGGAAGGCCGGCTGGTTGGCCACGATGCCCACGCTGCGGCCTTCGATGCGGGCGAAACCCACGACGATGTTGGGCGCGAAAGCCTCGTGCACCTCGAAAAAAGCCGCGTCGTCCACGATGCCCTTGATGATGAGCCGGATGTCGTAGGGCTTGCTGGCGTCGTCCGGAACGATGCTGTCCAGGTCTGGGTTCTCCAGCGACTGCGGCGTCCGCGGCGCCTTTCGGGGAGCTTCGCCCAGGTTATTGCTGGGCAGGAAGGAAAGCAGTTCGCGCGTGTGCGCAAGCGCCGCCAGGTCGCTTGCTTGAACAAAATGCGCGACCCCGCTGCGCGCGCTGTGGGTGGTGGCGCCGCCCAACTCTTCCTTGGTCACTTCCTCGTGGGTGACGGCCTTGATGACATCGGGGCCCGTCACGAACATGTAGCTCGTACCGCGGACCATGGTGATGAAATCCGTGATGGCGGGGCTATAGACCGCGCCCCCGGCGCAGGGTCCCATGATGAGCGAGATCTGCGGCACCACCCCGCTGGCGAGCGTGTTCCGCAAGAAAATATCCGCATAGCCGCCCAGGGATACGACACCTTCCTGGATGCGGGCGCCACCGCTGTCGTTGAGGCCGATGACCGGACAGCCGATCTTCATGGCCAGGTCCATCACCTTGCAGATCTTCTTGGCGTAGCCCTCGGACAGCGACCCCCCGAAAACCGTGAAATCCTGGGCGAAGATCGCCACGGGGCGGCCATCCACCCGTCCGAAGCCCGTGATCACGCCATCCCCGGGAATCTTTTCCAGATCCGGCGTGCGATGCACCATCAGCGCATCCATCTCCTCGAAGGAGCCTTCATCAAGGAAGGCCGCAATGCGTTCCCGGGCCGTGAGCTTGCCGCCCTCGTGCTGTTTGGAAACCCGGGCTTCGCCCCCACCCGCCAGCGCCGCAGCGTGCTTGGCCTTGAGGGTCTCTATCTTTTTTTCCAGGGACACGAGGGCTCCATCCGAAATGGAATGACAAGGCGGCCACTTAGGCAGAATCGAAGCCCAGTTTACGCTTGTATCCCCTGACCTACCTCAGTGTTTGCTGGACTAGAAACCGGGCGAACTTGTCGGACCACTTCTCCACCTTGTCTTCGAGATTGGACATGAAGGTTGCACTCACCACGCGGTGATGGACAGCCATGAGCAGCTCATGGGTCTTGGCATCCACCACCTTCATGTCCCAGGTCAACGTGGCGCTGCCGGCGCCGTATCCGACCATGAATTTGGCGGCCTTGCTGCCCGCATTGCAGTCCACAACCCGGCCAATCAATTCCAGGTCTCCCTCAGTCCGGCTGACCTTGGCCTTGCCTTCAAACGCGCCCGACAAAGCTCCGCGGATCTGACTGGGCATCGCGTCGGTCAGAGCCATGGCCTTGGAATTGTCCTTGCCATCCCGGCCCTTTTCCAGCATCACCGGGTCATCCCAGTTCTTGAAGGCGATGGTGCGGCCTGATAATTTCGTGCCCGGTTTGATCCAGTAGAAATCGATATCTTCACCCTTGGCAAAGGCAACCTTCTCCCCAAACCACGCCATCTGGAGCAATCCCTTGTCCAGGGTTTCGGTGATCGTTGGCTTTGGGGCTGCAATCACGGGGGCCACGGGTGCCGATTCGACCGTAGGATTCGCAACCTGCGGAGCGGCCGATTCGGCTTTGGGGCTTTCCTGGGCCGCCAGGCCAAAGGAAACCAAAGCCACGAGTGCGACGGTTAAACGCATGAAAACTCCTAATTAGAAAGTGAAGGTGCGGTGAATTTGGTCGGAAGGATCAGGACTTCGGCCTCACGCGCACCGCGTCCGCGGGCAACGGCTCGCCGCCCACCACGTGGAAATGCAGGTGGAAGACGGACTGGCTGGCGTCCTTGCCGGTGTTGACGATGATGCGGAACCCGGAAGCCGCGATGCCCGCTTCCCGCGCCACCTTGGCGCAGGCCGTGAGCAGGGCGCTGCGGGTCTCCATGGGGAGCTGCTCCAGCTCTGTGAGGTTGGAAACATGCTGCTTGGGGATCACCAGCAGGTGCACCTTCGCCCGGGGCTTGATGTCCCAGAAAGCCAGCACGCGGTCATCCTCGAACACCTTTTTCGAGGGCGCCTTGTCCGCGATGATCTTGCAGAAAATGCAATCGGGATGAGCGCGGTGTTCCGGATGCGCATCCACCCAGGAGGGAACCGCGGCGGTGGCGGCCGAAGGCTGGGGGGGCGCCTGGACGCCCTGGGCCAATAAGGGAAAGGCAAAGAAAAGAGGAAGAAGCAGGCCCTGTTTCATCGTCCACCCTTCTTCCAGTCCGCCAGGAAGTTCTCGATTCCCTGGTCCGTCAGGGGATGGCGAAGCATTTGGTCGAAGACCTTGGGCGGGATGGTGGCGATGTGCGCGCCCGCCAGGGCCGCGTCCGTGACGTGGCGGGGTCCCCGGATGGAAGCCGCGAGCACCTGGGTTTCCAGTCCGTAATTGTCGAAGATCTGCACCAGATCCTCGATCAGCTCCATGCCCACATGGTTGATGTCGTCGAGGCGCCCCACGAAGGGCGACACCATCGTCGCGCCGGCCTTGGCGGCCATCAGACCCTGGGTGGCGCTGAAGCACAGGGTCACGTTGGTATGGATGCCCTCCTGCTTGAAGGCGTGGCAGGCCTTGAGGCCCTCAGCGGTGAGCGGAACCTTCACCACCACGTTCTTGTGGATCTTGGCGAGCTTGCGGCCCTCCTTGATCATCCCCGGTGCATCCGTGGCGATCACTTCCGCCGAGATGGGCCCGTCCACGATGCCGCAAATCTCCTGGATGATCGCCTCAAAGGGCTTGCCGCTCTCCTTGGCGATGAGGCTCGGATTCGTGGTCACCCCGTCCAGGATTCCCAACTCATTGATGCGCTTGATGTCAGCGATGCTGGCGGTATCGACGAAAAATTTCATGAAAACTCCAGGGAACTCCGCGACGGGATCTTTTATTCTCTCAGGGCCTGCGCCAAGCTCAAAGGAATGGAGTTCGCCATGCCTCAAACCGAAATCACGGTCCTCGACAAAGGCTTTGTCCGGCTGGTGGATGCCATGGGCTCGGACCTGTCGGTGGTCAACGCGGCGCGGGTGAGTTTCGGCAAACGCAAGGACACCCTGGATGAGGGCGACAAGAAGCTCATCAAGTACCTGGCCACCCACGAACACACATCGCCCTTCCGCCACGCCTATATGCAGTTCCATGTGAAGGCGCCGATCTTCGTGTTCCGCCAGTGGATGAAACACCAGGTGGGCTGCGCCTGGAACGAGGTCTCGGGCCGCTATGTGGAATTCGCGGATGACGAGTTCTTCGTGCCCGCGAGCTTCCGGCAGCAGGCCAAGGTGAACAAGCAGGGCAGCGAGGGCGAGATCGAGGATGGCAATCGCGCTCCCGCCAAGCAGGCTTACCTGGAGGCCTGCCAAGGCAGCGTGGCCCAATACAAAAAGCTGCTGAGCCTGGGCGTCTGCCGGGAGCAGGCCCGCTGCGTGCTGCCTCTGGGGCTCTACTCGGAGGTCTACTGGACCACGAGCCTCCAGGCGGTGGCGCACTTCATCCGCCTGCGCACCGAAAGCCACGCCCAGTGGGAGATCCAGCAGTACGCCCACGCCGTGCGGACCCTCATCGAGGACCGCTTCTCCGCCAGCCTTGATGCGCTGCTGGATTTGGACGAGGAGTGATTCCGACCATGCGCCCGCTCCTGGATCCTTCGCTTTTCGACCTGGACGCCGAACGCCTCTGGGTCATGCACTGCTCCGAGGGGCCCGTGCCCATGGCTTCGCTTGAAGCGGTCCAGGCCTTTCTGCCCAAGGAATCCCGTCCCTGGAAGCTGCGCTGGGCCGAGGATTTCCAGGGCATCCCGGAAGCCACCAAGCGGGAAGCCGCGCAGCTCATCGGCGCGGGACCGGACGATATCAGCCTGACGGCCACGACCTCTTCCGGTCTGCAGATCATTGCCCAAGGTTTTCCCTGGAAAGCCGGCGATGAGGTGCTGGCGCCCCTGGGCGAGTTCCCTTCCAACGCCTGGCCCTGGATGGCGCTCGCGCCAAGGGGTGTCGGCTTCTGCGAGGTGCCGCTCTGGGCCGGGCACCAATCAGGACCGGAAGCCTGGAATTCGACCCCGCCTCCTCCAGAGGCCGATGCGGAAACGCGCTTATTGGACGCGATCACCGACCGCACCCGGATCCTCGCCTTGAGCTGGGTGCGCTTCCAGGATGGCTTGAAGCTCGACCTGCCCTGGTTGGGCAGCGCCTGCCGGGAACGCGGCGTGCACCTGGTGGTGGATGGCATCCAGGGCGCCGGCACGCACCGGCCCGACCTCACGGGGGTCAGCGCCTTCGCCACGGGCGGCCACAAAGGACTTCTGGCCCCGCAGGGATTGGGCTTCCTTTGGACCGAGGCGAAGTTCCGGGCGCTGCTGGCGCCCTCGGGCACCTGGCTCTCAGTGGAAGACGGCACCAATTTCACGCGGCCGTCCACGGATTTCAACCGCGACTGGCTGGCGGATGGCCGCCGCCTGGAGGCGGGGGGTCCTTCACTGCTGGGCTGCGTGGCGCTGAACGCGTCGTTGGCCTGCCTCAACGGTGCTGCTGCCGGCGCCATCGAAACCTACGTTCAAAGCTTGCAAGATTCGCTGCTGGAGTCCATTTCCGGCAATTCCATCTGGGGCGCTGAAGCCAAACGGCTCCGGGGATTGCGGAGCGAGGATCGCCTGGGCCCAGTGCTGTCCTTCCACCATCAAGGCCGCGGGCCGGAATTCCTGAACGCCCTGCTCCAGAAGGGGTTCGACCGGGGCATCTACGCTTCGGTGCGCGAGGGCTACCTGCGCGTCGCCTTCCATGGCATGCATTCCCAGGCGGATGTGGCTCGGGTGGCGGCCTGGATCACGGACTGAACCAGCAGGGGAGTTCAGGGTCCTTTCCGGGCACAGGTGCTGAAACCGAAAACCGTATACAGGGGGCACGATCCGACCAGCCCGGTGAGAAGCGGGATGAGGCCGAAATACCCCAGCGGCGACTTGGGCCCAAAGAACACCAGGGATAATCCGGCCAGCCCCAGGATCACGCGGAGGATGCGCTCGGCTGGATGTTCGTTGGTGGGCAGGATTCTGCTCAGCATGGGATCCTCCTCGATGGATCAGAAGCGCCTCGGGCTGGCTATCTTTCCAGCACTTTCCGGGCGACATTCATCAATTGCGTGACGAAGGCTTCGCTGGGTTCCAGGAACTCCGCGCCGATCATCAGGTAGCCGGGCCTCGCGGACTGTCCCCGCAGCGACGAGAAGGCGATGCGAGCCCGCGCGGGTGGCGCAGGCAGATTCCCGTCCTCCCACCGGAAATACTCCAGGGAATGCCCCGGCTCGAAAAGGAAATGCTGGGCGTAGCGCTCCTCCACCCAGGCTCCGAAGCCCCCAGCTCCGATGGTGATGATCTCCACGCCCTCCACCCACATGCCTTCGGCCATGAACCGGGCCTTTAGGGAGCCCGGCAGCTTCAGGCGGTCAAACCGCCGGGGGTCTTGGACAGCCGACATAGGGAGGACCCAGAAAGGGTGATGAGGTTGGCCTAGCCTACCCGCCTCCCCTGGAAACTCCAGGCCAAATCATCAGGAATGCCTGGTCCGTTCGGGGTTGGAGATGGTCGAGGAGGAGGATACTAAATTTTTTACCTGTACCGATAAATTTTTTGACACCTGCGTCTGGAGTCCTAGAATAAGGATCCCTAGTCGTGGATGCGAGCCCGCCGGTTCCCGTCCACGAAACACTTCATTCCTTCCCGGGAGCCGGAGCCATGGAATTCGAGCTCAACGGCCAGTCCAAAACCTGCGATGCGCCTGTGGACATGAGCCTGCTCACCTACCTGCGGGAAGTGGAAGGCATCATCAGCCCCAAGGATGGCTGTTCCAGCGAAGGCATCTGTGGATGCTGCACGGTCCTGGTGGACCAGGTCGCCCGGCTGAGCTGCCGGATGAAGCTGAAGGACGTCGCCGGCAAGCGGGTGACCACCCTGGAAGGCATTTCTTCTGCAGAAAAGGATGCCTTCGCGGATGCCTTCGTGCTCAAGGGTGGCGTCCAGTGCGGTTTCTGCACACCCGGCATCGTCATGAAGGCCAAGGCCATGCTCGACAAGAATCCCAATCCCACACGCCAGGAGATCACCGACGGACTGACGGGGAATCTCTGCCGGTGCACGGGCTACAAGAAGGTGGTGGATTCCATCGAATGCGCAGCCGCTGCCCTGCGCGAAGGCAGGCCGGTGGCGCCCGCCGAAGGGGTGGGCAGGGTTGGTTCCCGGCTCGGGAAGTACACCGGCCGGGAGTCCGTGCTCGGGGAGCGCGTGTTCGTGGCGGACATGAAAGAGCCCGGCATGATCTATGGCGCCCTTCGGTTCTCGGATCATCCAAGAGCCAGGGTGCTGCGCATCGATATCTCCGAAGCGCTGGAAGTGCCGGGCATCGTGCGGATCCTCACGGCCAAAGAGGTCTCCGGAAAACGCATCGTCGGGATGATCTTCAAGGATTGGCCCGTGATGGTGGCCGAAGGCGAGACCACCCGCTACATCGGGGACGTGCTGGCCGCCGTGGCCGCCTCCACCGAAGAAGCGGCCCGCGAAGCCGTCGCCCGCATCAAGGTGCAGTACGAGGTGCTAGGGCCCGTCACGGACATCTTCGCCGCCCTGAAGCCCGACGCCCCCCAGATCACCGAGACAGGAAATGTCCTTTCCGTTTCCGAGGTCCAGTTCGGCGATGCCGAAGCAGCCTTGAAGACATCGGCCTTCGTGACCCGCCACCGCTTCGCCACCCAGCGCATCGAGCACGCTTTTCTGGAGATGGAAGCCACCCTCGCCCTGCCCTGGGAGAAGGACGGCCACCGCGGCGTCAAGGTCTACGACTGCGGCCAGGGCGTCTACGAGGACCGCAAGCAGCTGGCGGACCTGCTGGATCTGCCGGAGCGCCTGGTGAACGTGGTGCAAGTCCAGAACGGCGGCGGTTTCGGCGGCAAGGAGGACATGACCACCCAGGGCCATGCCGCGCTGCTTTGCTGGCACACGAATCTGCCGGTGATGGTGCGCCTGACCCGGGCCGAATCCCTCCGCATGCATCCCAAACGGCATCCCATCGTCATGGAATACGCCCTGGGCTGCGACGAGAATGGCAAGCTCACCGCTTTGACAGCCACCATGCACTCGGACTCGGGCGCCTACGCCAGCGTCGGCATGAAGGTCATCGAACGCGCCGTCGCCCATTCCGCCGGAGCCTACACGGTGCCGAACGTCCATGTGATCGGAACGGCGGTCATCACCAACAACGTGCCCTGCGGCGCCATGCGGGGCTTCGGCGCCAACCAATCCTGCTTCGCCATGGAATCCTGCATGGACGAGCTTTGCAAGATGGGCGGCTTCGACCGCTGGCAATTCCGCTGGGACAACGCCCTGGTGGAAGGCAAGGCCACCGCCACCGGCCAGATCCTGCGCTCCGGCGTCGGCGTCCGGGCCTGTCTGGAGGCCCTGAAGGATCGTTTCTACGCCGCCGACTGCGCAGGGCTCGCCGCTGGCATCAAGAACACGGGCATCGGCTGCGGCATGCCCGATTACGGCAAGGCCAAGATCGTCATCGAAGCCGCGGACCGCGTGGTGGTCCACCACGGCTGGTGCGAGATGGGCCAAGGCGTCTACACCATGGCCATCCAAACGCTCGTCGAAGAGACCGGCATCGATCCGGCTTTCATCGAAGTCCGGGTGGAGACCGACGAGGAGGCTGGCGCCGGCATGACCACCGCCTCCCGCGGCACCTCGCTGGTGGGGAATTCCGTACGCGAGGCCAGCAGGGATCTCAAGCGCGATCTGGCCGCCGGCAAGACGCTCGAGAGAGCTTGGTGGGCCGAGAGTACAGGGGCGAGTGGGTCTGCGACTGGACCACCAAGGTCGGGCACGAGCCGCCGCCCGGAAAAGACGTGGTGACCCACTATTCCTATGGCTTCGCAGCCCAGCTTGTGGAACTGGACGAGACCGGGAAAATTACCCGCGTCACCGCCGCCCACGACGCCGGGAAAATCATGAATCCCACCCTTTTCGAGGGGCAGATCGAAGGTTCGCTCCACATGGGCCTCGGCTACGCATTGACCGAGGATTTTCCTTTCAAGGATGGTTGGCCCATTTCATTCAAGATGGCGGATCTTGGCATCCTCCGGGCTCGCGACATGCCGATCATGGATGTCATCGGCGTCGAGGTTCCCGACGAACACGGTCCCTACGGCGCGAAAGGCGTGGGCGAGATCGGGCTGGTGCCCACCGCCGCCGCCGTGGCCAATGCGCTCTGCGTCTTCGACGGCCTGCGCCGCACCACGTTGCCCATGCGCGAGATGAAAGCACTTGGGAAGAAGCCCAAGGCGCCGAAATAAATTGTTCTGACCCAGTTACCCGGAGACCCCCATGACCAACCCGAACACCCGACTGGATACAAGCCTGGATACCCATGTGGCCGAGCTTGCCGCCAAATACCGGCAGCTCGCCGCAGAGATGCTTCGCGAAGTCATCCGGATCCCCGCCGACTATGTGGGGAAACCCGAGGACGCGGGCGGCGACGCGCGATGCGGATTGTCCAACCACGAATTCCCGCGCATTGAATACCTGCGAAAAAAGATCATCGAGATCAAAGCCGTGCGTAAACCCGAAGATGTCGGCTTCGATGATTTTGGCAACCTGGTGTGGGTGGTCGAGGATCCCAACGATGGCATTCCCGCCGGACAGAAAAAGATCGTCTACCTCGATGGGCACACCGACACGGTGAAAGCGCTGCGTCCCCAGTGGCTCGACAAGATCGGCGGCGGCGTGGACGCCTACAACGGCCTGGTGGATCCCGCCAAGCTGGACAAGACCTTCCTCAAGAAGGAGCTGGGCTGGCTGCCGCCCGATTCCGAATGGGAGCACCTGCTCTTCGGCCGTGGTTCCGCGGACCAGCTGGGCGGCGTCATCGCCGAAGCCGTGGCTACGAAAATCCTGCTGGAACTGGCACCCGAAGGCTCCCTCCGGGGCGTCATCGTGCGCGCCTACGCCACCGTGGCCGAAGAGGACAACGATGGCGGCGGCCCCATGTTCATCACCAGCAAGGTGCTGCCGGGCGCTCGGCCCGAGCTGATCCCCGACGTGGTGATCCTCACCGAAGGCACCGGCTGCTCGAAAAAGGGTGCGCTAGGGATCTACCGCGGCCAGCGCGGCCGCATGCAGATCGAAGTCACGGTGACGGGCCGCTCCTGCCATGGTTCGATGCCTTGGGAAGGCTTGAATCCGCTGGAGTACAGCGGCGCGATCCTCAACGAAGCCGCGGAGAAATACGAGCAGCGCGTCGGCTTTCTCGACAATGAATTCCTTGGACATGGAACGCGCACCGCGTCCTGGGCCCGCCTCGACACGCCCAGCGATTGCGCGGTGCCGGACCGCTTCGTCTTCCGGTTCGACCGCCGCTTGACGGTGGGCGAGACTCCGGACAAATCGGTGCAGGATGTCGAGGATCTGGCTGCCGTGGGAGCGGCGCGTGCCGCAGGTCTGAAGGTCGAAATCAATGTCCCGATCTACGATCAGCCCACCTGGAAAGGATTCGTCCTCAACAACCCGCAGGTCTATCTCGGGTGGGTGACCCCCGAAGAGCATCCCGCGATCCAGGCCGCGGTGAGCACCTACAGATCCGTCATCAGCCCGCATGTGAAGGGCCAACGCGGCGAGGGGGGAACCATCCAAGCCGAGCCCAGGGTCGAGCGTTGGATCTTCTCCACCGACGGCGTCGGCTTCCCGGTGCCGAAAGATGACACCTCCATTCCGGTGAACGCGGCGAAGCAGTGGGTGGTTTCCGGCGCCTACAAGCACCCGGCGATGTTCGGCCTCGGCCCCGGCATCGAACAGAACACCCACAAGATCGGCGAGTGTGTGGATCTCCGGGAGCTGCAACATTCCATCGCATTCCTAGCGCGCTTCCCGAGCGTGTTCGCGGGCCAACCGTGTGAATTCGGACTCAATCAATGAAGAAATGAAATCACCGCCAAGACGCCAAGGCCGCCAAGAAAATACAACTCATGCACATTCTCCGGATTGATACCAAGTGAGAGCTCCCTGCTACGCATATCCGCACATGCTTTTCTTGGCGCCCTTGGCGTCTTGGCGGTGAATCTTTTTTAGCAACAAATTGGTAATACCCAACATCCCTCTGGAGCCAGACACCATGGAAAAGGCCTTCCGCACGGCGCCGCTGGGGCTGCTGGCCCGCTGGATTTTCAGCGAGCTCCAGCGCAGCGAGAGCGTGCTGGGCATTCCCAAGCAGAATTTCCAGGTGCCTGGCCCGAGGCTGGTGTCGCAGCTCTTCGGCCGCACTCTGGCCGCGCCGCTAGGTGTCGCCGCCGGTCCCCACAGCCAGCTTTCCCAGAACATCGTCGCCAGCTGGCTGTGCGGAGCGCGCTTCATCGAGCTGAAAACCGTCCAGATCCTGGATGAAATCGCGGTGAGCAAGCCCTGCATCGATGCCGCGGACGAAACCTACAACTGCGAGTGGTCCCAGGAGCTGAAACTTGAGCAGTCCTTCGACGAGTACCTGAACGGCTGGGTGCTGGTGCATGCGCTGGCGCACCGCCTGGGCCTCCCGAAACCCGGCATGCTCTTCAACATGAGCGTGGGCTACAACCTGGAGGGCATCCAGCACGAGCGGGTGCAGCGCTTCATCGCCTCCATGCGCGACGCGAGCGAATTCCTTCCCGCGGCCATCGAAACCGTGGCGAAGGTCTATCCCGGCGTCCGCGATATCGAGATTCCGCACCAGCTTTCCAACCACATCACGCTTTCGACGATGCACGGCTGCCCTCCGGCGGAGATCGAGCGCATCGGTAGGCACCTGCTCCTGGATCTCGGCGTCGAAACCTGGGTGAAGCTCAATCCGACCTTGTTGGGTCCGGCGCGATTGCGCGGCTTGCTCAACCAGACCCTTGGCTTCGCGATCGAAGTTCCCGATGCGGCCTTCGAGCACGACCCGGTTTTCGAAGATGCGATCGAGATGCTCAAGAATCTCGCTCAAGTGGCCACCGACTGCGGCCGGAGTTTCGGCATCAAGCTCTCCAACACCCTGGAAGTGGCGAACAAGAGGCCCATCTTTCCGCCCAACGAAAAAATGATGTACCTGTCCGGCAGAGCCTTGCACCCGCTGACGTTGAAGCTGGCCGAAATGGTCACGAACGAGTTGGACGGCGTGGTTCCCATCAGTTTCTGCGGCGGGGCCGACGCCCACAATTTCGCCGATCTGGTGGCGGATGGCTTGTCGCCCATCACGGTCTGCACGGACCTTCTGAAACCTGGTGGTTTCGCGCGCCTGCAACAATATCTGGTCAATCTCGAAGGGGCCATGACGCGCGTCGGCGCGAACAACCTTGACGCCTTCGTGCACGCAAGTTCCGGAGGCAAGGGCGCGCGCTTCAACCTGTCCCATCACGCCGCCGCCGTAGCCATAGATCCGCGCTACGCCCGCAGCGAACGACCGCTCACCTTCAAGGGCGACCGGCCGTTGGGGCACTTCGATTGCATCGCGGCGCCTTGCCAGGACGCCTGCCCCACCCATCAGAACATCCCGGATTACCTGTGGCACGTCGCCCATGGCAATCCCTCCGAAGCGATGGACGTCATCCTCCGCACCAACCCCCAGCCCGGCATCACCGGCAGCGTCTGCGACCGCCCCTGCATCGAACGCTGTGTCCGCAATTTCTACGACGGCCCCGTCGCCATCCGGGAAATCAAGCGCTTCGCCTTCGAGCATGGTGAGGTTCCGGTCGAGAAATGCGGACCGAATCTCGGCGTGAAGGTGGCTATCATCGGCGCGGGCCCCGCAGGCCTTTCGGCGGCCTACTACCTGGCCAAGATGGGCTTCGATGCGGAGGTCTTCGAAGCGAAAACCGAACTGGGCGGCATGGTGAGCGGCGTCATTCCGGGCTACCGCCTGACCACATCGGCGATCGAAGGCGACCTTGAACGCCTCCGCCAGTTGGGTGTTCGGTTCCATATGGGAACAGCCATCGGCCGGGATCTGCCCTTCGAGGAACTACGCGGGGGTTATCCCTATGTCTTCCTCAGCATTGGCGCCCAAAAGGGCAAACGGCTGGACATCCCGGGAGAGAATGCACCCGCCGTCATGGATGCGCTCGATTTCCTGGACAAGGTGCGGGCTGAAGAACCCATGGATTTGGGAAAGCGGATCTTGATCATCGGGGCCGGGAATTCTGCCATGGACGCGGTCCGGTCAGCCCGGCGCCTGGTGAAGGATGCCGAGGTGTCCCTAGTCTACCGGCGCACCCGGGCGCAGATGCCCGCGGACGCAGAGGAAGTCCACGACTGCATCAAGGAGAACATCGGCCTGCGCGATCTACTCGCACCTGCGCGTGTACTTACCGAGAACGGCAAAGTCGTAGGCCTGGCCTGCACGCGCATGAAGCTCGGCGAGCCAGATGCTTCGGGTCGCCCACGGCCGGTGCCCATGCATGCTCCCGGTCATCCCGAGAGCGAAGAGATACTGCCTGCCGACACCATCATCCCGGCCATCGGGCAGGAACCTGTTCTGGATTTCTTGGATGGACTCGAGCTGAAACGCAACCGCGACAACTCCTTCACGGTGGATCCGGAAACCTGCGAAACCAGCGTGCCAGGCCTCTTCGCGGGCGGAGATGTCGTGCGCGGCGCGGCCTCGATCATCAAGGCCATCGCCGATGGACGGGCGGTCGCCTTGGCCATCGGCCGGCGCCATGGCCTGGAGCCAGTGCCCGAACCACTGCTCGATAAACATGTGCCGACCAGCGCCTTGATGGAGAAAAAAGGACGCCTGGATGCACCCCAACTGGTGCCCGTGCTGCCCGTCACCGAGCGCGGTGGTTTCGCTGAGGTCGCCCAAACATTCAGTCCCGCGGCTGCCCAGTTGGAAGCCAGCCGCTGCCTGGACTGCGATGATGTCTGCAGCCTCTGTGTGACTGTGTGCCCCAACCGCGCGAATCTCGCCTACGGAATGGCGCCGCTCAAGGTGAAGTGGCCTTCCCTGGTCGTCCGAAATGGCCAGCCCGTGGCGGAAGGAAGCAAGTCCTTTGCGATCGATCAGGAGGTCCAGATCATCAATATCGCCGACTTCTGCAATGAGTGCGGCAATTGCACGACCTTCTGCCCGACCTCGGGCGCGCCTTACAAGGACAAGCCGCGCTTCTGGATCGACCGAGAGGGATTCGAGGAAGCCAAGGACGATCGATTCCGCATGGAACAACCTGGCGAAGGGCTGCGGATCGAGGCCCGGCTTCACGGTTCGACGCATTGGCTGGAACGCCAAAAGAATGTGATCGAGCACCGCACGACAGAATGGATCGCCTGCTTCAAACGCGATTCTTTTGAATTCCTGGGCATCGAACTGCTTGGTCCGCTTGGCGAAGGAAGGATCCTGGATCTTTCACCCTGCGCGACCCTCATCGCGCTTCTCAATGCTGAATCGGTGCTTCCCGTTGATGAGATCCAACCAGTGGAAACACGGCCATGACTTCCTTCCTCTATCGCTGCACGGACTGCGACCGCGAATATGCGCGGGAATCCGTACGCTACCTCTGCCCCGAATGCGGAAAGATCTACAAACCCGGCATTCCGTTGGTGGGTGTGCTGGAAGTGGTGTTCGACTACGCGGCGATCCGAGAAGGATTCGACCGCCTAGATCCCGATTGGCAGCTCTTCTGCGCGGTGGAGCAGGTATTCCATCCACCCCTGGCCGTGGGCAACACGCCTTTGGCGGAGGTGGCGCGTCTGGGCACGGAACTAGGTCTATCCCATCTCTGGGTGAAGAATGATGGTTTGAATCCCAGCGGCAGCCTGAAGGACCGCGCCTCCTTCCTGGTGGCCGCTGAAGCGACGCGCATCGGGGAGCATCGCATCGTGGCCGCTTCCACGGGCAATGCAGCCTCGGCCCTGGCGGCGGTATGCGCCTCCGCGGGTCTGGAGGCCCTAATCTTCGTTCCCGAAAAAGCCCCCAAGGCCAAGCTCGTGCAGATGGTGCTCGCGGGCGCGAAGGTGGTGCCGGTGAAGGGCACCTATGATGATGCTTTCCGACTGAGCCTGGAGTACACCGCCCAGCGCGGGGGCCTTAACCGCAACACGGCCTACCATCCCCTCACCCTGGAAGGAAAGAAGACCGCGGGTCTGGAGATCTGGGCCCAGCTGGGCTTCCAGGTGCCCGACGCGATTCTCGTCTCCGTGGGGGATGGCGTCATCCTCGGCGGCGTCCACAAAGCCTTCGTAGACCTCCAGCGGGCAGGGCTCATCCAGAACCTTCCACGGCTCATCGGCGTGCAGGCGGAAAGGTCCGATGCCATCCACCGCTATGTTCAGACCGGAATCTATTCCGACGCGCCGGATCCATCCACCCGGGCTGATTCCATTTCCGTCGTCTGCCCGAGCAACGCCCATGGCGCCCGTAGATCCATCCTGGAAAGCAAGGGCCTCACGCTCACCGTCAGCGACGATGAAATCCTGCAGGCCCAAGCGCAGCTCTTGAGCCGCACGGGCATCTTCACGGAGCCCGCCGGCGCCACGGCCCTGGCGGGACTGGTCAAGCTCCAGGCCGGTCCCGACCGCCTGGATGCCAGCGCTCGCGTGGTGATACTCGCCACCGGACACGGGCTGAAGGATGTGGAGGCGCCTCTGTCCCGGGTGTCGATCCCCGCAGCCATCGAACCGATGTTGGAAGCCGTGGACGTATGAGAACGCTCATCCGAAACGGTCGCGTGGCTTTCGAGGATCGCCTTGAGGACTCGGATCTGCTTTTGGAGAATGGCCGTATCGCTGCCATCGGCCGGAACCTTGGCAGCGCCGATCGAGTGGTGGATGCGGGCGGTTGCTACGTGCTGCCCGGCTTCATTGATTTCCACACGCACGTGGGCGACCGCATCGGCGACTTCGAGCTGGCGGATGACTACGAATCCGGCACGCGCATCGGGATCCTGAACGGCATCACCACGCTGTGCACCTTTGTGACCCAGGGATCGGATGGATCGCAAGAATCCCTGCGTCAGGCCCTCCAGCGCGCCCACGCTCGCGCCAAGGGACACTGCCATTCCGATGTGGCCTGGCACCTCACGCCGACCACCTTCGAGCGTGAGGATTGGCATGATCTGGAGAGCCTCGTCTGGGCGGGGTACCGCACCCTGAAGTTCTACACGACTTACAGAAACGCGGGACTTTTCACGGATCAGGCGCGTCTCGAAGAGCTTTTCCAACGTCTCGGGCCCACCGGCGCGCGCTTTCTCGTGCACTGCGAGGACGACGAGTTGATGGCCGCGGTGGATACCTCGATGCTCGATCTGTCTCGCGCGTCGAGCCACGCGCGCCTGCGACCCGAAAAAGCTGAAATCCGCACCGTGGATGCGCTCATCACGCTGGCGGCCCGCTGCGACGTCTCCCTGCACGTGGTCCATGTATCCACCGTGTCCGCCGCGATGCGCATCAAGGGCGCCCATGACCACCAGGACCTCACGTGTGAAACCTGCCCCCAGTATCTTTGGCTGGATGACAGCTGGCTGGATCGCGCCGACGGCCATCGTTGGATCTGCTCGCCGCCGCTGAGGGGTGACCGCCTGCATTTTCGGCGGCTGGCACGCGCTGGTGTTTTCGATCTCATCGCCACGGACCACTGCGCCTTTTGCTGCGCGGACAAGGACGCCTGGGACGGTAAGGACATCCGCACGGTGGCCAATGGACTCGGCGGCCTTGGCGCTTTGGCCCACCTTGCGTGGAAGCTCTGGGAGGACGAGCCTGATCGCGCCGCCCAGGAGCTGGCGTTGCGCCTGGCGCTGAACCCTGCGGCCCGTCTGGGCATGTCCCACCGCAAGGGTTCCCTGCACGTGGGCCTGGATGCCGATGTGGTGATCCTGGACCCCAAGGGTCCCGAGCGGCCCATCCGTTCCTCTTCCGCCGACACCTTCGAGGCCTACCCGGGGTTCACGTCTACCCTGGCCTTCCGGCATGTGTTCCTCAGGGGCGAATCCCTCGTCGAGGGCGGCGAGCTGACGCACGCCGACCGACCGCTAGGACAGGCGCTGCAAGGTCCGGCCTGAGGCCACCCTTCTTGAATCGATATCCACTACACAGGAGCAACCCATGCCCTCCCCCGCCATCCACGAACACCTGGCCGCCTTCCGGGCCCTCAAGACCGATCTCTTCCAGAAGGACTTCCTGCTGACCTGGGAGCATCCCACCGAAGAGATCCAAGCCATCCTCACCCTGGCGGAAATCCTCAAGCGGCTGCATCAGGAGGGCTTCTCCTACCGCGCCTTCGACACGGGCCTGGCCATCTCGATCTTCCGGGACAACTCCACCCGCACGCGTTTCTCCTTCGCGTCCGCCGCCAGCGCCATGGGCTTCTCGCTCTCCGACCTGGACGAGGAGAAGAGCCAGGTGGCCCACGGCGAGACCGTGCGCGAAACCGCCAACATGATCAGTTTCCTCACTGAAGTCATCGGCATCCGCGACGACATGTTCCTGGGAGAAGGCAACTCCTACATGCGCGAAGTGGGCGAGGCACTCACCGACGGCGCCGAACAGGGCGTGCTGCACCGCCGCCCCAGCCTCATCAACCTGCAGTGCGATATCGACCACCCCACCCAATCCCTGGCGGATCTGGCCTGGCTAAAGAAACACTTCGGCAGCCTGGAGAATCTCAAAGGCAAGAAGATCGCCATGTCCTGGGCCTACAGCCCGAGTTACGGCAAGCCGCTGTCCGTGCCCCAGGGCATCATCGGCCTGATGACACGCTTCGGCATGGACGTAAGCCTGGCCCATCCCGAGGGTTATGGGCTGATCCCGGAAGTCGTGGAAATCGCAAAGAAGAATGCGGCGGAAAGCGGCGGCAGCTTCGAAACCGTGAACAGCATGGAGGCAGCATTCAAGGGTGCCCACATCGTCTATCCCAAGTCCTGGGCGCCTTTCCACGTCATGCAGCAGCGCACGAAATTGCTGAAATCCTCCGACAGGGAAGGCCTGAAGTCCCTGGAGAAGGAGTGCCTAACCAATAACGCCAAGTTCAAGCACTGGGAATGCGACCGCGCCAAGATGGATCTCACCCATGACAAGCAAGCGCTCTACATGCACTGCCTGCCCGCGGACATCACCGACGTGAGTTGCGACGCGGGCGAAGTCTCCAAGGAAGTCTTCGACCAGTACCGCATTCCGACCTACCACGAAGCCGCCTACAAGCCCTTCGTCATCAGCGCGCTGATGTTCCTCACGCGCCTGAAGGATCCCGGCGCCAAGCTCGAAACCATCGTTAGGCGCGCCAAGCGACTGAGTCTTTAGGGAGTATGGACATGTCTCGAATCGTGAAATCCATCAACGCCGAAGTCATCCAGCGCACGGCCAAGCGGTGCCGTGATCTCGGCGTCGTGATCCCAACCTTCAAGCAGATGCGGGATCCAGCTTCCATCCCAGACGCGATCAAAGCGAAGCTCGTGGGCGTCGGGCTGTGGGATGTGAACCCCGTCAATCTTTTCCGCATCACCTGGAAGAACGACCCTGAGACCGGCCTGTTCGCGGGCCCCAATTTCCTGGAGATCCCGCCCGAAATCACAGGCGTGAAAGCGCGCATCATCGGGTTGGTGGGGAAGTATTTCCCGACCGGCGCACACAAGGTGGGCGCGGCTTTCGCGTGCCTCGTGCCGCGCCTGGTGAGCGGCGAATTCGACCCCGAAAAACATAAAGCCGTCTGGCCCAGCACAGGGAACTACTGCCGGGGCGGCGCCTTCGACAGCGCCATCCTGGGCTGCACCGCCGTGGCCATCCTGCCGGAAAACATGTCGAAGGAGCGCTTCACCTGGCTCGCCGAGATCGGCGCCGAAGTCATCGCCACACCGGGCTGCGAATCCAACGTGAAGGAGATCTACGACAAGTGCTGGGAGCTGAAGAAGGACCCCATCCACGTGGTCTTCAACCAGTTCGAGGAATTCGGAAATCCCATTTGGCACTACAACGTGACTGGGCCTGCCATGGAAGAAGTCTTCCGCGGCCTGGCGACACCGAAAACCCGGTTCACAGCCTATGTGAGCGCCACGGGCAGCGCGGGCACCATCGGCGCGGGCGACTATTTGAAGACCAAATTCCCGGGCCTGAAGGTCATCGCCACCGAGGCCCTCCAATGCCCGACGCTGCTCATGAACGGTTTCGGCGATCACCGCATCGAAGGCATCGGCGACAAGCACGTACCCTGGGTCCACAACGTCCGCAACACCGACGCCGTGGCCGCCATCGACGACGAGGACTGCATGCGCATCCTGCGGCTTTTCAATGAACCTGCGGGCCAGGCCTTCCTTGCCACCCTGGGCGTGAGCGCCACGAAGATCGAGAAGCTCGGCCTGCTGGGCATCAGCGGCATCTGCAACCTGCTGGCCGCCATCAAGGCCGCGAAGTACTGGGAGCTGGACGAGAACGACGTGGTATTCACGATCTTCACAGATTCCGTGGAAATGTACCGCTCCCGTCTCGAAGAACTCACCGCCGAGCGCGGCGCCTTCACGGCCATCGAGGCCGCCAAGACCCAGACGGGCAGCCTGGAACGGCAGGCCGTGGATCACTTCAAGGAATTGACCTACACGGACCGCAAGGCCATCCACAACCTGAAGTACTACACCTGGGTGGAGCAGCAGGGAAAGACCTACGAAGAGATCTGCGCCCAGTGGGATCCCGAGTATTGGCGCCAACTCTTCGAAGAGGAGGCCGCAGAATTCGATAGGCTGATCGAAGGATTCAACAAGGAAGTCGGCTTATCCTGATCCGCCCACCCACGGAAATCCCATGTCCCGCATCCTGATCCAGAACGGAACGCTGCTCACCTTTGGGCGCCCTTGCCGCGTGCTCGAAGGGATGGCGCTTTTGATCGAGGATGACCGCATCGCGCGGATCGCGCCTGTCGCAACCATTCCGGGTCCCTTCGACCGCGTACTGGATGCGAAGGGCAAGGTCGTGATGCCCGGCTTCGTGAACGCCCACATGCATTTCTATTCCACGTTGGTGCGCGGCCTCGGCAAAGCCGCGCCGAGCCACGACTTCCAGGAAGTGCTCACCAATCTCTGGTGGCGGCTGGACCGCCGCTTGACCCTGGACGATGTGGAAGTCAGCGCCCAGATCATCCTGCTGGACGCGATCCGAAAGGGCACAACGACGCTGGTGGACCATCACGCCAGTCCAGGCTCCGTCATCGGTTCCCTGGATCGCATCGCCAAAGCCGTGAAGGCTTCGGGCCTGCGCGCCTGCCTCTGCTACGAAGTCTCCGACCGCGACGGCCAGGTCGTGACCGACCAGGGCCTGGAAGAGAATGTCGCCTTCGCCAAAACCTGTGCGGGAGCAGAGGATCCTCAACTCCGGGCGCTCTTCGGCCTGCATGCGGCCTTCACGCTTTCAGATGCCACACTGGATCGCGCCGCGGTTCTGGGCCACGATCTCGGCATCGGTTTCCATGTGCATGTGGCCGAGGCCGCCTCGGATGTGGCCATCAACTTGGAGAAGTATGGCGCGAGTCCGGTTGCGCGCCTTGCGGCCCACGGAATACTTGGGAGAACCAGCATCGCGGCCCATGCCGTCCATGTGGATGAGGCGGACATGGCGACGCTGGCCCGCACGGACACCTTCGTGGCCCACAATCCCCAGTCCAACCTCAACAATGCCGTGGGCATCGCCAATGTGCTGGAATTGGTCCAGCGCGGTGTCCGCGTGGGGCTAGGCACCGACGCCATGACCATCAACATGCTGGAGGAATTGCGCGTGGGACTTTGGGCCCAGCACCTGCGCCAGGACAATCCCAGCAGCGGGTTCATGGAGCTGACGGACACCCTTTTCGTCCGCAATCCCGAACTGGCCACTCAGTTGTGGGGTTTTCCCCTGGGCACTCTGGAAGAAGGCGCCGCCGCCGATGTGATCCTCGTGGATTACGATCCACCAACCCCTTTGAACGACGCCACAGCGCTGGGCCACCTCGTTTTCGGCATTTCCCAGGCCACCGTGGACACGACCATCTGCGGCGGGCGAATCCTGATGGAAGGCAGACGACTGCAGATCGACCTCGAAGAAACCACCGTGATTGCCCGGAGTCGTGACCTGGCGCGCGATTTGTGGGAGCGATTCTGACCCCCCCCGGAGATCAAGGTTGGCTGCCTGGAGCCTGGTTAACAACCTTTACGGTCAGCCACTGATTCGACTGAGTTGCTCAACCAAGGCTTTGGCAACTTCTTCACCGGTGTAATTGCCATTATTGCCATTGATGGACACCAGGATTTTCCCCGAAGCCACCTCAATGAGCTGCAGGCTGAAACCCGACAAGAAGGTTCCCACTCCGTTCGTCTTTACCTGACACAAATAGGCTGTTTGGTACTTCCGTGTTATCTCCTGTTCTTTTTGCTGGTCTTTGTTGGCCGCTTCGCCCGTGGGCTGCGTGACCATGAGCGTCCTGATCGCACCGCTGAAGGGTTGATACCCCGCCCTCAGCAATTCCGAGCTGATGGCGTGCTCAACACCTGCGGGGTCCGGTCCCAGGTGAATCAGGGTGATGCCGCTGTTCTTGGGGATTCGGGCCTGGATCGTCGCAACGGATCTGATCTGGGTGCAGCCCAACGACACTAACGCACTCGCGAGGATGATGGTTCGATGCATGGGCTCTCCGCCAGAAAGGTCCTGCAGGTGGCAGTTGGGGCACCTGTAGGAAGGGTTTCCCCAGTCCTAATCAATTTACATGCCGTTCGAGTTCAGCCAGTTCTGGCCAGCTTCTAGGGGTTCAACCGCTTCGGGTGGTCCCCAATGTTGCAGAAGACCCGTGTCCATTTCCCACAGCCGGAGTGGCACGTTACATCACAGAAGAAATCAAGCACGAGCAAGGCCGCTGGATTCCCCTAGGCCTTCCCCGACCTTTGCACATGCAGCGCCCCCGGCTGCTTGGGCAGCCAGTGATCCACAAAGAGGGGCTGGGCGACCTTGTCGGCGGCCTTGAGGCGCTTGAGGGTGCCGGATTGGTCCCGGGCCGCCAGGACGATGGCGAAGGCGTGGGAGAGGGTGGCGAAGGAGGTGAGGCTGAAGCTGAAGAGGAGATCCTCGCTGGGAACGGGGATGAGGATGTCCGCATGGTGGGCCAGTGGCGAATCCTTGCGGTCGGAAAAAGCAAGCACCCGGACTCCGTTCTCCTTGGCGAAGCTGGCGGCGTCCACGGTTTCGCGGCTGTAGGGCGAAAAGCTGATGACCACCAGCAGATCCTTGGGGCCGAGATTGGCGACCTGGTTGGAGAAGTCCGAAGGGAGCGCCGCGATGCAGGGCACGCCGGCCTGGGTGAGGTAGAACGCGAAGATCAGGCCCATGACGTGGCCCACGCCCCGGCCCAGGATCACCCGGTGGTCCGCTTCCCCAGCAGCAGGCGGGCGGCGGATTCCAGCATGGAGGGATCCACCGCCTGGATCAGCCTTGCCAGGTGTTCTCCGTCCCGGCGGACGACGCCTCCGAGCGTCCCGAGCATGTCCTGGGGGACATCGAGCTGCTCCAGCTCCGCTTCAACGGAACGGGTGCTGCAGGCTTCGCGCAGCGCGTCCCGGAAGTCACTGAAGCCCTTGTAGCCCAGGCGCCTGGCGAACCGGATGACGGTTCCCACGCTCACGTGGGCGCGCTCGGCCATGGTTTCAATGCCCCAAAGCGCGCCCAGCAACGGGTCTGCCATCAGGACATCGGCGATGGCGCGCTGGGCCTGGGGCAGATCCTTATAACTTTCCGCCAGGCGGACCTGGATGGCGGGCGGATCGGGTTTGGTGGACATGGTGTTGGAAAAATAGATTACCACCGTCGGTATGTTTTTTGTCTGGTTACCCCCTAACCCCAGCCCCAAAGCCCCCCCGGCGCGGGGGCGGGGGGGAGAAGGGGGGGGGGGAGGAGCGGGGGCAGAACTCGGCCGCGGCCCGCCCGGGGGTGGGGTTTGGGGGGGGGGCGGGGGCCCCCGGGGCGGGGGGGGGGGGCCCGCGGCCCCCCCCCGGGGGGGGGGGGGGGGGGGGGGGGGGGGGGGGCGGCCCGTGCGCCCCCGGGGGGGGGGGGGGGGGGGGGGGGGGGGGGGGGGGGGGGGGGGGGGGGGGGGGGGGGGGGGGGGGGGCGGGGGGGGGCGGGGGGGGGGGGGGGGGGGGGCGGGCGGGCGGGAGCGTGGCGGTCGGGTTTTTTGACAACCGCTGTGCACTCCCGGGTTTACTGCCGCCGGAACCGCTCGGCCATTTCCTCCAGCAGTTGCCCCAGGACATTGGCCGCTACCTTCCGCCGATAGCTAGCGGTGCTGCGGATGTCGTCGATGGGCCGGATATCTTCCATCAGGGCCTGCTTGGCCCCGGCGATGAACCGCTCGTGGAATGCGTCGATGGATTGGCCCTGGATCAACATCTCCGTGGTCAGGGCCCGCATCGGCACCGGGGCCACGCTCCCCAGGCCCAGGCGGAATTCCGCCACGCGGCCCGCTTCCGCCCGCGCATAGGCGGCCAGGCAGACCTTGGAAATGGCCTGGGCCTTCCGCGTGCCCACCTTGCGGAAGAAATGGAAAGTGTCGCCGGCGGGCCGATGGACGCGGATCCGCGTGATGAGCTCTTCGGGCAGCATCGCGGTCTGCTTGTAGCCCGTATGGAAACTTTCATAGGGCACCCAGCGGGAGCCGGCGAGGGATTGGAGCTGGACCTCGGCGCCATAGGCCAGGAGGCTGGGTGGCGTATCGGCGGCGGGGCTCCCGTTAGCGATGTTGCCCGCGAGCGTGCCGCGGTTCTGGATGGCCATGGCCCCGGTCACCCAGGCGCTTTGCACCAGGTTGGGGAATTCGGCCCGGAGCACGGGATGGTTGCGGATCTCCGCATAGGTCGTGAGGGCCCCCAAGGTGAGGCTGTCCGGAGCGACCTCGATGCCCTGGAGTTCTTCAAGGCCCCACAGGTTCAGGAACCGCGTGAAGGGCAGCGTTCCAGCCGCGAAGGGAACCATCAGGTCCGTGCCGCCCGCGAGGGGGCGCCAGCTTCCTTTCTCGGCGAACAGGATCTCCAGGGCGCCGGCCAGGGAGGCCGGCGTTTGGACCGTGCAGCTAGGAGCCTGGCCCCTCATGGCCGGGATTCCTTGGCCACTTCGACGGCTCGCTCCGCGGCCTGGGCCACGGCATCCACGATCTTCCCGTAGCCCGTGCAGCGGCAGAGATTCCCCGCCAGGCCATCGCGGATCTGCGCCTCGTCGGGATGCGGGCAGCGCCGCAGCAGATCCACGGCGGCCATGACCATGCCCGGCGTGCAGATGCCGCACTGGGCCCCGCCGCAGTGGAGAAACGACTCCTGCACCCCATGAAGCTGTTCTTCGGAGGCGACCCCTTCGATGGTGCGCAGGTCTGCGCCTTCGGCCTGCACCGCGGGCACCAGGCAGCTGTTCACCAGCTGGCCGTCCAGGATCACCGAGCAGGCCCCGCACTCGCCTTCGCCGCAACCTTCCTTGGTTCCGGTCAGGCCGAGGTCCTCACGGATCACATCCAGGAGCCGCGCCATGGGCCAGACTTCGACGGCGCGCGCGGTTCCGTTGACCTGGAGGGATAACTTCGTTTTTTCAGACATTGGCAGGCTCGATGAGGTCCATCAATCGTTCGGGCGTCAGGGGAATCTCCCGTGGAGCCGTGGTGCCCAGCGCGTCCTGCACCGCATTGAGCAGGGCTGGGGCGGGGCCGTCCATGGGCAGCTCGCCCAGGCCCTTGGCGCCGCCCGGGCCGTTCGGGTAGGGATTCTCCTCGAAGTACACGCGGATGCGGGGAATGTCCATGCTGGTGGCCATGATGTAGTTGGTCATCTGGCCATTGGCCATCCGGCCCCGGTCCCACACCACCTGTTCCGAAAGGCCGTAGCCGATGCCCTGGGCCACGCCGCCCTCGATCTGGCCTTCCGCCAAGGTCGGATTGAGCACCCGTCCCACTTCCTGCACGGCCACGAAATCAACGACCTGGACCTCGAAGGTGCGGGTGTCCACGGCCACTTCGGCCGCATAGCAGGCCCAGGCGAAGGTCGTGTAGGCGTCGCCCTTGTAGAGCTGGTCGTCCCAGACGATCTGCGGAGGCGTGTTGTACTGGGAATAGGCCTTCAAATGACCATTTTTTGCGATGTATTGTTTTACGGCGCTCGAAAAGCCTCCGCCATCATAGGGCGCCTTGAGGAAGCCCGATTGGATCAGGGTCTGGCGCAGGCCGATGGCGGCCTCCTGCACCAGCTTGCCCACCACCATGGTCGTCCGGGAAGCGACCGTGGGCCCGCTGTCGGGCACCAGGGCCGTGTCCGGCCGCACCACCTCCACGAGCTCCAGCGGCACCTTCAGGACTTCCGCCACCACCTGGCTGAGGATCGTGTTGGCCCCCTGCCCCATCTCCGTGGAGGCCGCCAGCACATGGATCTTGCCATCCGCCCGGCCCTCCACGCCGGCGATGGAGGCCAGGTAGGATTCCCCGGACCCCGTGAACCCGCAGCCGTGCATGAAGGTCGCGAACCCCAGGCCCTTCTTGATGGGGCTCGAACCCGCATTGTGGATTTTGCAATTCTCTTTTTTCGTCGAGTAATCCAGCTTTTCCAGGGCACGATCGAGAAGCGCCGGGAGATCGATGTTCTCCTTGATGATCTGTCCGGTGGCCGTGGCGTCGCCCATCCTGAGCAGATTCTTTTTCCGGAGCGCGACAGGATCCAGGCCCAGTTGGGCCGCCGCCACATCCATGTGCCGCTCGATGGCGAACAGGCTCTGGGGCGCGCCGAAACCGCGGAAAGCGCCATGGGGTGGCGTGTTGGTGGCCGCGGCCCGGGCCCGGATGCGGGTGTTGGGGCAGCGGTAGGGCCCGCCCGCATGGATGGCGCCGCGGCTCAGCACCACCGGCGACAGGGTCAGGTAGGCGCCGCCATCCAGAGCGAAATCAATATCGAGCGCCAACAGATGGCCCTCGGCATCAAAGGCGCTGCGGATGCGCGTGCGGGAGGGGTGGCGCTTCGTGGTTGCCACCATGTCCTCTTCGCGGTCATAGACGATCTTCACGGGCCGCCCGCCCGCCTTCAGGGACAGCAGCGCCGCGTGGCCCGCGATCAGGCTCGGATAGTCCTCCTTGCCGCCGAAGCCGCCCCCGGTCTCCATCTGGATGACGCGGATCCTGTCGTCGGGCAGATTGAAGAGCGCCTTCAGGGCCGTGTGGACGTAATAGGGACATTGCAGCGAGCCCCAGACCGTCACGCCCTCCTCGGCATCGGCCACCGCGATGGCGCCATTCGGCTCGATGTAGAGCTGCTCCTGGGAGCCGGTTTTGTATTCGCCTTCGACGATGTGCGCGGCCCCGGCCCAGACGGAATCCACGTCCCCTTTTTCGATCAGGATCTTCTTGAACAGGTTGTCCTGGCCCCAGACCACCTCTTTGCAGGCCAGGGATTCTTCGAGGTCGAACAGCGGCGGCAGGGGTTCGATGTCCAGCCGCACCGCGGCGCGGGCCTTTTCCAGCAGGTAGCGGTCCGCGTGGGCCAGCAGCACCACCGGCTCTTCCGGATGGTTGATGCGGTCCAGCGCCAGGAATGGCTGGTCGCGCTCGATGAGGGCAACATTAAGTTCCCCGGGCACATCCTTGGCCGTGACGATGATGAATTCATCCCAGGGAATGCCTTCTCCGAATTCGATGCCCTTGAGGATTCCCCTGGGCACCGAGGAGCGCACGGTCACGCCATAAAGCAGGTTTTCCATGCGCACATCATCCGTGTACTGGGCCTCGCCGGTGACCTTGGCCCGGCCCTCCTTGCGGATTCTCGAATGGCCGATGTGGAGCGATGGGTTCATACCGGTTCCCTGCTTAGCCTTGAAAAGCTAGCAGGGATGCGGCTTTAGAACAATCTCCAATCTCGCGCTGCGTCAGGGTCTTTCCTGGGGGGAAAAAAAACCGAAAAATTTTTTTGGGGCCCCGGGGGGTTCGGGGGGTTTTCCCCCCCCCTCAACGGCGCTGTCCCTCACCGCCGCGGATCCACCACGATGGCGGGCTGGACCGTGGGGCAGCCGAACACGCAGAGCCCGCAGCCGGTGCAATAGTCCTCGATCACTTCCGGATGGGGAATGCTGCCATCTTCCGTATCGAGAATGCGGATGGCCACGCCGGGATAGGGGCAGCGGTCCACGCAAGTGCGGCAAGCCTGGATGTCCTGGCCTTCGCGTTCGTAGGTCAAACACAGGTCTTGCTTGATCCGGGCGGTGCCCAGGCGTACGGCCCGTGGCCCGTCCAGGACTTCGCCATCCTTCGTGGTGCGGACAGGCCAGATCAGCGCCTTGGCGGTTTCGGGGCAGGCTTTGACGCAGGGCAGATCGGTGCAGAGGAAGCAGGGCATCGACCGGGGATCGATGTAGGGTGCGTTGAGCCCCAGGCCCATGTTGGAGCCGCCCTTGATGATGGAATCCTGGGGACAGGCAGGAATGCAGTCACCGCAGCGGGTGCAGGCGGTCAGGAAAGCGAATTCGTCCAGAGCCCCCGGCGGGCGCAACACCTTGGGGCTGGCCTTGGTGATGGCCTCCTCCACCTGCTCCGCCATGAACCCGGCCATGAGGGTGCCCAGCGACTTGAAGAAATCGCCGCGCCCTTGGGGTTGATCGAGTTTCTTGGCCATCAGGGGAATAGGATCACAGGCCCAGCAGCCTGAGCGTGGGCCGCAGGGTACCCCACAGGATGGGGTCGAAGCCGAGGGTGAGCATGCCCTGGTTCGCATCGGGAGAAAGGCTGAGGTGGGCGAGGAGGTTGATGCTGACCGCCACATCCCGCGACGTGGGCGGCTGGTCCACCCAGGCCACACCCTCCGGCGGCGCCTTCGGGGCGAGCCGCTTGCCTTCGGCGGCCCGCAGGTTCAGCACCAGCAGGTCCCCGTGGAAGGTCGGCGTCCGCACCTCCACCAGGTTTCCCCTGGGAGTCTGGGGCACCAGTTCGAAGGCCGCGCGGTAGCCCAGGGTGTGGGTGTCCGGTTCCTCCCCCCGGATGACGGCGGCGGTCTGCTCCATGAGGCCCCCCAGCCCCAGATCGCCCAGATGCGCGATGGACCGGAGATGGGTGCCGGAGACTTCTCCGATGCCGTCCACGAGCTGGGGTAATCGCGCCAGCACCTGTTCCAGCGCGGACCGTCCGCGGAAGCGCAGGGTGCCGACGGGCCAGTCTCCCGTCAGGGGCATGGGTTCGCCGGATTCCTTGGGATCCGCTTCCGGGCGCAAATCCAGGATCCTTCCGGGATACCCCGCGAACAGGTCCTGGGCCACCGGGGTGTCCGCCAGGATGACCACGTCCAGATCCTGGATCAGCGCGGGTTCAGGCGCGAAGACGACCAGATCCCCCTCTTCATCCTGCTTGGTCATGGGCCCGGTGGAGAGCGGCAGCACCGAACAGTCCTGGGGTTCCAGCGCGGCCACAAGTTCCCGCCCCAACAGCGTCTGGGCGCCAATCACGGCAATTTTAAGCATGGGTGATCCTCTAAACGCGAATTTCGGCGGTTGTGGTCTTCACGTGGCCGCTCAGCGCGGTGTTCACATCGGTAGCCAGGAAGGCCCGGACCTGCTCTCCGGCGCGTCCAGTGAAGCGGAGAGGATCCAACAGGGACGCCAGTTCGCCTTCGTCCATCCCCCACGAGGAATCCGCGGCAAGGAGCCGCAGCAATTCGTTGCCCTTCCCTTCCTGTTTGATGCGGCGGCCGGCTTCCAGGGCGGCCAGGCGGAACCGCTCGTGCAGATCCTGGCGGTCGCCGCCACGCTTGACGGCCTCCATGAGCAGCAATTCCGCGGCCATGAAGGGCAACTCCTGGTTCAGCCGCGCTTCGATCATCTTCGGATAGACCACCAATCCGGAGGCAACATTCAGATAGAGCACTAAAATAGAATCCACGGCCAGCAATCCTTGAGAAATCGTCAGACGCCGGTGGGCGCTGTCGTCCAGGGTGCGTTCCATCCACTGGCTGGCGCTGGTCTGGTAGGTGGAGGGCATCAGGCCCAGCACGAACCGGGAAAGGCTGTTGATGCGCTCGCTGCGCATGGGATTGCGTTTGTAAGGCATGGCGCTGGAGCCGATCTGGTTCTTCTCGAAGGGCTCCTCGACCTCCTTGAGGTGCTGGAGCAGGCGCAGATCGCAGCCGAATTTGCCCGCGGAGGCCGCGAGGCCGCAGAGCACCTGGCCGATGCGGTCCTCCAGTTTCCGCGTGGCCGTCTGGCCGCTCACGGGGATGGCCTTGAAGCCGGCCTTCCCGCAGAAGCGCTCCTCCAGCGCATCCACTTTCCCGCCATCGCCCTCGAACAATTCCAGGAAGCTCGCCTGGGTGCCCGTGGTGCCCTTGACGCCGCGGATGGGCGTGGTGGCGATGAGATGGTCCAGGTCTTCCAGGTCCAGCAGCAGATCCTGGAGCCACAGGCAGGCCCGCTTGCCCACGGTGGTGGGCTGGGCCGGCTGGAAATGCGTGAAGCCCAGGGTCGGCTGGTCCTTCCATGCATCCGCGAAGGCCGACAGGGCCGCGATGACATCCAGCAAGCGCTTGCGCAGGAGCTGCAATGCCTCGTGGCAGATCAACAAGTCGCCATTATCGGTCACAAAACAACTGGTGGCGCCCAAATGGATGATGGGCCGGGCCTTGGGCGCCTGTTCGCCCCAGGCGTGGATGGCCGCCATGACATCGTGGCGTAGGGCGGCTTCATGCCGGGCGATGGCATCCAGGTCCACCTGGTCCCGAGTCGCGCGCAGCTCGGCGACCTGTTCGGGCAGGATCGGCAGGCCCAGCTCCATTTCGCTCTCGGCCAGCGCGATCCAGAGCCGCCTCCAGACCCGCTGCCGGTAGAGCGGCGAGAGCAGGCGCACCATGGCCTTGCTGGCGTAGCGCTGGGCCAGGGGATGTTCGAACCGCTCCAGTTCCGGGGCTTCGCTGGGAGGAAGGAAGGGCTCGTCCATGTCCCCAGTTTGGCAGATCAGGCGGAACCCGACTCCGGCATCAGTCCGGTGGGCGGGGTGCCCGTATCCAGGAGGTGGGATCCCAGGGTGGAAATCCCTGGCCAGCCGCGGGCCTGGGACTTCATGCCCTCCAGCTCGGCCGCGAACGCCTGGGCCCAGGCCTCGATGTCCCATGGCCGTTCCCTGGGATCCACGGCCAGCGCCGACGAAAAGGCCGCCTCGACTTGGGCGGGAACGCCGGGCAGCAGTTCGCGCAGGGCCACATGCTCCCCGCGCGTGATGAGCGAAAAGATGTCCGCCACCGCCGTGGGAGAGATGAGCCGGCAGCCCGTGAGAGCCTCGTAGCCATTGGCCGCGAAGGCATAGACGTCGCTCCGGGCATCCAGGGTCTGCCCCCGGACCTGTTCCGGGGACATGTAGTGGGGCGTCCCCACCAACATGCCGGTCTGCGTGACCCCTCCCTCCGCCGCCAGGGGTTTGGCCAATCCGAAATCCAGGATCTTCGTCTGGAAGATATTCCGCTGGTGGGCCGTGCCGCCCGGCACTGGCTCTTCGGGAACCAGGAAGATGTTCGCGGGCTTGAGATCCCGGTGCACCACCCCGGTCCGATGGACCGCCGCCAGGCCCGCGGCGCCCTGGCGCAGGAGGCGGGCCACCTGGATGGGCGTTCCTGGGCCATGGCGGGCGATGAGGGTCCCGAGGTCCACCCCCTTCAACAGCTCCATGACCATGTAGGCCGATCCATCCTCCAGCTCCCCCGAATCAAAAATGGAGATGACGCTGGGATGCACGATGCCCGCCAAAGCTTGGGCCTCCTGCTTGAACCTGGCATGGATTTCGGCCATTCCATAGAGTTCGGGCTTGATGAGCTTCAGGGCCACGTCGCGGCCTAGCCGCAGATCCTTCGCCTCGAAAACGAGGCCCATGCCGCCCTCGCCCAGCAGCCGGGCGAGCTGGTAGCGGTCCTGGATCACGAAGGGCAGGATCCGGGGCGATTCCAGGGGCTCCGCATCCCACCCGCACCGCTGGACCGATTCGTCATAGCAGCGCCCGCAGCGGGGACAGGTCTGGAGCAGGGCCAGGCCCTTCTCCCGCAGTTTCTCCCGGGTCTGGGCCTGGTGCTGGCGGGCAGCACTGAGGCTCCGGCGGGTCTTCTGCAATTCCAGCACCGCGCCGAGCTGCGCCGCCACGACCCCCACCAGGCGCCGTTCCGCATCCCCCCACCGGAAGGGACCCGACAGCACCATTCCGCCGAGCAGTTCCCCGCTGGGCCCCTTCACGGGTATGGAGAGCTCACGGCGCCGGTCCTCGGACACCGCGAGCGCCTGTTTCCGCCGGTCCTGGGCGGGATTCAAGTAGGGCTGCGCCTGCAGTTCGCGCAGGGTCGGGATCCGTGTGCCGCTTTCGCCGAGCGACCGCAGTTCCTCGCCCTGCACCGTGAGGATGCCGATGCCGGTGGCGCCGATGGTTTGCGCCAGTTCTCCGGCGATGGCCTGGGACCAGCTGATGAGGTCCCGCTGGGCCAGGCTGGTGCTTTCCATGAGCCGGGAAATCTGCAGGTTCTGGGCTTCGATCTGGTCCTTGGCGGCCTCGATTTCCGCCGTGCGCAGGCGGACCTTCGCCTCCAGCTCCTCGGTCTTCCGCAACAGCCTCCGCAGGCGGGTCTGGACCGCGATCCACACCGCGCCCGCGAGCAGCGCGGCATAGATCGCATAAGCCCAAACTGTACGCCAGGGCGCTGGACGGATGCTGAAGGCCATATCCATCGGACCCGCCAGACGACCCTGATAGTCCCTGGCCCACACGCGGAAGACATAGCTGCCCGCCCCGAGCCCCGGAAATTCCCGGTGGGGATCCTGGGCCCAGCCCGAGGGGGCCTCCTCCAGGCCCATGAGCTGGGTCTGGTACCGGGTTTCCGAAGATCGGAAGTAGCTGAGCAGCGAATAGGCGAATTCCAACCGCCGCTCCCGGTGCCCGAGCCGGATGCCCGCCGACAGATCCCGGATCTGCCCGTTCACCTGCACCCGGTCCAGGATCAGGCGCGGGGTCGCCATCCCCGGCAGCTCCTGCCGCGGATCGAATACCGCCGCGCCCCGGATGCTGCCGCCCCAGATCCGGCCGTACCGATCCTTCATGGAGGCGCCGCCGTTGAATTCATTGCTGGGCAGACCGCTGTCCGTGGTGAAGGTCTCCACGCGGAAGGCCTCCGGGGGCCCGCTGATCCGGGCCACCCCGCGATTCGTGAAGGCGTAGAGCCTGGCCTGGGCGTCTTCCTGCAACTGGTAAATCGTGTTGTTGGGCAGGGCCGGGACCGTGTGGTCGGCCAGGAGGTGCCAGGCGGGCTTTTCCGCGTCCGGATCCAGCCACACCAGGCCGCCGCCTTCGGTGCCCGCCCAGAGGAAATGCCGCCCGCCCCACCGGGTTTCGCACAGGCTCATCACCGTGTTGTTCGGCAAGCCATCTTGGGTGGTGTAGTTCGTGACCTTCCCGTCCCTGATTCTTGCCAGTCCGCCGCTTTCCGTGCCGATCCACAGCGTCCGCCGGCCCGCGCTATCGCTGGTTTCCAGGGCGCTGTGGAGCTGGTTGGTGGACAGCCCCTGGGACGTGGTGACCGCCTCCCACCGGTTTGCGGTCCTGCGCCAGAGTCCGCTGCTTCCTGAAATGACCCACAACACCCGGTTTCCTGCGGAATCCCGGGTTTCACGTAGCTGCCGGATGTTCGTGTGGCGGAGCTGCGGCGGCACCGTAGCGCCACGCCACCGGCCCTGCCGGAACTCCGCCAGGCCTTCGCCTTGGGTCCCAGCATAAAGCACCGATTGGCCGTCCTCCGCCTTCCATTCCAGGAGGCTGAAAACCGTGTCATCCGGCAGCCCGTCCGCCTTGGCATAGAACCGGACGCGGCCGGATTCCACGCGCGCCACGCCGCTGCCCCTCGTCCCCAGCCAAAGGGATTCCCCAAGGCCCCGCCCCCCCGTGAGCGCCATCCCGTAGATGCTGGAGCCCGCCAACGCGCCGCCATTTCCGATGCTTTGCCACTGGCCGAACTGCTGGTGCACGAGCCCCGCATCGGTCCCTATCCACAGGGCCTCCGTTCCTCCCGGTCCTGTCATGGGGAGCAGGCTCCAGATGACGGCACTGGGGAGGCCGTCCTTGGTGGTCAGGACCCGCCACCCATGGCCATCCAGCCGGGCGAGCCCCTTGCCTCCCGTGCCGACCCACAGCACCGAAGCACCGTCCGCAGCAAGCGTCTGGGCCAGCGCCTGAATGGATCTCCCCTGCAAATCCGGGGGGAGTGGCATGGTTTCCCAAGCCTGGCCGTCGCTTCCGGTGCTTCTGAACAAGCCGCTGCCGGTGCCCGCCAGCAACTCCCCGGTCTTCAGGCGCAGCAGGGCCTGCACATTCCGGCCGGGAAGCACAGTACGGATCACGCGATCCCGTTCCACCAACGCCAGGCCTTGGCTTGTGCCCACCCATAAGGCGCCGCCTTCCGCGCTTGCAAGGCTTGAAATACTTGTGGATGGGAGCCCGATCTCAGACCCCAGCAATTTCCAGGTGCGGCCATCGAATTTCCCCAGGCCCTGCCCGGAGGTGGCGGCCCACATCAAGCCGTGGCTGGGATGCAGGGCGTTGACGCGGGTTCCGGCCCTGCCCATGGGCCCCTCGGGGCGCTCCCATTTCTCGGCTTTCAGGCGGGCCACGCCGCCGTCCTGGCGGCCGAACCAGAGGCTGGCGTCGTTCCCTAAAGCAATGCAGCGGATGAAGTTGGAAATGTTTCGATCCGGCATCGAAGCCGTCATCCAGGTGTGTCCATCGAACATGGCGGCGCCATCCTGGGTCGCGGCCCAGAGCCGGCCCCGGGCATCCAGGGTCAGGCCCATGGCCGAGTTCTGAGGAAGGCCTTCGCGACTCGTGGTGATCTGAAAATCAGGCGCAGCCCAATATGCGGGGTCCTGGGGCGCGGACGCGGACCACCCTGAAGGCATCGCTCCAATAATCAACAGCGCGAGCACCCGGCTGAAGGCTGGCCCCGTCATTGGAAACAGGCGCATCCCGGCCGGATTGTTCCACATGGAACAGCGTCCCGGAGCAGACAAGGCTGAGGTCCATGCCGATCGCAATCTGTGCCACTCCCCAGGGAAATCATTCATCGGACAGGGGCCCGCAGGATTGCGATCGAGCCCAGGCAGTCCTTGAATTCAATGAACCTCAAATCCAACACCCATGCCAGAATTCCATCATGGAGGAGACCGTGTACGAAGTGCTTCAGCAAGGTGATCCCGCTGTTTTTTCGGCATTGCATGATGAAATCGACCGCCAGCGCCATCACCTTGAACTTATCGCGTCTGAGAATTATGCGTCCGTCGCGGTGATGCAGGCCATGGGCAGCCATTTCACCAACAAATATGCCGAAGGATACCCTGGTCGGCGCTATTACGGCGGCTGCGCCAACGTCGACGTGATCGAGAACCTGGCCCGGGACCGCGCGAAAGAGCTCTTTGGCGCCGAACATGCCAACGTGCAGCCCCACAGCGGCGCCCAGGCCAACATGGCGGTCTATTTCGCCATGCTGAAACCCGGCGACACCGTGCTTGGACTGGATCTGGCCCATGGCGGTCACCTGACCCACGGCCACCCCCTCAACAGCAGCGGTGTGCTGTATAAGTTCGTGGGCTACCACGTGCGCAAGGATGACGAATGCGTGGACATGGACGAGGTCCGGCGGCTCGCCCTGGAACACCAGCCCAGGATGATCGTGGTGGGTGCGTCGGCCTATCCCCGGATCTTCGACTTCCCTGCCTTCCGCGCCATCGCCGACGAAGTCGGCGCCCTGGTGATGGTGGACATGGCGCATATCGCGGGCCTGGTCGCCACGGGCCACCACCCGAGCCCCGTCCCCCACGCGGACTTCGTCACCACCACCACCCACAAAACCCTGCGCGGCCCCCGCGGCGGCCTGGTCCTGTGCAAGGAACAGTACGCCAAGGACCTGGACCGGGCGGTCTTTCCGGGCATCCAAGGGGGGCCGCTCATGCACGTCATCGCAGCCAAGGCCGTGGCCTTCGCTGAAGCGTTGCGTCCTGAATTCAAGGCCTACAGCGGCCAGGTCGTCACGAATGCCAGGGCCCTGGCCAAGGGTCTCCAGGAGAAGGGCTGGCGGATCGTCAGCGGCGGAACCGACAACCACCTGATGCTGGTGGATGTTTTCGCCCAAGGGATCCTGGGCAACGAAGCCGAAAAAGTCCTCGACCGTGCCGGCCTGACGGTAAACAAGAACGGGATCCCCTTCGACCCGAACCCCCCCCTGAAACCCTCCGGCATCCGCCTGGGCTCGCCCGCGCTCACCTCCCGTGGCATGAAAGAAGCCGAAATGGCCCAGATCGCCATCTGGATCGACCGCGCCCTGCGCCACAAAGACGATGAAACCGCGATCCTGGATCTTCAGGCAGAAGTCTTCGCCCTTGGGGCGCGCTTTCCTATTCCCGAGTGAGCTGGGGCTTTTTCATTCCCCCAGGGCCCTGACGGCCACGAAAACCCCCTGCACTACCTGGGCCATCCGGGGGTAGTCGAGCTTGTCCGGAGTGTCCAGGGCTGTGTGATACCGCGGGTTCCGGTAGAAGGCCGTATCCGTGATCATCACGGCCGGGAAACCTTCTTTCCAATAACTCGCGTGGTCCGAAAAATCCACGCCCGTCAAACTGGACGGGGCGTTCATGGACCACACCGGAAGGGGCGAGGTGGACTGCATGGCGGCCTTCACCCACCGGACCAGCGCTCCCTGCCCGATCCCGCCGATGACGGCGATGAAATCCCCTTTGCCCGGATACACCAGGTCCAGGCCCGGAACCGGGTACCGCTGGCTTCCTTCCTCCTGGCTGAAGGTCCCAATCATTTCGAGGCAGATCATGGCCTTCACCGGTGTCTTGCGCGAGGCGAGCCCCTGCGCGTGGTGGACGCTGCCCATATGCCTGGTCCTGAAGAAGGGCGGTTCCTCCAGAGTGTAGGCCACGAGCTCCACCGGGTCTTTCGGGGGGGTCTGGCCCAGCAGGTTCGCCAGCCCGAGGAGGCCCGCCACTCCGCTGGCGTTATCATCGGCGCCCGGATTCGGGCCGCAGGCATCGTAGTGGGCTCCCACCACCACCAGCCGCCCTTGTTCGGGGCCGAAGCGCGCGACCACATTCCGGTAAGTCCGTCCCTGGACCTGATACACCTGCTCGGAAACCCGCCCACCCGCGGACGCCATCCTCCCCTTGATCCAGGTGGCAATGTCATCCAGCCGCTCGGGGTGACGGTGGTCTCGCGGGGGGGCAGTGGTCGAGAGCAGGCGCACATCGGCCTCCAGCTCTGCTGGATCGACAACGCCAACCACCCCCGCTGCCCGGCGGGATAGCGTCGGCTGTACCAAATAGAGCACCGGGAGGCCAAACACCATCACCGTACCCAGGGCAGCCATGCCTTTCCGGTTGAAGAAGAACCGCTTCGGGGCGGTCTCGATGGTTGGTGAAGGCCCTTGGTCGTCCAACATCCAGCTATGGTGGCAGAATTGCCTCCATGGAATCCGATGGCCTCTTCGTCTATGGCTCTCTTCGGGAGGGCGGGCCAAACCATGCCTGGTTGAGGCGCACGAATCCCATTGGACAGACCCGGGGCTTTGCGCCCGGACGCCTTTTTCATTTACCGGGTTCCGGCTGGGCCGCGATGATTCCCGGCGTCATTCCCGAAGCTCTGCCGCCAGGGCTGGGCTGGGTCGTCGGGGAATTCATCGGTTATGAAGACGAGGGGGACCTGGAATCGGCCCTGGACGATCTGGACCAGCTCGAGGGCCTCGCCGAAGGCCGCTTCGAGCGCAGGCTGGTCCCGGTCCTGCTGGAGAGCGGACTGACCTATGCCGCCTGGGCCTACGTGTTCCCCGTGGATCGTTCATCCCGGCTGGAACGCGAAGGCGTTGAACTGCTGGATGGGGACTGGAGCGGCTATCTGTGATGGAAAAGGGCCGCGGATGCGGCCCTTTCGTTACAGTTCCAGCTTCGGTTGCTGTCCGCTCTCATCGGGGCCGGGGTTGGCCAGTTCCGCATCCATCACCAGGTCCTCTTCCTCGTCGAAGGCCATGGCGCTGGCTTCGATCTTGGCGATGCCGACCACCTTGTCCTGGTCGGAACCGAGATTCAGGAGCTTGACGCCCTGGGCGGCCCGGCCGGTCTTGCGGACCTCGTCGATGAGGAACTTGATGACCATGCCCTCCTGGCTGATCAGGAGGCAGCCTTCGCCGAACTTGACGAGCTTGAAGCCCACCACGGGTCCATTGCGGACCCCGGCCCGGATATTGATGACGCCCGTGCCCCCTCGGCCCTGGAGCCGGTAGTCCTGCAGGAGCGAGCGTTTCCCGTAGCCCTTCTCGGTGACCGTGAGCAGCATGCCGTGGTCGGCGGTGCTTTCGTCGGCGATGACCCCTTCCGGCAGGTCCGGCAGGGAATCGGCCACTTCCATGTCCACGATGCGGTCCCCGGAGCCGAGGCGCATTCCGCGAACCCCCGTGGCCACGCGTCCCACGGCGCGGATATCCTCTTCCGCAAACCGGATGGCCTTGCCCTGGGCCGTGGCCAATAAAATTTGCTGGTCGCCGCTGGAACGCCGAACCGCCACGAGACTGTTCCCGTCCTCGATGTTCAGCGCGATGAGTCCGTTGGCGCGGATGTTGCTGTAAAGGCTTAGAGATGTTCGCTTTACGGTCCCGTCGCTCGTCGCGAATACGAGATGTTCTCCCACGGGGAATTCGCGCAGGGCCATCAAGGTCACCACGTTTTCGCCGTCCTTCAGGCTGATGAGGTTCTTGATGTGCTTGCCGCGGGTGTTGGCCGCGGCCTCCGGAAGGTCGTAGACCTTGAGGGCATAGACGTAGCCGCGGTCCGTGAAGGCCATCAGGGTGTCGTGGGCCTTGGTCAGGAAGAGCTGTTCGACGAAATCCTCGTCCTTGGTCTTCATGCCCAGCTTGCCTTTGCCGCCCCGTTTCTGGCGGCGGTAGGCCACCAGGTCCGTGCGCTTGATGTACCCGGCCTTCGACATGGTGACGACCATCGGATCATCGGGGACCACGTCCTCCATGCGGATGTTGCCGGAGTACCCCACGATTTCGGTGCGCCGATCCTCCCCGAACTGGTCCATCACGGCCTTCAGCTCGTCCTTGATGACGCCCAGGAGCAGGGCCTCGTCCGCCAGGATGGCTTTGAGGTGCTTGATGGTTTTTTCGAGCTCGGCCAGCTCATCCAGGATTTTTTCGCGTTCCAGGCCCGTGAGGCGTTGGAGGCGCATGTCCAGAATGGCCTGGGACTGGATGGCGCTGAGCCGGAGGGCGGGATTCTTCTTGAGTTCGGTCGCGGTGGCGAACTTGCCTTCCATGAGGCCCTGTTTCGCTTCTTCCGGAGTCTTGGCGGCCCGGACCAGCTTGATGACCGCGTCCAGGTGGTCCAGGGCGATCTTGAGGCCCAGCAGGACGTGGTGGCGATCCTCGGCCTTCTTCAACTGGAACATGGTGCGGCGGGTGACGACCTCGCGGCGGAAGCCCAGGAATTCCTGGAGGATTTCCTTGAGGGTGCAGACCCGGGGCTGGCCGTTGACGATGGTCAGCATGGTGATGGGGAAGGAATTCTGAAGCTGGGTCAACTGGTAGAGCTGGTTCAGGACGATGTCCGAAGGCTCGTTCTTCTTCAGTTCCACCACCAGGCGGATGCCTTCGCGGTCGCTCTCGTCCCGGAGATCGCTGATGCCGTCGATCTTCTTGTCCCGCACGAGCTCCGCGATCTTCTCCGTGAGGGTGGCCTTGTTCACCTGGTAGGGCAGCTCCGTAAAGACCAACTGCTCCCGGTCGCCCGCGCGCTTGATCTGCTCCACGTGTCCCTTGGCCCGCACCACGCAGCGTCCGCGGCCGGTGCGATAGGCATCCACAACGCCCTCGGTGCCCAGCATGAGCCCGCCGCCAGGGAAATCCGGACCCTTGACGTGGGTCATGATGATGTCCATTCCGATGCTGGGGTCCTCAATGAGGGCGATCAGGGCCGAGCAGCACTCCCTCAGGTTGTGAGGCGGGATGGAGGTGGCCATGCCCACGGCGATGCCCTGGGAGCCATTGATGAGCAGATTGGGAAAGCGGGTTGGGAGGACCAGCGGCTCGACTTCGGAACCGTCGTAGTTCGGGCCGAAATCCACGGTGTCCTGGTCGATGTCCTCCATCATGGCGCTGCCGATGCGGCTCAGGCGCGCCTCGGTATAACGCATCGCCGCGGGCCGGTCGCCGTCGATGGAGCCGAAATTCCCCTGGCCGTCCACCAGCATGTGCCGGAGGCTGAAGGGTTGCGCCATGCGCACCAAGGTGTCGTAGGCCGGAACGTCGCCGTGGGGGTGGAATTTACCGATGACGTCGCCGACCGTGCGGGCGGATTTGCGGTAGGCCCGGTTCCACTCGTTGTTGGCGGCCTTCATGGCGTAGAGCACGCGGCGGTGGACGGGTTTGAGGCCGTCCCTCACATCCGGAAGCGCCCGGCCCACGATCACGCTCATGGCGTAATCGAGGTAGGATTTCCGCATTTCTTTTTCGATTTCGATGGTTTCAGATCGGGTCATGGGCTACTCGTGTTCTACGTGGAACAGTGCGCGCTGCTCGGGTGGTTTCCAGGGCTACCGCCTTCGGAAAGCCATTCGTGGCGGCGAATTAAATATCAATGTTTTCAGCTAAAAGCGCATTTGATTCGATAAAGCGGCGGCGGGGTTCCACCGCATCGCCCATCAGGACGGTGAACATTTCGTCCGCCAGCACCGCATCGTCCACCCGCACCTGGAGCATGGTCCGCCGGGTGGGATCCATGGTGGTCTCCCAGAGCTGCTCGGGGTTCATTTCGCCCAACCCTTTGTAGCGTTGGATCATCAGGCCTCGCTTGCCTTCCTCCAGAACCATGGAAAGCATGGCCTCGGGACTGGCGAAGCTCATCTCCTTGGCCATTTTCGAGGTGGCGCCGCCTTCGTTGGAGTCGCCGGTCTCGCCGGAGTCCGCTTCCTCTTTCACCACGGCCTTCGTCCCCGCCTTTTCGGGCTTGGCCTCCTTGACGCGCAGCAGCTTCAGATCGCCCCCGGTGAAGGCGCTGAGTTCTTCATGAAGGGCCTTGAGCCTCCGGAATTCGCCCCACAGGGCCACCTGGCTGTCCAACCAAAGGGCGATGGGGCGGTTCAGGTGCATCCGGGTGATGCGGATGCGGTGGGCGGCTGGAATGGCCGCCTGCGGCGCTTCCTCCTCAAAATCGAGACCAGCGGCCTCCCCCTCTCCGTCTCCGGAATCCTCGGGCTCCGCTTTTTTGGCGCGGCCTTCGGCGCCCGGCGCTTTCTCCGGGGCGGCCTCGACGGCCTCGGTGGATTCAACTTCTGTGCGGCCAAGGCCCGCCTTCTCCACCGCGAGGGCCATCTCCTTGACCGCCTCGGCGGTGTCGAAGCGCTCATCGTCCAGCAACCCGAAGGCCAGGAGGCCATCCACCAGGGGCCGGGCGTAGCCGCGGCGGTCCAGCTTGGCGTAGAGCTGCTGGACCTCGCCCCACTTCTTCATTTCCCGGACCAGCGCGGCGCCCTTGTGCTCGCTCCCGTCCGGCAGGGTGAGGCTCCAGCCATCCAGGGCCTTCTGGAACAGGAACTCCTCCAGGGCCCTTTCGTCCTTGAGGTACTTCTCGGTCTTGCCCTTTTTCACCTTGTAAAGAGGTGGCTGGGCGATGTACAAATGCCCTCGTTCGACGATTTCCGGCATCTGGCGGTAGAAAAAGGTGAGCAGCAGCGTGCGGATGTGGGATCCGTCCACGTCGGCGTCGGTCATCAGGACGATCTTGTGGTACCTCAGATTGGCGACCTTGAACTCATCCCTGCCGATGCCCGTGCCCAGGGCCTGGATCAGGATGCGAAGCTCCTGGTGGCTCAGGATCTTGTCGAAGCGGGCTTTCTCCACGTTCAGGACCTTGCCCTTCAGGGGCAGGATGGCCTGGTTGGCGCGGTTGCGGCCCTGCTTGGCTGATCCGCCGGCGGAATCGCCCTCCACGAGGTAGATCTCGGAGAGCGCCGGATCCTTTTCCTGGCAATCGGCCAGCTTGCCCGGCAGTCCGCCGCCATCCAGGGCGCCTTTGCGCCGGGTGAGGTCGCGGGCCTTGCGGGCGGCTTCCCGGGCCCGGGCGGCCTCGATGGCTTTTTCAAGGATCGCCCGGGCTTCCCGCGGGTTTTCTTCGAAGAAGCTCGTGAGCTTTTCGTAGACGATGGTCTGGACGATGCCCTTGACCTCGGAGCTGACCAGCTTGTCCTTGGTCTGGCTGCTGAATTTGGGGTCCGGCACCTTGGCCGACAGCACCGCGGTCAGGCCCTCGCGGACATCCTCGCCCGACAGGGTGACCTTCGCGGATTTCAGCAGGTTGTTGGCTTCGGCGTAGGTGTTGATGACGCGCGTCATGGCGGCGCGGAACCCCTCCAGGTGCGCGCCTCCGTCCCTATTCCGGATGTTATTGGTGAAACAGTAGAGGGTCTCCTGGTAGGAGTCGTTCCACTGCAGGGCCACCTCGACGGTGGTGCCGTTCTTGATGTCTTCGATGTGGATGGGGGGCTTGTGCAGGACCGTCTTGTTGCGGTTGAGGTGCTCCACGAAGGCGTCGATCCCGCCGGCGTTCATGAAGTCGTGGGAATCGCCCGTCCGCTCGTCCGTGATGCGGATGTGCACGCCCTTGTTGAGGTAGCTCAGCTCGCGGAGGCGCTGGCTCAGCACCTCGAAGGTGAAGTCCAGCACGTTGTTGAAGATTTCGGGATCCGGCATGAACCGCACGCGGGTGCCGCGCTTGGTGGTTGCCGCGCCCTTGGCCAGGGGCTTGTCCGCGTGGCCCTGGGTGAAGGTCATGCTGTATTCTTTTCCGCCCTTCCAGATCGTGAGCCAGAGCTTGGAGCTGAGCGCGTTCACGCAGGAAACGCCCACGCCGTGGAGCCCGCCCGAGACCTTGTAGGCGTTCTTGCCGTCGGTGTTCATGTTGTCGAACTTCCCGCCCGCATGGAGCACGGTCATGATCACTTCGGCGGCGGACCGGTTCTCTTCCTTGTGGAGATCCACCGGAATGCCTCGGCCGTTGTCCTCCACGGAGCAGCTGCCGTCGGTGTGGATGATCACGTCCACCCGGGTGCAGTAGCCCGCGAGGGCCTCGTCGATGGAATTGTCCACGACCTCGTAGACCATCTGGTGGAGGCCGCTGCCGTCGTCGGTGTCCCCGATGTACATGCCGGGCCGCTTGCGGACGGCCTCGAGGTCCCGGAGGACTGTGATGTTGTCGGCGGTGTAGGTGGCTTCAGATTCCTGGGCGCGCGCTGTTAGAACTTCTTCAGACATCAAGACTCACTTTTATTGGACATGGGGAAAGGGCGCTGGCGGATCGGTTAAACGCTGGCCGGGCTGGCGAAACGGACGGGCATCAGGATGTAGCGGAAACTCAAGTCCTCGAGGCTAGGGCTCATGAAAATGCCCTGGCCCACCTCGTCCTTGAACTGGTAGACGACTTCCTCGCCCGGCAGGCGGTCCAGCAGTTCCGTCAGGTAGTCGATGTTGAAGGCGAGTTCGAAGGGCGCCTCTTCCCCCGAGAAGCTCAGCGTGCCCTGGTTCACGCCTTCGTCGGGGTGCTGGAACACCACCTTCAGGTTCGGGAATTCGAAAAAGAGCCGGACGTTCTTGTTGTAGTCGTCCTTCTTGAGGCCCGCGATGCGCAGGGTGCGCAGGAAATCCTCCCGGTCCAGGATGACGCGTTTCGGGAGTTCCGCGGGAAGCACCTTCTCGTAGGCCGGATAATTGCCGGTCACGAGCCGGGTGGACATTTTGAGCCCGGGCTGGGCCATGAAAAGGCTGGTGCCGTCCCACTGGAGTTCGATCTCGCCCTCCTGGGAAGGGAACGAATGCAGCAGGTCCAGGGCCCGCTTGGGGACGATCAGGCGCACATCCGCGGCGAGCCCCGTCGGATGCTGGATTTCGGCCACCGCAAGGCGGAAGCCGTCCGTGGAGACCACGCGGACAAAGGTCTTCCCCAGGTGAAGCAGGATCGCCAACAGGGTCGGCTTGGTGGCGTCGCGGCTTCCCGCCAGTGACCCGAGCTGGATCGCCTGCTTGAGCAGGGCCAAGGGCAGCCGCACGGTCGGCAAGGTTTCGCCAGGCGCAGGGAGTTCAGGAAAACCCTCGCCGGGCTGGAGGTTGTGTTCCGAGTTGTAGCCCTTGGTGCGGAGCCATAGGCGGTTCGTGTTGTCGGGCCACTCCAAAGTCAGAACGCCGTCTGGATAGGCCCTCACGGTCTCGATGAACTTCTTTCCGGGAATGGCGACTACCACCTCGCCTGCGCCTTCGACAGGGAGCGTGGCATCAAAGGCGAGTTCCATGTCCGTGGCCCGCAGCGCCATCTCCCCGTGCTTGAGCTGGAGGAGCACGTGCTGGAGGATGGGAAGCGTGACCCGACGGTCCAAGGCGTGCTTCAGAATGCCCAAGGCTCGATCCAAACGATCCTTCGAGACTTGGATTTGAATGCTCATGGTCCACCCAAGAATGATGATGATGAGTAAGAAAAGAATCGGCGGAAGCGATTCCGCAAACCCTTAGTCTACCTGGAAATCGGCCGTCGTGGACCCTGTGGAAAACCCGCGGGAAGCCGGTTCAGTGCACAAAGCGGCCGAAGGAAAGCGGGCACCGCCCCGGCGCCGCGCCGGGAAACCCGCAAGGTCGGCAGGCCGGGCTTGGCAGGGTTGCGGGAAACGCACGTAGGCCTTCTTGAAATCAATGGATGCTGTTCAGCAGGGAGTGGACGGTCTTGTGGAAATCGGGATCTTTCCCCATGCGCTGCTTCACGGAATCAATGGCGTTCATCACCGTGCTGTGGTGCATGTTGTTGAAGGACCGCCCGATGTCCGCGAAGGAGGCCGCCGTGAGCTCGCGCGCGAGGTACATGGCCACCTGCCTGGGAATCAGGACGTTCTGCTGGCGGGACTTCTTCTTCATCAGATCCGCGAAAGAAAGATTGAAGGTTTCGGCCGTCATCCTGTAGACCCGCTCCATGGGCACCGCGGAACCGGGCTCCTGGCCGCTCTGACCCTGGAAGGCGCTCATGGCGACCTCGAGGTTGGGCGCTACCTTCAGAAAATCACTCTGGAAGATGACCCGGTTCAGCAGGCCCTCCAGATCGCGGACGCTGCCCTTGGCCTTGTGGGCGATGAAAGCGAGCACATCTTCCGGAACGTCCGGAAAATCCGCAAAGAAATCCTCCTCGAGCTTCTTTTTGAGGATGGCGATCCGGGTCTCGAAATCCGGGGGCTGGATATCCGCGGTGAGCCCCCACTTGCATCGGGTGATCAGCCGCTCGTGCAGGCCTTCCAACTTCTGCGGCGCGTTGTCGGAGGTGATGATGATCTGTTTTCCGTGCTGGAGCAGGTACTCCAGGATGTAGAACACCTCTTCCTGCGTGCGCTCCATGCTGCGGAGCGTCTGGACGTCGTCCAGCAGCAGCACGTCGTTGGCCTGGTATTTCCTCCGGAGGGGTTCGGTGTTGCGGTTCTTGATGGCGGAGGTCACCTCGTGGAAGAACACATCCACCTTCAGGTAGGCGATGGCCAGGTGGGGATGCCGCGTCCGCAGGGCCTGTCCGATTCCGATCATGAGGTGGGTCTTGCCCAGCCCAGCCCCGCCGTAGAGGAACAACGGGTTCATGTTGAACGAGGCGTTCGCCTTCCCGTGGTTGTCCACCACGGCCTTGGCCGCCGAAAAGGCGAGCTGGTTTCCGGGACCGACCACAAAGCGGTCCAGGGTGTACCGGTGGAAAAGCGGCGGGAAAGGGGACTGGGCCTCGACCGCCGGATGTTCGCCGGAAGGGGCGCTGGCGCTCGGTTTGGCCGCGGCGGACTTCTTCACGGCCGCGGCCACGGTGAACATCAGCTTGAGGTGGGAGAGCCCCGCCTGGCCCAGGGCGTCGTGGAATTCTTCGGCAAGCTGCTGTTCGATCCAGATCCGGTTCGAGGGATTGGGGACCTGGACCCACAGGACGTCGCCCTCCAGGCGCTGGGGCACGCAGGGTTCCACCCATTCCTGGAAGCTGGCTGACGATAGGCGCTCCCGCAACCCCGAACAGAGGGCCTCCCACAAGGACTCATGCTGGTTGGACACCATAACCCACCGACAAGAAAGCGCGCCCATTCCACCACGAAGCGATGGAGCGGCCTTCGCAGGCCAACGAATCATTTGAGCGGCGTGGTTACTCTAGCACCGCCCTAAATCCAGAGAAAAACTCATTGAGAATCCGCGCGTTTCCCAATAGACTCGAAGGTTCGCCCATGGCCCTGTCTGGGCCGTGAGCCATAAGGGTGGATTATGAAGCGCACATTTCAGCCAAACAACCGACGCCGTGCGAAGACCCACGGATTCTTGTCCCGCATGAAGACGAAGAACGGCCGGATGGTGTTGAAGCGCCGCCGGGCGAAGGGCCGCCACGTCCTCGCGCTTGGGGGGGGGGGGGGGCCCGGGGGGGGGGGGGGGGGGGGGTTTTGTGGGGCCCTTCTGGCGGAGCGCCACCGATGATGATCAACCTGTTTCACCGCAACGGCTTAACCGCGCCACCGCTGGCGGCATGCACATAGCGCAGCGCTTCCGCATCGTCCGCCACTCGGACCACGCGCTGCCTGCTCCGGCCGCTGCGCGGCCGCTCGCGGCCCAAACCGCGCCGAAGGCGCCTGGATCTCCACCAGCATTGGATATCAGGGCCTGGCGCGCCGCCTGCCCCTCCGCATCGCAAGCGGCCATGCCCTCGCTTCTGGTCCACGCTCCCCGGCGGACGGGGATGGCAGTGGAGCGCAACCGCTTCAAGCGGCGCACGCGCATGGCGTTCTTGAAGGTCCTGCGGGCGAACCCGGCGCTCGATCTATCCTCCTGGGTCATCTGGGTCCGCCCGGCCAAAGGATCCGCCCTCGGCTGCCGCATCGACTACGTCGCCATCGAAGGCCAGCTCCAGCTGGCCCTTTCACGGTTGGGATAACGCTTCATGAAAAACCGAAACCTAGTGATCTTCGTGGTTCTGAGCATGGGCCTGTTGTTGGGCTATAGCTACTTGGTCGGGATGCTCTATCCGCCCAAACCCAACGCCCATGCGCCGGTCCCGCCCGCCGCCGCGACTCCGGCACCCGCCGCGGCCGCAGCGCCAGTGTCCGCCGCTACCCCGCAAGCCGCACCGGCAACCCCGCAACCCCCGCCGGCAGCCCTGAACGCGGCCACCCACACGGTGAAGACCTCCCAGTTGAGCCTGGTCTGGCGCATTGAAGATGGGGCCCTGGTCCAGGCCACCTGGAACGACGGCACCCGGTTTTTCAACGAGGCCGAGAAAAATGAGAAGGGCGAAGAGATCTCCAAGGCCTTCCCGGGCATCGGCGGCGTGCTCCACACCCAGTTCCAACAGGTGGTCGAGGAGCGCACCCCCAATGGGCTGAAGGTCCACTTCCAGAACGCGGAAGGGGACCACCTCGTCTACGCCATTCCCGACAAAGGCTACGCCATCGAGGTGGGCTGGACCACCAAGCGGGGCACCCACCTGGATCTCATCCACAGGCCCACCAACGAAAAAGAGGCCCAATCCCTGGGCCGGGTCTTCACCCTCCAGGAAAAGGGAATCACGGCGGTGGCCTGGGCCGATGTCCTGAAAGACCCCTTCTTCAGCTTTCTCGGATTCAAGCGCAAGGAAATGCCTCCGGCCGCGAGCCTCGTTGGAATGGACGCCGGCCTCGACCAGGGCGCCACGGCCCAGCGCATCCACTACTTCGCGGCCCTTTGGGACGTGAGCCCGCACACGACCGAGCGCGATGACCGGGGCTACCACCTGGCCCCGGACAAGAACGGCAACCTGACGGCCAGGCTCTACCTGGGGCCCAAGGAAACCAGCCAGTTGGCGGCCTTCGGAGCGCCCTTCACCCAGGTCGTGGATTTCGGGTTCTTCGGGGCCGTCGCCAAGGTGTTCTTCCTGGTGCTCTTCTGGATCCACCGCTTCGTGCCCAACTGGGGCTGGTCGATCATCCTCTTCACGCTGTTGCTGAGGCTCCTGCTCTGGCCCTTGAACACCAAGAGCACCATGAACATGCTCCGCATGAAGGACTTCGAGCCGCACCAGAAGGCCCTGCAGGCCAAGTACGAGAAGTTCGGCGGCGATATGACCAAGAAAGCCGAGATGCAGAAGGAGCTCATGGCGCTCTACAAGAAGAACAACCACAACCCCATGGGCGGTTGTCTGCCGGCCATCGTGCAGATGCCGGTGTTCTTCGCGCTGTGGTCGATGCTGAACGCGGTCTATGAGCTGCGCCATGCCCCCTGGCTGGGTTGGATCACGGATCTCTCCGCCAAGGATCCCCACTACGTCCTGCCGGTGCTGCTGGGCGTGTCCATGCTGGCCCAGCAGGCGGTGACACCTGCGGTGGGGGACCCGGCCCAGCGGAAAATGATGCTCTTCCTGATGCCCGCGATGATGACCTTCTTCTTCATCTCGATGCCCTCGGGGCTGTGCCTCTACTACTTCGTGTTCAACATCGTGGGATTGGCCCAGACTTGGTGGCTGAGACGGAACTACGTGGGCCAAGAGATAACGGTCTAGGAGGCTCCATGCGTAAATCCAACCTCCCCCTCGAAGCGGTTCCCGAAAAGGTGGTCCACTGGGCCGGCCAGCTTGGGCTCAAGGTGGAAGCGACCTTCGAGCCCTCGGGCGACGAGGCCCTGTTTCCCAACCGCATCCTTGTGAAGGGCGAGGACGCCACGTGGCTGGCGGCCAACAAGGGCGCGGGCGTCGATTCGATGCAGTTCCTCCTCCACGAGGCCCAGGGGGAACGGGAGGACTCCCGGCTCGCCTACCTGGACCCCCAGGGGACACGGCTGTTCCGCATGAAAGAGCTCAAGGCCATGGCCGCCTTTGCCGCCGACAAGGCCAAGGAGCAGGGCAGCTTCACCCTTTCGGGCCTCACCCCGAGAGAGCGGCGCTGGGTCCACCTGACCATCTCCCAGGTGCCGGGCCTCAGCACCGAAAGCGAGGGCATCGGCCACATCAAGACGCTGAAGGTCTTTCGTAGCGCCTGATGCCACAACCCATCTGCGCGCCCGCCACCCCCCTGTTTCCCGGCGCGGTGGCCGTGGTGAGGGTTTCGGGGGAGAACCTCGCAGCGCTGCTGGAACCCCTGGTGAAACTGCCATCCGCGCGCACCGCCGCGCTTCGCAGCCTGGCCTGGGATGGCTATCGCGAACAGGCCTTGGTGATCCACTTCCCCGGCCCCGCGAGCTACACCGGCGAAGACGTGGTCGAATTCCAGCTCCACGGAAATCCGCTCCTGGTGCGGCGTTTTCTCGGCCACCTGGGCCGGCTTGGGATCCGGCTGGCAGAACCCGGGGAATTCACGCGCCGCGCCCTGCTCAACGGTAAGCAGAACCTGCTGGAGGTCGAGGCCCTGCGCGACCTGATCAGCGCCGCCACCGACCAGCAGCTCCGCCAGGCCCAAGGCCGCCAAGGCGCGCTGCCGGCCTGGATCACCGAAGCCAAAGCCCGCATCTCGCCCTGGATGGCCCGGGCCGAGGCCGTCGTGGATTACGGGGAAGAAGAGGGGATCATCCTTGATCACGAGAGTCTAAAGACTGATTTTATTGCTCTTTTAAAAGTGTTCCATGTGGAACAGCACCGGTCGGAAGCCGCCCGCTGGCTGAGGGATGGCATCAGGGTGGCCCTCGTGGGTCGGCCCAATGCCGGGAAGAGCACGCTCTTCAACGCTATGGCCAGCGAGGATCGGGCGATCGTCACGGAGATTCCTGGGACCACAAGGGATGTGCTGGAGGTCCGCACCGAATGGGCGGGCCTGCCCCTGGCCTTGTTCGACACCGCTGGACTGCGGGAGACGGCCGAAACCGTGGAGCGCTTGGGCGTGGAGCGGGTGCGGGCCGTACTGGAGCAATCGGACCTGATCCTGCACCTGATGCCTGTCACGGATGCCGAGACCGATGCGGGGATCCTGGCCCGGCTGGCTCCTTTTCAAGGGAAGGTGCTCCCGGTGCGCACCATGGGCGACCTGTCCCCGGCGAAACCAGAGGGGCCACTGGTCATCTCGGCCCTCCAGGGGGACCTGGCGGCTCTGCAGGAGGCCCTGCGGGAGCGCTTCCTGGGAGATCTCAGCCCCGACGCCTGTCTGGGCGCCATGGCCACCGGACGCCAGCGGGAGATCTTGGGAGAGTTGATCGCCCAGTCGGAGCTGCTGCTCCAACTGGAGCCCGGATGCCCGCCGGAATTGCCCGCCTCGGCCCTGCAGGGGATGTGGGGGCTGCTGGCGGCGCTCACGGGGGAGGACCGGGCGGAATCGGCCCTGGACCAGGTCTTCAGCGGGTTCTGCCTGGGGAAGTGAAACGGGAGAACGGGTGCCGCCCCCTTCGGGAGCATAATTCAAGTTCGGAGTGGTCCATGAAGCCCGGTTTTGAAGTGGTCATCGGTTTGGAGATCCATGTCCAGCTGTTGACCCGGTCCAAAATGTTCTGCGCCTGCCGGAATGAATACGGCGGTGCGCCCAATTCACACACCTGCCCGGTCTGCCTGGCCCTGCCGGGAGCCCTGCCGGTCCTCAACCGGGAGGCCGTGCGCATGGCCGTGGCCCTTGGCCTGGCGCTGGATGCGCGCATCCAGCCGGAATCCGTTTTCTATCGCAAGCAGTACTTCTATCCGGACCTTCCCAAGGGCTACCAGATCACCCAGGGGCCCGTGGCGGTGGTCGAGGAAGGCCGCATCACCATTCCCGGGGATCCGGAAGTCCGGGGCAGCGCGGCCCCGGTGGGAATCCGGATCGAGCGCGCGCACCTCGAGGAGGATGCGGGCAAGAGCAGCCACGAGCTGTCGGACAAGGCCACCTACATCGACCTGAACCGGGCGGGCGTACCCCTGCTGGAAATTGTCGGGGGCCCGGATCTGCGCTCCGCGAACGAGGCCTATGATTACTTGAAGGCGCTGCACCGGCTGGTGGTGTTCCTGGGCATCTGCGACGGAAACATGGAGGAAGGGTCGTTCCGCTGCGATGCGAACGTGAGCGTGCGCCGGGCGGGCGACCCGGCCTTCGGCACTCGCGTGGAGGTGAAAAACCTCAATTCGTTCCGCAACGTGAAGCTGGCCATCGAGCACGAAACCTCGCGCCACATCGACCTGATTGAAAAAGGCGAAGCCTTCACCCAGGAGACCCGGGGCTGGGATGCGGACAAGGGCGAAACCAAGTCCCAGCGGTCGAAGGAAGCGGCCATGGACTACCGCTTCTTCCCGGAGCCGGACCTGCCGGTGCTGGCCATCACCGACGAAGAAATCGAAGCGGTGAGACGAACGCTGCCCGAGCTTCCGGAAGCGCGGCGGGACCGCCTGGCGCGCGACCACGGCCTCACCGAGTACGAAGCGGGGATGCTGCTCCAGAGCCGGGCCTTCGCGGATTATTTCGAATCCGTGGCCAGGGAGGCGAATGGCAAGCAGGCCGCGAACTGGATGCTCGGGGAAGTGAGCCGCATGCTCAACGACACTGGCCGGAACATCGGGACGCTGGGGCTGGAGACGGCGCATCTGGCGGAGCTCATCCGGCTTGTGGAGTCGGGGACCATCAACCTGAACACGGCGAAGGAGGCCGTGTTCCCCTCGGTGCTGAGGGGCGAGGGGTCGCCCAGCCAGATCGTCGATAAACAAGGACTGGCCCAGATTTCGGACCAGAGTGCCATCGAGGCACTGGTGCAGGAGGTCATCAGGGCCCATCCTGGACAACTGGCCCAGTTCAAGGCCGGCAACGAAAAACTGAAAGGTTTCTTTGTGGGTCAGGTCATGAAGGCCGGCAAAGGCAAGGTCAACCCGCAGTTGGTCAACGAAACCCTGGAGGCCGCGCTTGGCAAGTGAGTTGAACCACCCCGAAGACGCGCCTGAAGCAGGTCTGCCGCAAGCCCCCGAACCAGAACCCGAGGAACCGGAGGTATTGGAGGTCCACCCCACGGACAGCTTCCACCGGATTATTTTCGGCCAGGTCGAAGAGCCGCTGTTCCCGGCCCCAAGCACCCCCAGCGAAACCCCCGAGGACGACCTGACGCGGGCTGCGCTCAACGATCCCGCCGCGAGCACCGTCGATATCCACGACACAGGCCCGACACTCTGGCGGTTTGTCGTGCTGGTTGTCCTGGTGGTGGCGGCCCTGGCCATCGTGTTCTGGAAGCGCTAACGCGACTATGCTGGAGAGCCGAGGTTAGCCATGTCCGAAAACGCCTGGGGACCTACCACCACCGCGATCCACGCGGGCAAGCAGCACAATCCGACCCGGGCCGTGACCACGCCGATCTTCCAGACCTCGGTCTTCCAGTTGCTGGACAACGCCGAGGGCGCCGAATTCTCCGCCAGCATCGAGCCGCCGAACTTCTACACGCGCTGGGGCAATCCCAATTTCAGCGAGGTCGAAGCCGTCCTCGCGTCCCTGGAGGGCACCGACCGCGCCCTGGTGACCAGCTCCGGCATGAGCGCCTTTTCCACCCTGCTTGAAGCCTTGCTGAAGGGCGGGGACCACCTCATTGCGCCGGCGGCCATCTATCTCGGCACCGAACAGCTCATGAAGCGCTGGGAAGCCCGGCGGGGGCTCCGGATCACCTGGATCGAAAACACGCTGGACCTCGGGGAGTGGGAAGCGGCCATCCGTCCGGAAACGGCCATGATCTGGGTCGAGACGCCCTCCAACCCGACCCTCGCCATCACCGATCTGGCGGGCGTCGCGGCGTTGGCGCAGAAGCGGGGCGTCCGCACCGTCGCGGACAACACCTTCGCGAGCCCCGTCCTCACCAGGCCCTGCGCTCTGGGCATCGATATCAGCGTGAGCAGCGCCACCAAATACCTCGGGGGGCACTCGGATCTCACCGCCGGGGTCATCGCGGGCAAGGACGCCGATATGGTGGCCTGTTGGCAGGTGGCCAAGCTGCAGGGCCCGACCCTGGACCCCATGGCGGCCTGGCTGCTGCACCGAGGCCTCAAGACCCTCCCCTTGAGGATGCGGCGGGCTTCGGACAATGCCCAAAGCCTGGCCCAGTGGCTGCTTTGGCAGAATGCCGTGGCCCGGGTGGATTATCCGGGCCTGCCCAGCCATCCCGGCCACCTGGTCGCCAAGCAGCAGATGGAGGGCGGCTTTGGCGCCATGCTGGGCTTCGAGCTGCGGGGTGGATTGGACGCGGGCAGGCGCTTTTGCGAATCCCTGGAAGTCATCACCCGGGGCGTCTCCCTGGGCGGCGTGGAAAGCCTGATCCAGCACCCGGCCTCCATGAGCCATCTGCGCACCGCCCCCGAGGTGAAGGCGCGGCTGGGCATCACCGACGGCCTGCTTCGCTTTTCGGTCGGAATCGAGGACCAGCCGGATCTCCTCGCGGATCTGGAACGGGGATTCCAGGCCATCGGATTGAAATGATGCGGCTGTTCATCAATGGGGCGGAAAAACAGGCTCCCGCCTTGTCCACCGTTGCCGAGCTTAGCGACTGGCTCCAGCTCCCCGCCTTCGGCACCGCCGTCGAATTGAATGGCGAAGTCATCCGGCGGGCCGAGCACCCGACCACCGCGTTGAAAGACGGCGATCGGCTGGAGGTGGTGCGCCTGGTGGGCGGGGGCTGAACGGCGCCCCCGCGATTCAATTCACCGACAGGGTGTACCCGAAGGTCCCAGTTGCAGTGGTGTTGCCCGCCCTGACCCGCACGGCATAGACTCCTGCGGGCAGGTTGCCGGAATTGAAGGACCTCGTGCCGCCGGAGCCACCGATGCTGTCGGCCCACACGCCGCCGGGTCCGATGACTTCCACCCAGAAATCCTGCCCGCCTGTGGGCGTCATGGTGATGGTGCGCGAACCGGCGGAGGGCTGGGTGAACCGCCAGGCCTGGCTCTGATTCCGGTCATAGTAGATGCCCGAGCTGGGGGCGTAGGTTTGCAGGTTGCCCGTCACGGTGAAGGGAAAGGCGCGCGTCTGCCACAGGGCGTTGCCCGTGAAATAAGCTGGCGTGGGCTCGGGGATGTTCTCCAAGGCGAGTTGGGACACAGCCGAGGACCAGGCACCGCCGGAGACACGGCTTTTCACGCCCAACAGATAGCTGGGGTAGCAGGCGAGGGTCGCATTGTTGAATTCGCCGGTGCCATCGGCCAGGGTGGTGTTGGACCGGACAGCCTGCCAGAGGGTGGTGAGCGCGGTGGTGTCGCCGGCCAGGGAATTCTTCCAGATACCCCAGAGGGTGGTGGCCACGGAGCCGCGCGTGAATTCCGAACGATGGGCGCTGGCCACCTGGTCGTGGCGGGTGAGATCAAAGGCTTCCACCTGCTGGGAGCCGTTCCCGTCCAGGTAGCTGTCAAGCAGCATGGAATTGTTGCGCACCGCTCCCGCCAGGAAATCACAGAACCCGCCCACAAAACCGACCGTGCTCTCGCTCTGGAAGTAGCGGCTCACATAGGTATTGTCGTTGTCCCGGCGCAGCAAGGAGAAGCTGCTGGAGCCATCGGATTTTGAGCTGTAATCGGCAAATAGCATGTGGGCGCTGACTTCCTGGATCACGCCGTCATCCCACTCATCCGTTTCACTGAAGGCTGGCCCCCCCTGCAGGCCGTTCAGGCTTTGGGTGAAGACGGCGCGGCCCGAGCTGGTGACCACCTGGGAACCGTTCTTGAGCACGTAGGGGTAGCCGCGCTGCTGGTGGACGGGGTTGGAGTTGGTGGACCAGTAGGTGAAGAGGCTGGGCAGCCGGAGGCTCGGCTCCAGGCCCTTGAGCGCCAGGCCCTGGGCCAGCATCTGGTCGTTGATGTTGAAGGCACCGGCGATGCGGCTGGAGGCGGTGGCGGTGAGCGTGAGGGTGCCGTCGGAATTGGCGGTGACATTGCTGCTGGCCACGGACCATTCGTCATTCACGGTGAATCCGGCCGTGGTGTCGAAGGGCTGGTTGATGACGCCGCCGCGCATGAAGAAATCGTTGGTGCCCGAGCCGCCGGGGACTTCGTATTCCGCATAGACCGTGGCGTAAAGCTGGGTGCCGGGAGGGACATCCACATAGGCCGTGCCATCGGTTCCCAGGTAGCCCGAAGCGAGCAGGGTATCGCCGCTGACCTGCCTCACTTCCGCATAGGAGTGACGGATGGGCAGGGTGGTGGTGGAGCCGAATCCCGAGGAGGTCAAGGTCCGCTTCTCGAACTGGCCGAGGATGGTGACCCTGACGGTGCCGCCGGAGCCGCCATCGTCGGAAACGGTGGTGCAGCCTACCAAGAACACGAGGGGAATCGCAAAGAGCCAAGTGCGCCAATTCAACAGGCTCATGGGGACCTCCAGGTAGATTCAGAACGGGATGGGTAAGGATGGGTGCGTCGAGTTCGAGGATTAGTTCAATTGCCGTGCCAAAGCGATTCAGGGGGTGAGGATGTCCCAGGTTCCCGCCTGTCCGTCCGCGGTCCACGGAATGCCTGCCAGAGGCTTCCAATCCGTGATTCCATCCAGGTTAATGGTGACACCGCCGATGGGTTTAGTCGAACGGAACAGGTGGATGTTGTCTACAAGCCCGGCCTCGAGAAAAGCCTGGGCGGTCCTGGCTCCACCCTCCACCAGCACCCGGCCGACCCCCCGGGAGGACAGCTCGTGCAACAGATGTCGCAAACTGCATCCAGACCCCGAAGGGGACGGGGGCACGTGCAGATCCTCCACGCCGCGCAGGGGAGCAGCCTCCCCCACCAGGATCCGAAGCGCGGGCTGGCCGGGATAGGGCCGCCAGACCTTTTTTTCGGAGCCCAATCTGCCGCCGGGGTCCAGCACCACACGGTAGAACCGACGATGGGCGGCCAGGGGTTCGGGCCAGCGGTCCGTGAGCTGGGGATCATCCTGCTCGATGGTCCCCCGTCCCACCAGGATCGCGTCCGAAGCGCGCCGGAGCGCGTGAGCCAGGGATTGGATCGCGGGGGGGGTCACGGAAGTCGTCACGCCCGCAGGACCCAGGCCGCCATCGGAGCCCAGGGCCAACTTGAGGGAGACCCAGGGAAGCCCGGTCTGGATGAACTTGAAAAAAGGCGCGTGGAAGCGGGAGCAGGCCTCCAGGAGCACCCCCTCCGTCACCTCGCGGCCCGCCGCCCGGAGGATGGCGATGCCGCCGCCATCCACGCGCGGATTCGGATCCCGGACGCCGACCACGATCCTGCTGACTCCCGCCTGGAGGAGCGCATCCGTGCAGGGTGGCGTGCGGCCGTGGTGGCAGCAGGGTTCGAGGGTGACAAAGGCGGTGGCGCCCGTCACGTCATTGCCCCTGGCCTCGGCATCCATCAGGGCGATGATCTCACCATGGGGATCCCCAGCCCGGGAATGGGCCCCCTGCCCGATGATGCGCCCCTCCTTCACGAGCAGACAGCCTACGGGCGGATTGGGACTGGAAAGACCCACCCCCTTCTGGGCCTCCTTGAGGGCCAGCGCCATGAAGCGTTCATCGCCGCTCAGGAGGGCCGGGTCAGGAAAGGGACCGCCGCAGGCAAGGTCCCAAGCCAGGGCCGCATCCAGCTCAGGCATCTAACAGCCCGTCCACAAAAGCCTCGGCGTTGAAGGGAATCAGGTCGTCCACCCCCTCGCCCACGCCCACGAAGGCGATGGGGAGCTTCAGGCGCTCCAGGATGGGCACCACCACGCCGCCCTTGGCGCTGCCATCCAGTTTCGTGAGCACCAGGTCCGTGACCCCCGCGGCCAGCTTGAAAGCCTCGGCCTGGTGGATGCCGTTCTGGCCGGTGGTGGCGTCCAGCACCAGCAGCACCCGGTGTGGCGCGTCGGGAATGACCTTCTGGAGGCTACGGCGGATCTTGTCGAGTTCCTTCATGAGATGGTCCTTGGTGTGCAAGCGTCCGGCGGTGTCGATGAGTACCCAATGGGTGCCCTTGGCCTTGGCGCTGGTGGCTCCGTCGAAGGCGATGGCCGCGGGGTCGCCGCCCATCTGGTTGCGGATCACCGGCACGCCCGCCCGCTGCCCCCAGAGTTCCAACTGATCAATGGCGGCGGCGCGGAAGGTATCGCCGGCCACCACGAGGACCTCCTCGCCCCTGCCCTTCAGGTGGGCGGCGAGCTTGCCGAGCGTGGTGGTCTTGCCGACGCCATTGACGCCCACCAGGAGCACGACCTGGGTGCAGGGCGCCTCGAAGGGCCGGAGCGGCTGCTGGTGGATGATCTTGAGCAGCTCGTCCTTGAGCACAGCCTTGGGGTCGATTTCACCGCTTCGCTTCATTTCGAAACGCAGGCGGAGCATGAGCCGCTCCACCGCGTGCACACCCAGATCCGCCTGCAGCAGCAGGTCTTCCAGCTCCAGCAACTGGTCCTCGTCCAGCTTCCGGAGCCCGAGCAGGTGCCCCAGGGGCCGCAGCACCACTTCCTGGGTGCGCTTGAGCCCCTGCCGGAACTTATCGATCAGACCAGTGAAAAGAGCCACGAGAACCTCGGATCTGAAATTGTACCGAAGCCAAGATTAGACCGGGATCACCGCCCTATCTGGACTTGGCGCCGTGGCGCGCGGCTTTGAGATAACGCTCGGCTTGGCGCAGGTTCTCCAGTAGATCCGGATCTCCCGGACGGGAGGCCAGAGCGAACCGGAAATCCTCCACGCTTTCTTGGAATTGCTTCAGTTCGAAATTCGTCCGGCCACGGTTGTAGTGGGCCTCGGGGAGCGTTGGGTCCAGCGCGAGGGACTGGTTCAGCACCTCCAGGGCTTCGCGAAAGGCCGCCCGCTCGTTGAGACAGCGGCCCAGGTTAGACCAGGCGAAGGATTGCTTGGGGTCCGCTTTGAGCGCTTCCCGCAGGGTCGATTCCGCATCTTCGAATTTCTTTTGTTGGGCAAGCGCCTCACCCTTCCAGGCGAGGGCCTCCGCATCACCGGGTTTCAGGGCCAGCAGCGCATCCGCACAGGCCTGTTCGCTCAACCAGTCTGGGACAAGCCGGGCTTCGGAGCAGGCCGAGCGGTAACTGGCCATGGAGCCCAATTTCCCATTCTCCCGATGAGCGGCCAAGGCTTCCGGGTGGCGCTCCAGACGGCTGAGGGCATTGGCGCGGAGGAGCCTCTCCAGACCGGCCTTCGGACCACTCTTGGCCTCGATCTGCGGTATGGCGGCCTCACAGACTTCCAGCATGCGTTCCCATCGCTGCGCTTTCTGCAAGGCCTTCAGCCAATAGGTCAGAAAGAATCCGCGATCCCTGGGAGCGAGGGATTCGAACAGATCGGCCAGTTCGTTCCATTTCTGTGCTTTTTCAAGAGCCTCCGCCTTGGCCTGGATGGCCTGGGGAGAAAGGGGCTGCTGCTGAGTTGGCGGGGTTTGAAGGGCGAAGGGGATCATGCAGTTCCTATCAACTGGCTTGGTTGATGGCCCCGAACGATTCCAACGCGCCAAGCCACGATGAAGTCGGCAAACAGGTGGAGGCATCAGGGGTTGCCGGTGGATGTTCCACGTAGAACCACCAAGTTAATTAATCAAACAAATATATATAATGCCTTTAAAATCAACCATTTGATAAACAACAAAATACGCGTCTTATTTTTTCCTATTGTTCTTTTTGATGCCGATCTTGGCTTTCTTCCGCTGTTCTGGCCGCACCCAGCCCACCAGGGCCTTTTCGAACACCTCTTCGACGTGGCTCACGGGATGGAAGCGCAGTTGCTTGCGGACTTCCGGCTCGATGTCCTCCAGATCCTTGAGATTGGGTTTGGGAATGATGATGTCCCGGAGCCCAAGGCGCAGGGCCGCGAGGCTTTTCTCCTTCAAGCCGCCGATGGCCAAGGCTTCGCCGCGCAGATCGATTTCGCCGGTCATGGCGAAGGTGTTGCGGATGGGAATGCCTTTGAGGGCGGACAGCAGCACCGTCGCCATGGCGAGGCCCGCGCTGGGGCCGTCTTTGGGGATGGCGCCTTCGGGGAAATGGATGTGCAGGTCCCGTTTCTGGAACAGCTCCGGATCGATCTCGAAGGCCTCGCTCCGGCTCCGGATGTAGCTCAAAGCGGCCTGGGCGCTCTCTTTCATGACATCTCCGAGCTGGCCGGTGAGGATGAGACCGCCCTTTCCGGGCATGGAGAGGCCTTCCACGAAGAGGACTTCCCCGCCGGTGCTGGTCCAGGCGAGGCCGGTCACCACGCCGATGCGCGGCGCCTTGAGGCGCTCGTCCGGAAGGATCTTGATGGGCCCCAACAGCTCCTGGATGTTTTTTTCGGTGAGGGTGATTTTTGATTTGAAGCTCTCATCCGCCACGCTGCGCGCGACCTTCCGGCACACGGCGCCGATCTCGCGCTCCAACTGGCGAAGGCCCGCCTCCCGGGTGTAGCCGGTCACCAGGGAGGTGAGTCCCGCCTTGGTGAAAACCAACTGCTTCACGGTGATCCCGTGCTTCTCCAACTGCTTGGGGATGAGGTGCCGCACGGCGATGCCGAGCTTTTCCTCCAGCGTGTAGCTCGACAGGTGGATGATTTCCATGCGGTCCCGGAAAGCCGGCTGGATGGGGTCCAGCTCATTGGCGTTGGCGAGGAAGAGCACCTGGGAAAGGTCCAGCGGCACGTTCAGGTAGTGGTCCCGGAAGGTATGGTTCTGCTCCGGATCCAGGACTTCCAGCAGGGCCGCGGAGGGGTCGCCGCGCATGTCGCGCCCGATCTTGTCCACCTCGTCCAGCATGATCACGGGGTTCATGGATTTCACCTGGTGCAGGGCCTGGATGATCCGGCCCGGCATGGCGCCCACATAGGTCCGGCGGTGGCCGCGGATCTCGCTCTCGTCATGCACGCCGCCCAGGGAGATGCGCGCGTACTTCCTTCCGAGGGCCTTGGCGATGCTGCGTCCCAGCGAGGTCTTCCCGACGCCCGGCGGGCCCACCAGGCAGAGGATCGTCCCCTTCAGGTTGGGGTTCAATTTCCGCACCGCGAGGAATTCCAGCAGCCGCTCCTTGATTTTTTTCAGGCCGTAGTGGTCCTCGTCGAGAACCTCCGCGGCCTTGGCCAGGTCCAGGCTTTCCACATCCCGGAGGCCCCAGGGCAGCTCCGTCATCCACTCCAGGTAGGTGCGTGTGACCGCGGTTTCGCTGCTGTCGGGATGCATCCGTTCGAGCTTCTTCAACTGCCGCTCGATCTCCGTCATGACCTCCTCGGGGACCACGAGCTTGGCCAGCTTGTCCCGGAAGGCCTGGATCTCCTCGGCCAGCTCGGAGCCTTCGCCCAGCTCCTGCTGGATGGCCTTCAATTGCTGGCGGAGGTAATACTCGCGCTGGCCCTTATCGATCTCGCCCTTGGCTTCCAGGGTGATCTTCTGCTGGACCTCCAGCAGCTCGATCTCGCGCATCAGCAGCTCGTTCACGCGCTTGAGGCGGGGCAGCGGGTCCGTGATCTCCAGGACCTCCTGCAACTGCCGGGGCTTCATTTCCAGATTAGAGGCCACCAGATCCGAGAGGCGCCCAGGGTTCTCCAGGTTGGAAGCGATGATGAGGACTTCCTGGGGCATGGTCTTGCCCAGGGACACGGCCTTTTCGAGGGTCTGCTTGACCGAGCGCATGAGCGCGTCGGATTCCACCGTGGGCGCCACACCTTCGGGCTCCGTGACGGGCTCCACGCGCGCCTTCAGCAGCTCCTCGGTCTCCGTGAAGTATTCCACGCGCACGCGCTGGATGCCCTGCACCAGGGCCCGGATGCGGCCGTCGGGCAGCTTCAGCACGCGCATGATGAGCGCCGCGGTCCCGATGCGGTAGAGATCATCGGGCCCCGGATTGTCCATCTCCACCTGCTTCTGGGAGAGCAGCAGCACCATCCGGCTCTCGACCAGGGCGGTGTTGACGGCCCTCAGGGATTTCTCGCGGCTGACGCTCAGGGGCTGGATGACGAAGGGATAGACCACCACATCGCGCAGCGGTAGGACCGGCAGCACCTCCGGGATGCGCGGGGTCTCTTCGATCTGCAAGAGCTGGGAACCATTTTCCTCGGCCATGACTACCTCTGCCTACAGGATAGCGGTCCCACGGCCGGGCCAGTCTCGTCACTTGGCCTTGGTCCTCCTGGGCGGCGGTTCATCGCTTGGAAACAGCGGCAGTTCCTGGCCCGAGGGCAGGGGCGCGGGACGCGGTTTCGGTGGGAGCTCCGGATAGGATCCGGGCTTGGCATCGCGGTGCATCAGGGCTTCTTCGAGGGCCCGCACAAAATCAGGCAGATCCTTGAAGTCCCGGTAGACGCTCGCGAAGCGGACGTAGGCGACGGAATCGAGATGCTTGAGGGCATCCATCACCAGCTCGCCCAGTTCCCGGCTGGGCAGCTCGCGGTCGGGTCTTTCCAGGAGCCGGGCCTGGATGTCGCTGGCCGCTTCCTCGAGCCTTTCGATGGAGACCGGCCTTTTCTGGCAGGCGATGCTCAGGCCCCGAAGCAGTTTGTTCCGGTCGAAGGCCTCCCGCCGCCCGTCCTTCTTCACCACCAGGAGCGGGAACTCCTCCACGCGCTCATAGCTGGTGAAACGGCGCCCGCAGGCCAGGCATTCCCGGCGGCGGCGGATGGCATCGCCCTCTCGCGATTCGCGGGAATCCACGACCTTGTCTTCGGAATGTGCGCAAAACGGGCAACGCATCCACAAGGGTATCCGCTTAGAGCGTGTCTTAAAATTCCCCCGCGCCGCGCTGGGAGCGCCGGGCGAGCGGGGCAAGGCAGCCGACCACGGCGTATCGCCTATACGCCACGGGAGGGTAACGCAGTCCCGCGAAGCCCGCCGCCCCAGCCGCGAAGGAGGGCAGGGGCCAGCCGCGCGCATCGCGGCGTCACGGGCCTTGAGCGTATGATCTATACGCCGCTGCGGCCCCTTCCTTGCGCTGCATCGCGGCTGACCTCCGTCGCGGCACGGGGGAATTTTAAGACACGCTCTTAGCTGGCGTCCCAGATGCGCCGCAGGGAATCCGGCAGGGTCATGGGATCGAAGGGCTTAGCCAACACATCCATGGCCCCGCAAGCCCTCAGCTGGGCGATCTCATGGGGCTGCACCTTGGCCGTCAGGAAGACGGCGGGGATCCCGGCCAGGGAGGGGATCTCCCGGAGTTTGGCCAGGGTCGTGGGCCCGTCCATGCCTGGCATCATCACGTCCAAGAGGAACAGATCCGGAAGGAATGCCGGGGCCTTCTCGATGGCTTCGGGGCCGGATCCGCACACTTCGACCGTGAAGCCGCCCACCGCGGTGAGGCTGAGCTGGGCCACGGTCCGGATGTCCAGGTCATCGTCCACCATGAGGATCCGCCGCAGGCCGCCCATGGACTTCCCTCAGTGCTCGCGGAGCAGGGATTGAACCACCCGCTGGATGTCGAGGTTGCTCGCGCTGGATTTGTGGAGCGTGCGGGAGACCTCGTCGGCCAGCGTGGATTCGCCCTCTTCGCCCGAGAAGAAGAGGATCGGGAGCGTGGGGCCGCCGGCGGCGTGGACGTCGGGGATGAGATCGGCCCCGCGGCCGTCCGGCAGGTGGCTGTCGAGGATCACCAGATCCACCGGCGTGGACAGCAGGATCTTCCGGGCTGCGAGGAGGGTGGGCGCGTGGAGCAGCGTCGTGCTGCCCTCGAGCACCGCGTAAAGCACGCGATGGACATCCAGGTCGTCCTCCACGTGGAGCACCGTGGGGCGGGCGTGGGGGGTCTCGAGGGTGGCCAGCGCCTGGGCCACCCGGAAGGGGTCGAGGGGTTTCTGCATCCATTCGAGGACGTGGAGGGCGGGCACGCCGGGGCTCTCCTTGCCGGCTTCGGCGGCGGAGGAAGCCACCAGCACCGGGAGATTCTGCGTATCCGGCCGCTGGCGCAGCTCCTCCAGCAGTTTGAGGCCATGCTGGTCGGGCAGCAGCAGATCCAGGGTCATGGCGTGGTAGGCGTGCTGGTCCAGAAGCGCTTTGGCCTCGGCCGCTGTGGCCGCCTTGTGGACCTCGAAGCCCTCCTTCATCAGGACCGCCTCCAGCAGCCTCGCCGTCAGCGGATCGTCCTCCACCACCAGGACCAGGGGTTTCGCCGATGGGGCGGGCGCCGCCTCCGGCCGCGCCGCCGGCAAGTCCACCCAGAAGACTGTCGAGCCCGGCACTGAGGTGAATCCGATCTGCCCGCCCATGCCCCGCACCAGCGCATGGGCGATGCTCAGGCCCAGGCCGGTGCCTCCGTTCTGCCGCGTGTCCAGGGGTCCGGTCTGGGCGAACTTGTGGAAAATGGCGCCCTGGAAGGCCTCGGGGATGCCCGGCCCCTGGTTTTCCACCTCGATGCGCCACCACGGTTCCCTGGCCTCCACCCGCAATCTCACCGCCGTGCCCTTGGGCGAATACTTGATGGCGTTGGCAAGGAGATTCAGCAGCACCTGCACGATGCGCTCTGGGTCTCCCAGTACCCAGGCATCCGCCGGCAGGGTGTCCACCGCCACCCCGGTGCCCATGGACTGCGCATAGGCGTGCACCGAGTCCATGGCGCGGAGCGCCGCGATGCCCAGTTCGCAGGGCTGGAGGTTGAAGCTCATCTTGCCGCTCTCGACCTTGTCCAGATCCAGGATGTCGTCCACGAGCCGCGCCAGCCGCTCCGCATTTGTCTGGGCGATGGCGACCAGGTCCACGGCCCGGGGCGGAAGTTCGCCGAGGGCCTTGCCGGCCAGCAATCCCAGCGAACCGCGGATCGAGGTGAGGGGCGTGCGCAGCTCATGGCTGACGATGGACACGAATTCCTGCTTCATGCGCTCCGCCGCCATGCGCTCGCTGACATTGCGGGTATTGATGACCGTGTCCACCAGATTTCCCTGGTCGTCCTTGAGCGCCGCGCCACGGCTCTCCAGCCAGACCTCATGGCCGTCCTTGTGAAGGGCCCGGTAGGTGAAGAGGTCTGGTCCGGCGCCGGTGGTAAGGCCCTTGAAAAAGCGCCCCAGGCCTTCCCGGTCCTGGACATGCACGAAATCCGTGGCGGGCCGGCCCAGGGCCTCTTCCAGGGCGAAGCCCAGCTCCCGCTGGAAGGCGGGCGTGAGGAAGTGGAACCGGCCGGACTCGTCGCAGCAGGCGGTGAATTCAGTGCTGGAATCCGTGACCATCCGATAGCGGGCCTCGGTGCGCCGCAGCTCCTCCTGGGTCTGGGCGAGGGAGGCCTGGTTCAATTCCAGCTCCGCCCAGGCCGCCAGGTCCCGCAACTGCTGCCGGTCGGTTTCGGCGAAGCCGCGGGGCTCCGGGGAGATCAGACAGAGCGTTCCGAGGTTTTGCCCACCGGGGCCCGCCAGGGGAAATCCCGCGTAGAAGCGGATATGCGGGGGGCCGAGCACCAGCGGGTTGTCGGCGAAGCGGGGATCCTTCAGGGCATCCGGCACCACCAGCGTTTCGGTGCCCAGGATGGCGTGGCCGCAGAAGGAAATGTCCCGGCTGATCTCGCGGGCCTCCAGGCCATGGTTCGATTTGAACCATAGGCGCCCATCATCCACCAGGGTCACCAGGGCGATGGGAACCCCGAACAGGCGGGCGGCGGTGCGCGTGATGCGGTCGAAGCGTTCCTCGGGTTCCGTGTCCGCCGGGGCGAGGCTCCGCAGCGCCTGCAGGCGGCGGGCCTCATCGAAAGGCGTGGCGGGAATGAGCATGGGGCAATGATCCACCCCCACTCTAGCTCCGCCGCTGGAGGAAGCGCTAAAAAAGAAGGGACAGGGGCCTTCAGAGCGTGTTTTAAAATTCCCCCGTGCCGCGACGGAGGTCAGCCGCGATGCAGCGCAAGGAAAGGGCCGCAGCGGCGTATCGATCATACGCACAAGGCCCGTGACACCGCGGTGCGCGCGGCTGGCCCCGTCCCTCCCATGTATCGAAGGCCGCACCGCGGCCTTCTCCCGCGGCAAAGCCGCGGACACGGGCCCCTGGCTGGGGCGGCGGGCTTCGCGGGGCTGCGTTACCCTCCCGTGGCATATAGGTGATATGCCGTGGTCGGCTGCCTTCTTGGTATCGGCTCCGCCGATACGCAAGACAAACTGATATCTGCCCTGCTCGCCCGGCGCTCCCAGCGCGGCGCGGGGGAATTTTAAAACGCGCTCTTAACCCTCGACGACCACGGGGGCCATCACCACCTTCGACTTGATGCTGTTGGCCACGAAGCAGTATTTGTGGGCCTTCTCGAAGAGTTCCACCACCTTGTCCACGCTGGTGCCCGGTGCGACCCGGATGGTGGGGCTCAGATGGATTTCGGTGACGCTGGTGGTCTTTTCCACCGTGTCCAGCACGGACACCGCGCGATCTTCGTATCCCCTGACCTCGATCCTCACCTTCGCGCAGAGGGCCAAGAAAGTGAGCATGTGGCAGGTGGCGAGGGCTGAGCCGAGGAGGTCCTCCGGATTCCAGCGCGTTGCATTGCCCGCGTATTCCGGCGCGCTGCTCACAGGGATGGCGGTCTTGCCCGCGGCTTCGGCCGCCGCGTCGCGGGAGTAGGGATCCACCAGGGTGTTGCCGGTCCAGGTGAGCGTCAGGGGATAGTGGTGGGCCATTTCAAGCACTCCATAAACGAGCATTGTCGCAGATGATGGTGGGGTGTCCCGCCTGCCCCTTCCCGACCCCATCCAGAACCTGTGGCGCCGCCTGATGGCGCACTCCGGCCACCGGCTGGGGCTGCCCCTGCGGGAAGGAAATGCGATGAGCCTGCTGGACAGCGGCAGCGCCATTCTAGCCGCCACCAAGGCGCTCATCCGGGGCGCCCGGCGCTCCATTTGTTTCGAGATATACATCTGGGCCGATGACGCCGTAGGGCGGGAAATCGCCGCGCTCCTCGTGGAAGCCCGAAACCGGGGTGTGGAGGTGCGCGGCATCGTGGATGACCTTGGCTCCTGGGGGAGCGAGGCGCTGTTTTCGACCCTGGACCAGGCGGGCATCCCCCTGCTCCGCTTCCACCCGGTGGCGCCCTGGCGGCGGTTCCGGATCATGAACCGGCGGAACCACCGCAAACTCCTGATCAGCGATGGGCGGGAGGCCGTCGTGGGGAGCGCCAACTGGGGCCTCGATTATGACCAGGAAGCCAACCCCGACGCCTTTCTGGATGAAGGGGCGGTGCTGCGGGGGCCCATCGTGGAGGACCTAGGCGAGGACTTCGACAGGGTGTGGCGGCGCGCTGGTGGCGGCAGGTCAGAGAGGCCGGATGGAGACGATGCCGGGATCTGGCAGGGCCCTTGGATCGAGCCGGTCACCGTCCAACTGGTCACCAGCGCGGGGCGAAGGGGCACCCGGGCGATCCGCCAGCATTTGCGGCTCCTGGTCTCCCTCGCGCGGAAAGAACTGCTCATCGCCAACGCCTACTTCGTGCCGGGCCTGCGATTGAGCAGGCTGCTGTGCCACGCGGCCAAACGGGGCGTGGCCGTCCAGATCCTGGTGCCACGCCACAGCGACAGCGGCTTCGTGCAGGCCGCGGGCCGCGCATCCTACGGGAAACTGCTGGCATCCGGCGTGCGCATCTTCGAGCGCCGGGGCCGGATGCTGCATTCGAAAGCCGGTGTCTTCGATGATGGCCTGGCGCTGATCGGCAGCGGCAACCTGGATCCGCGCAGCTTCCGCTTGAACCTGGAATTGAACCTGGCTATCCATGATCCAGGGGTGGCCAGGGACCTGCGGCGAATCCTCGAAACCTACCAGTCCGACAGTGTGGAGATCCAGGCCGAGGCATGGGCGCGGCGCCCCTGGTGGCGCCGCGCGTACGAACACCTCGCCTACCAGTTCCGGTGGCTGCTCTGATGGGCCGCGCTGGTCCGCCGCCCCATGAGACCCCGGACCCGGTATCCCGGCGGCGGAGCGGACACCGTACAATCGAGCCATGACCCCCGTGCGCCCCGTGTCCTATGAATCCTACCTCCGTGTGCCGGAGCTTCTGGCCGCCCAAGTTCCGCTTTCCAGCCCCGAGTCACACGACGAACTGCAGTTCATCATCGTCCACCAGGTCTACGAACTCTGGTTCAAGCTGCTGCTCCACGAGGTGAAATCCGTCATCGCCTTCCTCCAGGCGGACCAGGCCGGGGAGGCGCTCTGGCTGCTCCGCCGCAGCATCGAGATCGGGCGCGTGCTCATCCAGCAGATCCACGTCATGGAGACCATGAGCCCCGCCAAATTCCTGGAATTCAGGGATTTCCTCAAGCCCGCCTCGGGACTGCAGAGCGCCCAGTTCCGGGCCCTGGAATTCATGAGCGGCCTCAAAGACCCACGCTACCTGGAGCTCTACCCCGGCTCGCCGGAATCCCGCCGCCTGCTGGAGGATGCGCTCGCGGCCCCCACCCTTTGGGACGCCTTCTGCGATCTGCTCCTGCTCCGGGGCTTCGAAGCGGGGGACCACGAGGCGCAGATCCAGGCGTTGGTGCAGGTCTATACCAGGCCCGAACACCTCGACCTGCAACTGCTGGCCGAAGCGTTCATCGAATTCGATGAGGGTTTCCGGGTCTGGCGGACCCGGCACTACCTCATGGCGGAACGCATGATCGGCTTCAAACCCGGCACCGGCGTGGCCCACACGGAGATGATGAAAACGGCCGGCCAATCCGCGGATAGCCTGCCACGAGGGGAAGGCGGCCCTTCCTTCCAGGATCCCGGCGTGCAATACCTGAAAGGAAGAGCGGACAAGCGCTTCTTCCCCGCCCTGTGGGAGGTCCGCGGCCACCTTGGCGGGGGCGGGTATGGAGCGTGAGCTGACGGGGAAGCACGCCCTCGTCACCGGCGCCAGCGCAGGCATCGGGCGGGCTTGTGCCCTGGCCCTCGCGGCACGGGGCGCCGCCGTCACGGTGCTGGCCCGCAGCGCCGAAAAGCTGGCTTCCCTTCGTGTGGAGCTTTCCGCCGCAGGAGCTCCCGAGGCCCATGTCCTGGTGGCGGACCTGGAAGACCGCGAGAGCCTGAGGCTGCGCGTGGAGGCCCATCTTGCATCCGCCGGTCCGGTCCACATCGTGGTCAACAACGCCGGCGGCCCTCCGGGGGGGCCCATCCTGGAGGCCACCGAGGCGGAGTTCGTCCAGGCCTTCGGGCGGCTGCTCATGGCGCCCCATCTTCTCGTGAAGCTGTTGCTGCCGGGCATGGCGGAAGCGGGCTACGGCCGCATCGTGAACATCATCTCCACCAGCGTGCGGGAACCCCTCCCGAACCTCGGCGTCTCCAACACCATCCGCGCCGCCACCGCGGCCTGGGCCAAGACCCTCGCAAAGGAGCTGCCCCCGGGCATCACCATCAACAATGTCCTGCCCGGAGCCACGGCCACGGAACGCCTGGAGGCCATCGAGCTGGCGGTGGCGGTCAAAACAGGAAAGAGCCTCGAGGCGGTCAGGGCGGACATGGTGCGGATCATCCCCGAAGGCCGAGTGGCGGACCCGGGAGAAACCGCCGCCCTCGTGGCTTTCCTGGCCTCGCCCCAAGCCGGCTACATCCGCGGGCAGAGCATCGCCGTGGACGGCGGACGCATGAATTCACTCTGAGGTCGGGTGCCGGATGATGAAATTCGACCTCTTCTTTTCCATCTCGCAAACCCCGGTGGACGGCCACAAGCCGAGCGAAGCCGACATGTTCCGGAACTTCTTCGCCCAGGTCGAAGCGGGCGATGCCCTTGGTTACGGTGTGGCCTGGGTGGCGGAGAGCCATTACAGTTCCGAGGCGCAGAAGCGGCATCGCAAACCGGTGGTGCCCCACTGGGAAGGGGAAGTGGGGCTCAATGCGGACATCCTGCAACTGGCAGCGCGGGTTTTCCAACGCACCCGGCGCATCGAAGTGGGTTCTGCCGTGATGAACATCGTCTGCAACGGCGGCCCCCTCGCCCACGCCGAGCGCGTGGCCACCTTCGCCAGCCACCACGGCCTCGATCCGGACGAACGGCGCCGCCTGCATTTGGGTTTTTCCGCCGGGCGCTTCGATTTCATGAACCGGGTGACGGGCGTGGACGCCCGCCACGCATGGGAGGAAGCCGCCTGGCCCCAGGTGAAGAACCGGCTCTTCTGGGAAGCCACGGAAATCTTCCTCCGCCTGCTGCGGGGCGAAACGCTCGCCAGCGTGGATATCCCGGAATACGCGATCGCCCGGGCTGATTTCCGCAGCGACGAGGAATGGAATAGGGTCCGGGATCTCGCCGGAATCAGCGGCGCCGCGATTCCCCTGCCCCGCCGATGGAGCTTCGAGGCCACCAGGATCATTCCCTGCGATTGGCGCCGGGATCTCGTGCAGCCCGTGATCGGCAGCCACGATCCGAAACTCCAGGAATTCGCCAACACGTTCAGTCCGGTCCAGGTCTTCAACCTCAGCATCACCCAGCCCGGGATCATCGAAGACACCCACCGCCGCATGGCCGCCGCCTACCACGCAGGCGGCGGCCCCTGGCGCCGGGATTACATGCCCCGCACGGTATTCGTGTTCCTCGACGCCGAGCCGGGAAAGAGCCCCGAAGCCCAGCGGAAAGCCGCCCAGGACCACGCCCGCGCGGCCCTGGGTGCCTATTGGAGCGCGCTCGACGGCACCCTGGATCCCAAAAAAGTGGAAGGCGCCGCGGACAATGCCCTCATTGGAAACCCCCAGGACGTGGCCGAGCAGATCCTCGCCCGCTTCCACCCCGAAGACCGCCTCATGCTCTGGTTCGATTTCTTCGACCACGACTGCGGCCGGGTGATCCGCGGCATGGAGGCCTTCATGAAGGAAGTGGTTCCTCGATTGAGAAAAAATTGAGCGGGCTCCTCATAAAGGCACGCTGGCCGCGAAAACCACGAATAATGGATGCACCAACCCTTATGCTTCGTGTCCTCCGCGTCCTTTCGTGCCTTCGTGGTGATGTTTTTTTATGACCGCCCACTATCCCACCAGCCCTCTCGGCGAAAAGATTCCCGGCATCCCCACCGGCCGGGAGGTCGACTGGCAGCCGCTGGTGGACTACCGGCGCTTCGATGTGTCGGAAACCACGATCCACGGGGCCGTGGCGTGGGTATCGGGAGACCGGGTCGTCCACAGTTTCGGGGGCGATGTGCTGTGCTATGGCCGCAGCATGATGAAACCGCTGATGGTCAAGGTCTTCGCCAAGGAACTGGAGAGCTGCGCCTGGGAGCAGAAGGCCATCAGCGTGGCCAGCCACAACGGCGACACGGAGCACGTGGCCGCGGCCATGTCGCTGCTGCCGGAATCCGAGCGGCCCCTCATGCTCACGCCCCTGGACGTGCCGCTCATCCAGTTCGGCCGCCAGGTGCGGAGGCCCCGCCGCTGGTACCACTGCTGCTCCGGCGAACATGCGGCGATCCTTCTCGGGTGCCGCCGCAAGGGTTGGAACCGCGCCGGCTACATGCTCCCCCAGCACCCATTTTTCCTGGCCTACCTGGAGCAGCTTCGCCGCTTCCTGGGCAGCGGGTGGGAACCGCTCCGCACCGCCAAGGATGGCTGCGGACTGCCCACCGTGAGCAACACCGTCACGGAGCTGGCGAAGCTCTATTCCGGCCTCGCCCGGACCCGCGGCGAGGACTGGATCTGGGAAGCCATGGTGCGCCACCCGGATCTGATCGGCGGCTTCAACCGGCTGGATTCCACCATCCTCAAGGCTTGCGGTGGAGCGGTCATCGCCAAGGAGGGGGCGGATGGGCTCCTGGGCATGTCCATCGTCCACGCGGACTACCCCGAAGGGCTTGGCGTGGTCGTCAAGATCGCCCACGGGTGGAACCCCCAAGCCACCTGGTATGTGGCCCGCGCCATCCTGGGGGTGCTGGGTTTCTCGCTCCGCAACCCCTACGGCCTGCGCCGCCAGAAGGCCTTCCTCGTTCCGGGCATCGTGCCGGAGCGGTATCTGGCCCGGCTGGAACAGATCCCCACCTGGGACGACTGGGATCCGGATCAGGACCGGTGGTACTACGATTGGCACGACTTCGCCGGGGAGGACCGCGCATGAGCGTCCGACGCCTCCCGAATTTCATCGCAGGAAGCTTCCAGGATCCCGCAGAGGGGCTGTGGCTCGAGGACGTGGCGCCCTCCACCGGCCAGGTCATCGCCATGGCGGCGCGCAGCCAGGCCCAGGATGTGGACGCGGCCGTCGCGGCGGCCGGCGCGGCGCAGCGGAGCTGGGGGCGCACGCCGGCCGGGGAGCGGGCCGAACTCCTGGAAGCGCTTGCGGCGCGGGTGGAGGCCAACCTCGATGGCTTCGCCGAAGCCGAGGCCCTGGACGCGGGAAAACCGATCCAATTGGCGCGTTCCCTGGACATCCCCCGGGCCATTTCCAATCTGCGCTTCTTCGCGCGGGAAGTGCGCCAGCGGCACGAGGAAGCCTTCCCGGCCCCGGACGCCCTGCATTACGTCCACCGCACGCCGGTGGGCGTGTGCGCCCTCATCACACCCTGGAACCTGCCCCTCTACCTGCTCACCTGGAAGCTCGCTCCGGCGCTCGCCATGGGCAACACGGTGGTGGCGAAACCCAGCGAACTCACCCCCCTCAGCGCCCACCTGCTCCTGGAAGAATTGCAGGCCCTGGGGCCGCCCGCTGGCATCGTGAACCTCGTCCACGGATTGGGACCCGAGGCCGGCGCCGCTCTGGCGGGCCATTCCGGCGTCAAGGCGATCTCCTTCACCGGCGGCACCGCGAGCGGCGCGAAGGTGGCGGAAACAGCCGCCCCCATGTTCAAGAAACTCAGTTTGGAATTGGGCGGAAAAAACCCCAGCATCGTCTTCGCGGACTGCGATTTCGAGGCCGCCGTGGAAGGCGTCGCCCGGGCCGCTTTCCAGAACACGGGGCAGATCTGCCTGTGCGGCTCCAGGATTCTCGTGGAGCGTTCCATCCACGAGCGGTTCGTGGACGCCCTGGTGCGCGAGGCCGCGAACTGGGCTCCGGCCGATCCCTCGGACCCCGCCACCAAAGGGGGCGCGCTCATCTCGGCCGGCCACCGCGAAAAGGTCGAGGGCTACCTTCGCCTGGCGGTGGCGGAAGGCGGCACGATCCGGTGCGGGGGGAAACGTCCGGCCCTGCCCGGCGCGCTGTCCGGCGGCTTCTTCCTGGAGCCGGCCATCGTCACCGGGCTGGCCTCCACCTGCCGGACGGCCACAGAGGAGATTTTCGGTCCCGTGGCCACGGTCCATCCCTTCGATTCCGAAGACGAGGCCCTGGAGATGGCCAATGGCGTCCGCTACGGCCTGGCCGCCAATATCTGGACGAAGGACCTCGCCCGGGCCCATCGCGTCGCCCAGAGCCTGGAGGCAGGTCTGGTCTGGATCAACACCTGGCTCCTGCGGGACCTGCGCGTCCCCTTCGGCGGCGTCAAGGACAGCGGCGTGGGCCGCGAAGGCGGAAGGTGGAGCCTCGAATTCTTCAGCGAAATCAAAACCATCACCGTGAAGTTGAGCCCGGAAACCCGATGAACCGCCCGGACGCCCAGACGCCGAGAAACCAGGAATGCTTTTCTTGGCGCCTGGGCGTTTTGGCGGCGAGGCTTTTTTGGACGGCCCCATGAGCATCGTCGCGGGCGTGCTGGCGCCCCATCCGCCCCATCTGGTCTATGCGGAGAACCCGCCCCAGAACGAGCCGCGCTCCGAGGGCGGCTGGGAAGTGCTGCGCTGGGGCTATGAACGGCTGCGCAAGAAACTGGCGGAGACGGATTACGACGTCCTGGTGGTCCACAGCCCCCACTGGAAGACCCGCACGGGCAATCATCTGCTGGCAGTGCCCCGCCTTTCGGGCAGGAGCGTGGACCCGATCTTCCCCAATCTCTTCCGCTACGCGTTCGACCTGCGCGTGGACGTGGAACTGGCGAGGGCCATCCATGCGGAAGGGCGGGCCCGCAACCTCGAAATGCAGCTCATGGAGAACCCGGATTTCCGCGTGGACTACGGGACCATCATCAGCTGCCACCTCGTGGATCCAGCCTGGAAGAAGCCCATCGTGGCGATCTCCAGCAGTTCGGCGGCCTTCGATTTCAGTAACGAGGTGGGCCAGGACGAAATGGCCCGGCTGGGCGAGGCCACGCGCAGGGCGCTTGAAAAAACGGGCCGGCGGGCCGTGCTGCTGGCCAGTTGCAGCCTGAGCCACCGGCACTTCACCACGGAGAGCGAACTGCCCGAGGACATGAGCCGCGAGCACATCACACACCACGGGCAGTACCTCTGGGACATGCGAGTCCTCCAGCTCATGAAGGAAGGCCGGAGCCGCGAGCTCATGGACATCCTTCCGGACTTCACGGAGCAGGCCATCAGCGAAACCAAGGACGGCAGCCTTTCCTGGCTGCTGGCCGCCCTGGACTACCCCAGCTACGCCGCGGAGGTCTACGCCTACGGCAGCGTCATCGGCACCGGCAACGCGGTGGTGGGGTGGCACCCATGAATGAGGCTCACCACGAAGGCACAAATACCTCGAAAGCCACAAAGGGGAATCTGGATGCAATCGTCGAGGACCGGATCATTCTCGAACTCAAAGCTGTGGACGTCCTCCACCCCATCCATGAAGCCCAGCTATTAACCTATCTGCGCTTGTCGGGACTCCGCCTCGGATTCCTTGTCAATTTCAACGCCCCCACTTTCAAGGAAGCTCTTCGAAGAAGAATCCTTTGATCTATTTTCGTGGCCTTCCTTTTATTGGTGCCTTCGTGGTGAGTTTTTAAATGATCCTCAACGGCTACATTGTTCCCGGCAAACCCCTGCCCCTCCTGGCCCCTGAGAAGTGCCCCGCCTGGGCCGGACTCAGGCTCGGCTTCGAGGCGGCCCGGGACGAGATCCAGGCCAGCGGCGCGGACCTGATCCTGCTCTATTCGACCCAGTGGTCCAACGTGATCGGCCACCAGATCCAGGCGGATCCGAACCCCGAATGGGTGCATGTGGACCAGGACTGGCACGCCTTCGGCACCATGCCCTATTCATTCCGCATGGACGCGGCCTTCGCGAAAGCCTACGAGCGCTGCGCCCAGGCCCGGGGCCTGCACGCCCGCACCGTGGACTACCGGGCCTTCCCCATCGACAGCGGCGTGATCCAGGCCCTGCAGCTCTTGAACCCAGGCAACGCCATCCCCGCCTGCGTCGTGGGGTGCAACATGTACGCGGATCGGGCCGAGACCATCGTGCTCGGAAAAGCGGCCCTGGATGCCATCCAGGCGACGGGCAGGAAGGCCGTCGCGGTGGCCGTCACCTCGCTCAGCAACCGCGTCTTCCCCCGCTTGATCGAGCCGGAAGACGACCGCATCTACAGCGCCAAGGATGACGAGTGGAACCGCAAGCTCCTGGAAATGCTGGAGGACGGGCGGGTGGAGGATGTCTCGCAGGTCATCCGGGAATTCAGCCTCCAGGCCCACGGGGACCAGAAGGGACGCGCCTTCTGGTGGCTCTCGGCGCTGCTCGGCCAGCACAACGGCTACGCGGGAAAGGTCCACGCCTACGGCCCCATCTGGGGAAGCGGAGCGGCGGTCGTCTCCCTCAGGCCCGCGCCGGAACGCAACCTGAACCGCGAATTCGACGAGGGCGACGTGGAGATGTTCAGCGGGGAGCGCGGGGTGCTTGCGGGCAGCAGGACCGGACCCCCGGCGCCGGGCCCGTCCCCGGCCTCCGGATCCGAGGCCATCCATGCGTCCGCGCAAAGCGCCCCGAAACCGGTGGGCGCCTATCCCCACGCCCGGCGCGAGGGGGGCTTCATCTTCGTGAGCGGCATCGGCCCCCGGCAGCCGGAGACCGATGAAATTCCCGGCGGGCCCGTGCGCGACCCATCGGGGCAGCCCCTGGACTACGATGCCGCCGCCCAGACCCGGGCGGTGATCGAGAACATCAAGGCGATCCTCGAAGAAGCCGGTTCGCGCCTCGAGGATGTGGTGGATTGCCAGTGCTTCCTCATCGACATGGGCCGGGATTTCGCGGCCTTCAACGCCGTCTACACGGAATACTTCCAGGCCATCCAGGCGACCCGCACCACGGTGGAGGTGCGGGCCCTGCCCACCCCCATCGCCGTGGAGCTGAAGGTCATCGCCAGGGTCCGGGGATTGGAATCCGCGTGATGCCTCCTGTCACCAGCCCACCTGGCGGCCCTTGTTCTCCTCCTCCAGCCATTTCTGGAGCGGCTTGAAGTACTCCACCATGGCGCGGGTGCTCAGGCGTTCGCCGGTGGCTTCCTTCAGCACCTTGCGCCAATCCTCGGTGGCGCCTTTTTCAAGCACGCCTTTCAGGAAGACGCCCACATCCTTGCGCCCGGCGTAGTTGCAGCTGCGCGGATCCTGGCGCAGGATCTTCCGCGCGATGTGGTCGTGCATCTGGAACTTGAAGACCGTCGCCAGGCCGTAGCTGTAGTAGTAGGCGGGGTTGTCGTTGATGTGGGTCTTGGTCGCGGCGTCGCACCACTCCTCGCCCCGCGGGCTGGGCGGCTTCACGCCCTGCAGCTCGGCCACCAGCCGCCACCACTCCGTGTTCATCTTCTCCTCGGGCATCCCCTTGGCGTAGAACTCCGCCTCCCACTCGGGCATGGTGCCGCAGGCCCAGAACATGAACGGGATGGCGACTTCCAGGGCATCGTTCAGCAGCACCTTCATCTCGTCGGACTTGTAGTCCTTGGGCAGCACGCCGGTTTCCTTCATGTAGGGCACCTGCCGCGTGGCGAAGGCGATGAGCTCGCCGACCCCCTCGTGGAAGAAAGGCGCCGCGCCGTCCCGCAGCAGGGGCGGCACCTTGGGATTCGTATAGCTCATGAAGTAGTAGCCATGCCCGAGCTCGTGGTGGGCGGTCTGGAACCACTCGAAATTGGGCTCGATGCTCTGCAGGCTGCGGACGTCCTTTTCCAGGTCCAGGTGCCAGCAGCTCGCGTGCTGGTTCTTCTTGCGGGGGTCGCCTGCCTTCACTGGATAGAGGTCCGACTTTTCCCAGAAGGTCTGGGGCAGCGGCTGGAAGCCGAGTCCCGTGTAGAAATCCTCGGCGGTGTGGATGATCCATTCCGGTTTCCGGCCCAGGAAGTAGGGGTCGAAGTCCGCGGCGTCCACGAAGCCTGTCCAGTTCTGGCTCCAGCGGTTGTTGATCCAATGGGCCGGAATGGCCTTGGGCACGGGCTGGCCGTACTTCTTGGCCATTTCGTATTTCACCCAGGTGTGCAATTGGAGATAGAGCGGCATGAGCTCCTTGCGGCTGGCGCGGCAGAGCTTCAACATCTCGCCCGTGGTCATGCCGTACTTGGCCACCTGCAGGCTGAAGTAGTCGTCATAGCCCAGCTCCTTGGCCACGCCGTTCCGCAGCCCGCGGAGCTTCACGAGGCCCGGCTTCAGGGGCGGGCCGATCTCCTTGCTGGCCTCCCAGGCCTGCTTCCGGGCTTCCAGATCCTTGCTCTTGAAGAGCACGTCGTCCAGGGCGTTGGCGGTGGCCGGCTTGCCGCCCAGCTTGAACTGGAACCCGTTCATGGCGCTGGCCTGGGCGGTCTCCGCGGCGATGCGGGCCTCCACGAGCTTGGGATTGGTCATGGGGCCCTCGGCGGCGTACAGCAGCACCCGCACCAGTTCCCGCACGGTCAGGTCATCCAGCTCCTTTTTGTGCTTGAGCAGCTCCTTGGCTTCGGTGATCACCGCCGGGTTGCCGGTGAAGGCCGCGAAGGCCTTGCCCGCGGTTTCAGCCGAGGCATCATGGGCCGGGCTGACATCCGTGCTGGCGGCCCACTGGGCCTCGCTGGTGACCTTGTAGAGTGCCTTGTAGCCTTCGTTCACGAGGCCCAGGAAGCGGTCGGCCCGCTGCTGGATCAGCGATTTGATGGGGGTCTCGACAGGGATCACGGCCTTGCTCTTCTTGGCTTCGGTCTGGGCGGGAAGCGGAAGCATCAGGGGTAGGCCGAGGATGAGGGCGGGCAGCAGGCGCACGGGGACTCCATAGGGAACCCTTGATTGTGCCGCGATCCGGGGGCGTCGTGCACTAGCAGGGCAGTTTCAGCGTGAAGGTGGTGCCGAAGCCCACCTGGCTGTTGACGCTGATGCGGCCCTTGTGGCCGGCCACGATGCGCTGCACGATGGCGAGCCCGAGGCCCACGCCCTCCTTGGAATCCTGGGCGCGGATCTGGCGGAAGGGATCGAACACGAAGGGCAGCTCTTCGGCCGGGATGCCGCGGCCGGTGTCCGTGATGGTGACGCGCAGCCAGCGCAGCCCTGCCTCCACGCCGGCCCCGTGGTCCACGGTGGCCTCCAGCCTCACGGCGCCGCCCCTGGGGGTGAACTTGAAGGCATTGGTGAGCAGGTTGGTGAGCGCCCGCTCCAGTTTGGTCGCGTCGCCGGTGATGTCGGGGAGGTCCAAGGCGATCTGGACCTGGAAGGCCAGGCCCGCGTCCACCGCCAGGGGGCGGTGGGAAGATGCGAGCTGGTCGAGCCAGGGCATGGCCGCGAAGGTCGTGAACTCGAAGGGCATCTGGCCGCTTTCGCTGCGGTAGACCTCCAGCATTTCCCCGAGCAGCGTCTGGATCTTCGCGAAGGCGGTGGTGGCCTGGGGATGGATGGCGGTGAACAGCGAGGCGTCGTCCTTGGCGGCCCCCAGCGCGATGCCCACCACGGTCATGGGCGAGCGGATGTCGTGCACCAGCATTGCCGTGAAATTGGCCTTGAGCATGTTCATCTCGCGCAGTTTGAGGTTCGCATCTTGCAGGTTCTCGTTCTGCACCTTCAGGGCTTTTTCCAGGCGCACCATGCGGACCTGGTGGTTCACCCGGGCGATGACTTCTTCGGCGTGGAAGGGCTTGGACACGTAATCCCGGCCGCCGACCTGGAAGGCCTTCACCTTGTCGAGGGGATCGTCCAGGGCGCTGATGAAGATGACCGGGATGTCGGCCAGCGCTGGATCCTGCTGCATGGCGGCGCAGGCCTCGTAGCCGCTCATGCCGGGCATGGTGATGTCCATCATCACCAGCTCCGGCGGGCTGCGCCGCGCAGCGTCCAGGGCCATGCGGCCCGAAGGCACCGCGCGCACACGGAACTTGTGCTCCCGCAGCAGCCCCGCCAGCAGGTCGAGGTTCGCCGGACTGTCGTCCACGATGAGGATGTCGCTAAGGGGCACTAGCATCGGGGGACTCCAGGTCTAACGCAGAGAGCAGTTCTTCAAGCCGGTAGGCCTTGATCATCTGCCGGAGCTGCTGGGCCAAGGCCGCGTCCTCCACTCGTTCCGCCAGGACCAGGGCCTCGGGCGTGTCGCCGGAGGCCACGGCCTCGCGGAAGGCGGCGCGCCACTCCGGCTCAAGCCGTGCCAGCCCCTCGAGCGGCGGGCCCGCGGAAGCAGACGGGGTGGGGCTCTCCGCCCGGCGGAGGAACCGCACGCCCAGGTAGGTGGTGAGCATCTCGAAAAGGGCCGATTCCCGGAAGGGCTTGCCGAGGAAATCATCGAACCCGTGCTGCTGCACCGAGGCCTTGTCTAGATCGAACACCGAGGCCGAAATGGCGATCACGGGCGTGCGGGCCAGGCCTTGGGAAGCCTCCAACTCCCTCAGCCTCGCGATGGCCTCGAAGCCGTCCATCCCAGGCATCCTCAGGTCCATCCAGACGAAATCGGGGCGCTGCTGCGCGAAGACCTCCAGGGCCTGCCGGCCTTCATTGGCGGTATGGACCGCGAAGCCCACGGATCCGAAGAGCTGGGTCAGCAAATCGCGGTTCTCCTCGCGGTCGTCCACCACCAGCAGTACGAAGGGCTTCTGGCCCGGCTCCATGCCCAGCACCTCGCCCTTGCCCTCCAGCTCCATGGCCTGTTCCGCTTCCGGCAGGGCCACCTGGAAGGAAAAGGTGCTGCCGACGTCCAGGCGGCTTTCGGCCGTCAGATCGCCGCCCATGAGCCGGACCAGGGCCCGGGAAATGTGCAGGCCCAGGCCCGTGCCCTCGGCGGCCCGCTGGTTGGTCTCCGCCTGGAAGAATTGCTCGAAGAGCCGCTTCAGATCCGCTTCGGAGATGCCCGGCCCTGTGTCCCGCACCTCGAAGGTGGCCAGGCCCGCGTGGTAGGCGGCGCGCAGGGCCACGAAACCCGAATCCGTGAACTTGACGGCGTTGCCGATGAGGTTCACCAGCACCTGCCGCAGCTTGCCCTCGTCCCCCACCAGGTAGTCCGGGAAGCCGGGCTCCACATCCAATTCGAAGCCGATGCCCTTGCCGCTGGCCCGCAGTTCGAACAGGGCCCTCAGCGCATGGAAGAACTGGGCGGTGGAGAAGGGCGCGGGCCGCAGGGCCAGGCCGCCGGACTCGATCTTGGAGATGGAGAGCACGTCGTTGATGAGCGAGAGCAGGTGCTCCCCCGCATGCAGGATGTGGCGGAGCTGGTCCTGGTCCTTGGTGGTGCGGTCGGGGTTGCGGTGCATGAGCTGGGCATAGCCGATGATGGCGTTCAGGGGCGTGCGCAGCTCGTGGCTCATGTTCGACAGGAAGGCGCTCTTGGCCCGGTTGGCGGCCTGGGCCTTGGCCTCGGATTCCCGGAGCATCCGGGCGTCCTTGGCGAGAGCCAACATGGCCTGGCGCAATCGATCGATGCCGCGGTTCAGCTCCGATGCCATGTCGGCGAATTCGTCCCGGCCCTCCAGCATCACGATGTGCTTCAGGTCGCCGTCGGCGGCGGCGCGCATGCCCGCCACGATCTGATTGATCTTCCAGCCCAGGTCCTTGGCGATGAGGCGGCCCAGGATCAGGGCCAGCAGGAAGCCCGCCAGGATGATGGAGATGGCCACGGCCTGGGCCCGCTTCACGCGCTGGGTCGAGGCTTGGACCTGGTCCCGGCCCGCCATCTCCTGCTGGCGGGAGAGCTGGTTGAGCTGCTCGACGATGGAATCCCGCACGGGCACCAGGCTCTGGTCCAGGAAACGGTCCAGGCGCGGCAGATCCTCGGAGTAGAAGAGCACCTCCAGGTAGTCGAGCAGCGGCTCCGCCTGGGCCATGAGCCGCTCCGTCTCCTGCACCCGGGCCTCTTGTTCGGCCACCTGGAAGCTGGAGTGGTAGGCGGCCCAGTCCCGTTTGATGTTGGCTCTGGCCTGCCGGACTTTCTGGAGGCCCTGTTCCGGTGGCAGCGCCCCGCCGCGCACCAGCCGCGCGGTGTTGGCGATGTCCAGCACGTAGGCATCCGAGACCAGCTTCAACTGCCGGATGGGCACCATCCGGTTCTCGAAAAGCTGGATGATCTCCTGCCCATCTTCGCGGACGGCATTCACCTGCCAGAGGCTCACGCAGGCCAGCAAGGCCGCCCCCAAGCCGAAGGCCAGCGAAAGCTTGGTGGAAATGCGCAGTCGGCTGAGGAAGGAACCCATGAGGTCTCGAAGGTGGTAACCCTTTCTAGGCCTCGAACGTGTGAAAGGCAAGGGGATTTGGATGTGCCGCAGTTTCCACTGCCAGGTTGCGTTTAAAAAAAATCAAGAAACCACGGATAAACACGGATTAACACAGATGAGAATTCATATGATCAAGATGGAATGTCGCAATCTTGTTGATCCCGTCCAGGAATCGCTTCGCGGGGCGCTCAGCGTCAGCGGGCCGGCGCGGGACCCAGGCGAGGGCCACCTGAATTTCATCCGCGAAGCTGGCCCATGCCGAATCCGTGTTAATCCGTGTTCATCTGTGGTTCCAGGCTTTTAAATGCCAACAGATTAAAGCCGGGGTGTGCACGCATCATTGGCTACCGAGAAACCAGATATTCGCCTGTTCGAGCCGGATCGAGCAGAATTCTAGAATCGTGCGCAACCGTCTCCGTTCTCTCGCTCTTGGGCTCGTCGCCTTATTTGTTGGTCTTGGCTTTCCGCTTCATGCCCAAGGCCTCCGCATCGCCGCGGCCTCGGACCTGCGCTGGGCCTTGGAGGAAGTCAGCACGACCTTCCAGCGGGAGCACCCCGGCAAGGTCGCCATCACCTATGGATCCTCCGGGAATTTTCACTCCCAATTGATGAACAAGGCGCCCTTCGATCTCTTCCTGTCGGCAGACGTCAACTACCCCAAGGACCTGGTGGAACGGGGCCTGGGCGTGAGGGATTCGCTCTTCGTCTACGGCATCGGCCGCGTGGTGCTTTGGGTGCCCAAGGCTTCGCCCATCGCCGTGGAGAGCCTTGGTTTCGCGGCCCTGTCGCAACCATCTGCGAAGAAGATCGCCCTGGCCAATCCCAAGCACGCGCCCTATGGCCGCGCGGCGGAAGCGGCACTGAAGAAGGCGGGACTGTTGGATGGACTTCGAGGCAAGCTGGTGCTGGGCGAGAACATTTCGCAAACCGCGCAGTTCGTCCAGTCCGGCGCCGCGGACATCGGCTTCATCGCCCTGTCGCTGGTGATCGCGGGACCCATGAAGGACCAGGGCCGCTGGTGGCTGGTTCCCGCCGAAGACCACCCCACCATCGAACAGGGCGGCGTGATCCTGGCCTGGGCCGAAGACCCGGCCTATGCGCGGGCCTTCAGGGAATTCCTGATGAGCCCCCAAGGCACCGCGATCATGAAGAAGTACGGCTTCAGTGCCGGGGGCCAATGATGGATTGGCAAGCCCTCGCCCTCAGCCTGAAGCTCTCCCTCGCCACCATGCTGGTGCTGGTGGTCCTCGGGATGCCGATGGCGTATTGGTTGGCGTTTTCCAAGCGAAGATGGAAGCCCGTGATCGAAGCCATCGTGGCGTTACCGCTGGTGCTGCCGCCGACGGTGCTGGGCTTCTACGTGCTCATCGCGCTGGGGCCATCGAGCCCTCTAGGTGCGCTCTGCGAGCGGATCTTCGGCCATCGCCTGCCCTTCACGTTTTCGGGATTGCTGGTGGCGTCGGTGCTCTACAGCCTGCCCTTCGCGGTGCAGCCCTTCAGCGCGGCCTTCGCGTCGGTGGACTCCCGCATCCTGGAAGCCTCCGCCTGTTCCGGCGCGGGAAAAATGAAGACCTTCTTCCGGCTGGTGCTGCCGCTCTCCTGGGCGGGCGTGCTGACGGGCCTGGTGCTCAGCTTCGCGCATACCTTGGGCGAATTCGGCGTGGTGCTGATGGTGGGCGGCAACATTCCGGGCGCCACGCGCACCGTCTCCATCGCCATCTACGACCAGGTGCAATCCCTGGATTACACCGCGGCCATGCGCACCTCGGGCCTGCTGCTGGGCATCTCGTTCGTGGTGCTGGTGCTGACCTACAGCCTGCGCAAAGTCAGGCTCTTCCCATGAGCCGAATCTTGGACTGCGCCTTCGAGCGCAGCTTCGCGAATGGCCCGGTGATCAAGGCGGCCTTCACGCTGTCTATGGATGAACCCAAGGTCACGGTGCTGTTCGGGCCTTCGGGTTCGGGCAAGACCACGCTGCTGCGCTGCCTCGCGGGTCTGGAGCGGCCCGACAAAGGGTACATCCGCATGGATGGCGATGCCTGGTGCGATGCAACCTCCGGCCTGCATTTGCCACCGCAGAAGCGCGCTTTGGGGTTCGTATTCCAGGACGGCGCGCTGTTTCCCCACCTGAGCGCCGAAGGCAATCTGGCCTATCCGCTGGCGGGCATCTCGCGCCTGGAGCGCGCCCTCCGCGTGCAGGCCATGGTGGAGCTGCTGGGCCTCGGCGGGCTGGAACACCGCCGGCCCGGCGAGCTCTCCGGCGGCCAGCGGCAGCGGGTGGCCCTGGGCCGCGCGCTCATCCGGCGGCCGCGCCTGGTGCTGCTGGACGAACCCCTCTCGGCCCTGGACCGCCCGGCGCGGGAGGCCCTGCGGAACGATCTGCGCCGCGTGTTCCGCGAGATGGCGATCCCCGTGCTGCTGGTGACCCACGACCGGGACGAAGCCATCCTCCTGGGGGATCAGATGCTGATGATGCAGGATGGCGAGATTCAGCAGGAGGGCCCGCCCGCGGACGTCTTCACGCGGCCGCGCACACCCGCCCTGGCCGAAGCCCTGGGCATCGGCACCGTGGTGAAGGCGCGGGTGCTGGGCCGCGAAGGCGGCCTGGTGCGCCTGCTGGCGGGCACCGCGGAGCTGCTGGCGCCGGATCCCTCCGGCTATCCCCTCGGGGAATGGGTCCACGCCTGCATCCGTGGCGAAGGCGTCGCCGTGGAGCGGGATATCCACGCGGATTCCTCCCCCCGCAACCGCCTCCGCGCGACCATCACCGGCATGGAACCCAAGGGCCCCCTGGTGCGCCTGCACCTGGATTGCGGCTTCCCCCTGGAAGCTCTCGTCACCACCTGGGCCTGCGAAGATCTGGCCCTGAAAGAAGGCGACACCGTCCTCGCCATGATCAAGGCCACGGCGATCCATTTGATTCCGGTGATGTAGGCCGATTTCCTGCCAATGAAAGCAGCTTCGGGGCTAGGCGCCCGAAGGAATAATTTCTCAGGCTTCTTGCGTACTATTGTAATTGTGATACATTAATTGTCGGAGGGCTTCATGCGGCTTGTCTGGGGACAACGCAACCTGGAGAAGATTCAAGCCCACGGCCTGTCTTCGGATGAGGTCGAATCCGCTTTTGATGCCCAGGATTGGGCCACCAGTGCAAGCGACAAACCTTATCGATTTGTGGGTGAGGGCACGACTTCCTCAGACCGCTTGATCCGAGTCATTTTCGCTGAAACAGATGATGGGCCTTATCCGATAACAGCCTTTCCCATTCGCATTCGCCAAAGGAGGACCCCATGACCACGCGAAAACGCCCCACACCGGCCGACCTCGAAGCCAATTTCGAGAAAGAATCCGCCTGGGCTGAAAAGAACTACGGCCCTCAAGTTATGGGCCGCCTCACCCGGCCTGGCCGCCCACCCAAGGGTGTTTCCATCGAACCCACCCAACCGCACTCTCTAAGGGTGCAGGACAGTGTTTGGCAGTCCCTCACCAGCAAGGCGAAAGCTGCTGGGATTTCGGTCAACCAGGCCGCTCAGCTTGCTCTGATCGAATGGGCTAAAAAGTGAACCGACAAAGCCGCCTCGTGACGATCTACCGGCCTGGAGCCCAAGGGCCCGCTGGTGCGCCTGCACCTGGACTGCGGCTTCCCCCTCGAAGCCCTCGTCACCACCTGGGCCTGCGAGGATTTGGCCTTGAAAGAAGGCGACTCCGTCCTCGCCATGATCAAGGCCACGGCGATCCATCTCATCCCGGTGATGTAGGCCGATGTTCAGATGCCGAGCGCATAATTCTGGGCTAGGCGCGTGACCAATCTCCCCGGAGGCGTACGATGGCACTAGATAATCAGATCAATCGCTATCTCGAATCGATACCAGAGCCTAAGCAGTCCGACATGCGGAGGATCCATGGCGCCATTCTGGAGATGAATCCAGGTTGCAAACTCTGGTTTCTCGACGGCAAAGACGAAAGCGGCAAGGTCGTGTCCAACCCAAGCATAGGTTATGGCACGCTGAGCAAAAAATACGCTGATGGGAAAATCAAAGAATTTTATCAAACAGGTATTAGCGCGAACTCAGCGGGTCTGTCGGTCTACGTCATGGGGATTGACGACAAGAAGTATTTGCAAGAAAAGTACGCGCACGCGATCGGAAAGGCTAGCATCACGGGGTACTGCATCAAGTTCAAGGCGCTCAAGGATATTGACTTGGAAATTCTAAAGGGTGCGATCCAAGATGGTATGGAACGAACCCGCGCCTAACCCTCCGCTCGCCTCGGATCCAGCCGCAAGCGGCCAGGTCCTTGCGTCCGGGCAACCCCTTCTCCCGCTCTCTGCCAATCGCTTCAGCCGCGGATGGTCCGGTTAGCTTCATTCGTTTGACGCCACAATCCACCTTTGGTTTTCGCTCGTAGCCAGGAGAATCGCCATGTCCAAGCTTCGTGTAGAAAGTTTCACCATCTCACTCGACGGGTTCGGCGCTGGCCCAGACCAAGACATCAACAACCCACTCGGCGTGGGCGGCACCTCGCTTCATGGCTGGGCCCTCTCCACACGAACATTTCAGAAGAACTTGTTCGGTAGCGATGGCGGAGGAACGGGCATTGATGAAGACTTTGCCGCTCGAGGCTTTCAGAACATCGGGGCTTGGATTCTCGGCAGGAACATGTTCGGGCCGGTTCGCGGGCCTTGGCCTGATGAGAGCTGGCGGGGCTGGTGGGGCGAGAACCCGGTCTATCACGTCCCGGTGTTCGTGCTGACCAACCACCCACGCGCACCGCTGGTCATGGAAGGGGGAACGACCTTCCACTTCGTTACGGAAGGCATTGCCGCCGCCCTGGCGCAGGCTCGCGAAGCTGCCCAAGGCAAGGATGTCCGTCTTGGCGGCGGCGTGAACGTCATTCAACAGTATCTTCGCCAGCGCCTGATCGACGAGTTGCACATCGCCATTGCGCCTGTCCTGCTTGGCGCTGGTGAAAGACTCTTTGAAGGAACCAACCTTCCTGCCTTGGGCTACGCCTGTACCCGCCACGAAAGCTCGCCACTCGCCACCCATGTGGTTCTTACCCGGCAGTGATCACGGTGGCGCCTAACCACTCGTTCAACCCGGGCCCAACCGTGTGCGACTGCCTTCATGCTTTCAACCTTCGGCTCTCGATTGGGCCGGTTAACGTTGTTCGTCAGGCGGGCGGTCTTCGGCCGATCATGTCCAGCGCAGCGCCCACGTAGCAACAGGAACACAGCCGATTTCATGAGTAAGCAGAACAAGCCGATGCAGATCACTCCTTTTACGATCCGTGTTCCAGATGAGGTTCTATCCGACCTCAGGACGCGCATTCAACACACGCGCTGGCCTGGTCAGGCGCCCGGCGCTGCGTGGGCGCAGGGGACCGACCTCGCGTACCTGAAGCGCCTGCTTGGCTACTGGGCCGACGGTTTCGATTGGCGGGCGCAGGAGCGTCGGCTGAACTCGTTCAAGCACTTTCGCGCTGAGCTTGGCGGGATCCACATTCACTTCGTCCACGAACGGGCACGGGAGGGGAATGGCATCCCTTTGATCCTGACCCATGGATGGCCCAGCTCCTTTCTCGAACTCCTGCCGCTGGTGCCCCTCTTGACCGACCCGAAAGCCCACGGCATCGACGGTCCGGCCTTCGACCTCGTCATTCCCTCGCTGCCGGGGTACGGCTTCTCGGAACGGCCGGCCCAGGCAAATTACGGCACCGTTGCCAGGCTGTGGCATGAGCTCATGCACGGACTCGGCTATGCGCGATATGGGGCCGGAGGCGGAGATTTCGGTGCGGGAGTCGCCACCTACATGGCCATCGAGAATCCGGCGCCCATGATCGGCATCCATCTGACCACGATGGAACTCTGGCCGCCAACAGGCGAAGGGACGCGGCCATTGACCGAAGCCGAAAGCAATTACGTTGCCCACGTGCGCCAATGGGATGAGGTCGAGCGGGGCTATTCCGCCATCCAGTCGACGCGGCCCCAAACACTCGGCTATGCGCTGAACGATTCACCTGCCGGGCTCGCGGCTTGGATTCTTGAAAAGTGGCGCGCATGGAGCGACTCCGGCGGCGACCTCGATAGGCACTTTTCACAGGATTTTCTCCTCACGATGCTCACGCTCTACTGGGTCACGGAGACCATCACCCCCTCGATGCGTGACTACTTCGACAACCGGTGGTTTGGCGCGGACATTCAATCTGGCGATCGTGTGCAGGTACCCGCGGGCTTTGCCAACTTCGACAACAACCATGTGTCCGAGGGAAGCCCGCCGCGGGAATGGGCGGAGCGACTGTACGACGTTCGCCGGTGGACCTCCATGCCGAGCGGCGGGCATTTCGCTGCCGCCGAAGAGCCCGAGCGCCTTGCCCGCGACATCGCAGCCTTCTTTGCGGAGATCTGATTTCGCGCGCGGAGACCCTGGAAGCCCCTGTCGCGACCAAGGCCTGCGAGGATCTGGCCCTACAAGAAGGCGACTCCGCCCTCGCCATGATCAAGGCCACGGCGATACATCTTATTCCGGTGATGTAGGTGGATATTCAGAAGCCAAGCGCATAGTTCTAGGTTAGGCCCCGCTTACATGCTTATTGGATTGGTAAGGGGCTGGGCGGCTACAACCGTCCACCCCTCAGAAACCACCGTTCGGGAAATTCTGTCGTCGCCTGCTCCAAGACGGTGTTTCATGAGGAGATTTCCATCCCGTCATGCTGAAGATATTCGGCTCTCGGTTGCTCTTATTCACTTTCAATGTTAGGTAACAACAGGAGAATCAACCATGGAATACAGAGTCGTACCGTTCGCAGCTTCAATCACACAGAATGACGGCGCTGGCAAAGCAGCCGCCCAGCTTCAGTCACTGATAACTCAGCATGCGGAAGAACGATGGGAATACGTTCGACTCGAAAGCGTCGAGACGAACATCGCAGGCAGTAGCGGGTGTTTCGGGTTTGGCGCCTCGCCTTCACGAACTGTTTCAGTCTCCATGATTGTGTTCCGTAGATGAAGTTCCTCTTAATCGGCGCCATCAGAATTTACTGGCTAATATGGCCAGAAAAGAAGCGCCGTACGTGTGTTTATAGCGAGAGCTGTTCACGATATGTCTTTCGCTTGACCAATAGTTTTGGCCTTCTAACTGGCCTCAGGGCGCTTCGGCAACGCTTCCGATCTTGCCGCCCAGGGTATGAATTCTGTATGGTCAATGGTTCAATGCATATTCGACTAGTTGACGGAACGGTGATTACTATGTCCGAGGCTTCAGAATGCACAACCAGTGATGTTCTAGGCTATTGCGAGGATATTGAAAAACATCTCAATACGCAATTGCCTAACCTCTCATGCAACCCGAACCAATCGTTGGTATCTTCCGTCATGTTGTAAACAGACGGCTCACGTTCGGGCCGGTCAGCTTTATTCGTTAGGCATCAAAAGGATTTCGCGTATAATTTGAAAGAAAAAAACATTTCATTTAATTGCTATGTAAAGGAGTAATTAATCTTGACCATAAAACCCGCAGTCTCAATATCTAAACTAATTTTTTCCAGTGGAGATAGCTTTAAGTTAAATGCAAACGAAAAAATTATCCTCGTGGGACCAAATAATAGCGGAAAATCCCAGTCACTACGCGAAATATTGACCATTTGTCAAAGCGGGAAAAAAGAACGAACGACAGTAGTAACAGATATTGAAATCGAAAAAGTAGGTACCTCTGATGACCTCAAGCAGTTTCTCGAAGAAAATGCAGAATATGTAATGACTAATTATCGATACAAGAACTGGCAATTACCAGAACAGCATACTCTATTTTGGGGCAAAGAATATCTCGTACATGGGCTTGCTGCAGGATTTATTAAAAATATCAATGCGAATGATCGTCTGACCATTTGCAATCAGCAGCTCAGTATTTCACCTGGTGATCAAAAATCAACGCCTCAACATATTCTCTACGATGACGAAGTGTTGATGAAAAAAATAAGTTGCCTTTTTAGGCGTGCTTTTGGAAGGGATCTAATGTTTGATTTTCGAGGAGGAAATCGCCTTCCAATTCATGTCGGTGACCTCCCAAGGATTGAAGGAGCAGTTGATCGGGTTGGCGACTCATATGTCCAAGCAGTTCGATTTAACCCGCTTCTAGATAAACAAGGTGACGGGATAAAAAGTTATGCAGGTATCCTTTTCGAGGCAATTGTCACTGATCTTGATATCACATTGATTGATGAGCCTGAAGCCTTCCTGCATCCGCCGCAAATGCGAAAATTGGGCGAGACACTATCATCTGAGGTAAGAGGACAACTGATTGTTGCTACACATAGCAGTGATATTCTTCGTGGTTTTCTAGAGGGAACACGTGGAAATGTTCGAATTCTTAGGATTCAAAGACAACACGATAAAAATATTGTTTCAGAGGCCTCTGCTGAAATTGTGAAAGAACTTTGGGAAAAACCTGACTTACGTTATTCGAACGCGTTGGAAGGAATATTCCACGAACAAACCATTATTTGTGAAGATGACAGTGATTGTAGGTTAATTAATTCCATAGCAGATCATTTGGCAATTAATTCAGATGATCAGTGGCAAGATACTGACGTCTCCCCATAGAACTGGGCCAAGGATAATGTGAGTCCTCCCCCTTTGGAGGACCCTTTGAGAACGAGTAGATACAGCGAGGAGCAGATCATCCTGGCTTTGAAGCAGCATGAGGCTGGGAGGACGACGGCAGAGATCTGCCGGAAGCTTGGCGTGAGCGAACAGACCTTCTATCGGTGGAAGGCCAAGTACGGCGGCATGGACGTAGCCGATGCAAAGAAGCTGAAGGTTCTTGAGGATGAGAACCGGAAGTTGAAGCAACTGGTTGGGGAGCTGACGCTCGACAATCAGGGGTTGAGGCACCTGCTCATAAAAAAATTCTGAGGCCCGGGGATCGCAGGAAGGCCGTTCAGTATTTACGGACGGATCTTCAGATGAGCGAGCGCCGGGCCTGCCGGGTAATTCAGATGGGGCGATCCAGCTATCAGTACCGGTCCCGACGGAGGGACTGGCCCGAGCTGCGCCAGCGGCTACTGGAACTGGCGGCGGAGCGGAAGCGGTTCGGCTGCGAACGGCTGCACCTGCTGCTCCGGCGGGAGGGGTTTCTGGTGAACCACAAACGGACGTACCGCCTCTACAGGGAAGAAGGACTCTCGGTGAGGAAACGGATTCGAAAGCGGCTGAAAGGATGCCCAAGGAAGGAACTGCAGCACCCGTCCAGGCCGAATGAGCAATGGGCCATGGACTTCACCTCCGACGCCCTGGCGGATGGCCGGGTGTTGAGGACGCTGAATGTCATCGACACATTCACCCGCGAGTGCCTGGCCATCGAAGTGGATACCAGCCTGCCGAGCCTGCGAGTGGCTCGGGTCCTGGATCAAATCATCCACGAGCGGGGAAAGCCAGAGGTGATGGTCACGGACAACGGACCCGAGTTTGTCAGCCGGGTGCTCGACCAATGGTGCTACCAGAGGAAGATCCGACACCACTTCATCCAGCCGGGAAAGCCAATGCAGAACGGCACCTGCGAAAGCTTCAACGGGCGGTTCCGCGACGAGTGCCTGAACGAACATTGGTTTCAAAGCCTCCAGGAAACCCGCCGCATCACCGAGGCCTGGCGACACGACTACAATCACCTCAGACCCCACGGCCCCCTCGGCGGACTTACCCCTGCCGAAGCCGCGCGCCGCTGGGATTCGCTCCGGTCGCCTACGGCTCCCTCCGCAAATCCCAGCGAGATCCTTTTCAACCCTGAACTCCCACTATCAGTGGCCCTGAGCTAGGGGAGACGTCAATACCGCTTATGTCCCAACTGGTGGCAAACACGGAATTCCAAAAATTGCTAAAGTACTGCGCCAGATTGGTGTTCCAGTGAAAGCCGTTTTTGACATTGATTTCCTTTCTGAACGGTCACTGGTTCAGTCTTCAGTGGAAGCATTCGGCGGGAGTTGGACCGATATTGATCCTATGTGGACACGGGTTGATGCGGCAGTAAGAGGCGGCAATAAACCGAAGACCATTCCACAGATCAAGGCTGAGATTATTTCTGTGCTTGGCAGCTCAAATGATGACGACCTTCCTAAAGGAGATATTATTGAACTAATGAAGCAAGGCAAACCATGGTGTGAGGTTAAACAATACGGTGTGAGGGCGATACCTAAAGGGGATGCACAGCGCGATTTTAGTTTACTAAGAACGGCATTAGAAAATTTAGGAATATACTTAGTTCCTGTCGGAGAGATTGAAAATTTTTGTCCAGAAATTGGTTCGCATGGACCAAAGTTTGTAACTAAACTACTTTCTTCTATTTCATTGAATGATGAGCGGCTTACTGAACTTCGTGAATTTGTAGAAAGAGTTCACCGAGGCCGCATAATAAATGAAGGAGCTCCCGCGCTGCCTGAATGTTTTAACAGCAACAAGGTCCCAAAAGTTTAAGCCCAAAAAGGCATTGCAGCGGACAACCTACTAAATTCAACGTTAGGTCTCAGCATTAACGTTTTTCCCTTTTAGGTGCCGGCACCTTCCGGGCCCCCACCGTCACGAGAGCTTGGTCTTGTCGCGCGCCGCCAGCACCGTCTGCTGGATGGCCGTCACCACCAGGTCCGGCTGATCCTGGTGGATGAAATGGCCAGAGTGTTCGGCGATCATGTGCTTCACGTTGTGTGATCGGCTGGCCAGATCCGCTTGCCACGCCATCCAGGTGGTTTCCATGGCCCTGCGTTCCGGGGTGGGATTCGGCTCCCCGCTGCGGGTCAAGACAACCAGCGGCTTGTCGCCCAGGTGCAGGTTTGCGGCGCGAACTTGGGCGGCGCTGACCGGCAAGGAGGCGAACTCCTTCGCCATGGCGACCAGGGTTCCCGTGTGGGAATAGATCCTCGAGCTTTCCTGCTCGATTTCGGGCACAAAGCCGGGGCCCGCCTCGCTGGCATTGCGAAGATTGGCCCGATCATTCAGACCGTTAAGGAGCCGGACTACGCCCAGCGATCCCACCACCCGGACGAGGGTGGACATGGTAAAGGCTTTCGGAACAAATTCCTTGCGGCTGGCCATGTCTGCGTGGGAAGAATCCACCAGCACCAGGCCCGCCACCTCGTCCGGGTACCGCATGGCGTAAAGCTGCGCGTGGAGCCCGCCCAGGGAGTGCCCCACCAGCACGTACGGCGCCTTAACGCCAGCCTTGCCCAGCAGGGTGTGCAACTCCTGGACAATCTGCGCGCTGCTGTGGGGCTCGGGGCTGGCTTCGCTCCAGCCCATGCCCGCGCGATCGTAGCTGACCACCTGCGTGAATTTCGCCAACTCCGGCTGGACCTTGTACCAATCCAGCACCCCGCCGCCGTTCGCAGCCACCAGCACCACCGGAATCGCACCGGCACCGGAACTGTGTAGGTGCAACTTATATCCGCCCACATCCACGAGTTTTCCGGGCGCCGGGTAATCGTGGGCGTCGCGACGTTGGCCCAATGCCTGATACGCCGCACCGACGGCGATCAACGTGACGAACAGGCCGATCACTCCAATAAAAGTTCGCCGGGTCCATCGCCGCAGCCATCCGGATTGGGGCCGCGCGACCGGGGTGGAGGGGGGTTCCGGTGAACGCATGATCAAACCTTTCGATGAATATAAAAACGGATACTGAGGTATTTACATTTCTGGCTTCGGTCGGTTTAGCGCACCCGCCCCGAACCACCGCAACGGGAGAAGTGTTGCGTCATGCCATGCATAAACCGCCGTGCGTTACCTGCGGATACCCATGGCATGGCCCGTTTTCATCCCGGAGGGATCCCGTGAACGACCTCAAACCCCCACGCACTGAAGAATTCAAGCTCGAAGGCGGCAAAGTCCTGGAGAAGGTGAAAGAGCTCATCCATGCCGGGAACGTGCGCCGCATCATCCTGAAAAACGAGGAAGGCAAGGTGTACATGGAGATTCCCCTGACCTGGGGCCTCGTCGGCGTAGCCCTGTTGCCCATCTTCGCCGCCGTGGGCGCGCTCGCCGCGGTGGCCACCCGAATGGTCATCGTTGTGGAAAAAGTGGAGGAGTGATCGCGATTCCCGCAAGGCCGTTGATGTTAGGTCTGTTAACCTTCCTCGATAGTCCCTCGTCCCGGAAATTCCAGAGGAAGGATCCATGTTGAAAATTGAGCAGAAGAAGATGTCCAACAGACATACATTTACCTTTGGCCAAGACACAATAAATTTTCACTATCTCGATAAAACGGGGTCTGGTGATGCTGATATTCCATACTCTGAGTTCCCCAAAAAGCACTCGATAGCAATCGAACAAAATCAATGGTTGAAGAATGTTGGATATTTATGGTGTGCGCTCGGAATCATTCAAATTGGTTATTCTTTATATGCTAATAATACAATTAGGGGTACAGGTTTTTGGCTCATGATTGGACTTGCTTGCATTGTTTTATCTCGACTAACGAAAGTTTCCTACACGGTTTATAAAGCTGAAAGCGGTAGTGTTTTTATAATTCAAGATGGGAAAAAACACGATCAAATAATTAATGAAATATTTAAACGCAAAAAACAATATTTATTATCACATTACGGCGAAATTGATCACGATACCTCGCTGCAAAACGAAATCAATAAATTTCATTGGCTTGTTGACGAGGGGGTTCTTACGTCAGAAGAAGCTAGTCAGCGCATTAGTGAAGCTGAGGTTGTTTACTACAAGGAAACACCTCCTCCTATGTCGCTGAATTAATGTCTAGCCCTGTTCAAGCAACCTCGTATGCGTTGGGCTGTTTAACCATTTTCAGCAGGTTTTCAGAAGGGGGCTCCTTCTTCACACCAGTCCATTGAAGCCACATCACACATGGAGCGAATAAGTTGATGACCACCCCCGACAACCTCCGGAAACACCTTGCAGCGCTGCTCAACTGGCAGGATGCCCACGTGGATTTCGATACGGCGGTGAAGGGCCTGCCTCCGCGCCTGCGGGGCGTGCAGCCGCAGGGGCTGCCCTATTCGGCGTGGCAACTGCTGGAACATCTGCGGCTGGGGCAGCGGGACATCCTAGATTTCTGCGTGGATCCCGCCTATCGCGCCCCGAAGTGGCCCGAAGCCTACTGGCCCAAGTCGCCCGTACCGCCCACGCCCAAGGCCTGGCAGCAGAGCATCGCCGCAGTGCGGGCCGACCGCCGGAGCCTCGAAAAACTGCTGGCCGATCCGGCCCTCGACCTCTTCGCCAAGATCCCGCACGGCGAGGGCCAGACCTACCTCCGCGAATTCCTGCTGGTGGCGGATCACAACGCGTTCCATGTGGGCCAGCTCATCATCCTGCGCCGTCTCCTGGGCGCCTGGAAATAAGGCTGGGCGAGCCGCCTAACCCGTTGTCCAACCCGGGCGTAACTGGGCGTATCTTCCGCCACACTGTCGTGATTTGGATCAAGACCGGGCTGGTTGACCTTCCTCGTTGGGTCCAAGGTGCGAACTGCAACACATCCGGGAGACATTGGTGAAGCCACGAAGCAGCGTTGTCACACGGGCCGCCCTCGCGCTTTCGTCGTGGCTGCTCGTCTTGCCCCTGATGGTGCTTCCTCTGCTTGGCCAGACGCCCGGAGCGGACTATGCGGCGCCAGTCATCATCGGCGATGGGTGGGAAAGCGCGGAGCTGTCGAAATCCGGTTTTGACGCGGCGAAATTGCGCGCGCTGCTCGCGAGCCGGATGAACGCCGAGAACAACCTGCATGGCGTGATCATCGAACGCCACGGCCGCCTGGTCGCGGAGTTATACCGCCGGGGCAAGGACCGGTCGGTCTACTCCCCCATCGCCCGCAACCGGGAGTTTGGGCCAACCACGTTGCACGACACGCGCTCCGTGGGGAAAAGCGTCGTCAGCCTGCTTCTGGGTATCGCCAAGCAACAGGGCAAGCTCGGCGAGCTGGCGGCCCCGGCGCTGGCCTACTATCCGGAATACGCGGATCTGGCGGCACCCGAACGCAAGGCCATAACCCTGGAGCACCTGCTGACCATGAGCAGCGGGCTCGACTGGAGCGAGGGCGGCAATGGCCCCGATTGCGAGCATCGCCTGTACTGGAAATGGTCGCCCACCCGCTATGTGCTCGGCCGTCCCATCGCGGCCCCGCCCGGCAGCGTGTGGAATTACAACAGCGGCGGCACGGCGGTTCTGGCGGACATCCTGGCCCGGGCCACCAAAACTCCCTTGAAAGAATTCGCGCGCCAATTCCTGTTCGAGCCGCTGGGCATCAGCGATTGGGAATGGGTGGCGGATCTGCACGGCCGACCCATGGCGTTCACCGGGCTGCGCATGCGCCCGCGCGATATGGCCAAGCTCGGCCGCCTGGTGCTGGATCATGGACGCTGGCGAGGACGGCAGATCGTTCCGGCGGAGTGGATCGCAGCCTCGCTGCAACCGCGAATCAGCACGGGCATCGCCGATTTTCACTACGGCTACCAGTGGTGGCTGGGCAACGTGGCATGGCAAGGCCGGAGCCTCGCCTGGAGCGCCGCCTTCGGCAATGGCGGCCAGCGCCTGTTCGTGGTGCCGGAGCTGGATCTGACGGTCGTGATCACCGCCGGCGCCTATGGCGATCCGCAAGCCGCGCCTCGCGTGAACGCGCTCTTCAAGGACATTGTGGCCACGCTGCAGCCGTGAACGATTTTAAGGGGGCTGGCGTGAAATCCTCTGCGCCCCGATCCAGCGTTCAAACCGGACTTGACGGTGCCTGGCGATCCGCGAGCAGGGCAGAGATCGTGCGGCAGATGCCGGGTGGATCGAAGGCGCCGCGGTTGTCGAGCTGCGCCGCCCAGGGCAGGTCGACCTGGGCCGCGAGGGCATTGATCCGCTGGATCTGGTCGTCGGAGACCGGGATGTGGATGGACGTGTCCCGGGTGCGGATGCGCTCAAGGCACTGGTCTGGCCGCGCCAGGACGCGGACGAGGAGGACCTGTCCCAGGCCGGAAGCCTCGTCGAGGAACCCGGGGAGATGGGTCGAGGCACCGGTGGATTCGATGCACACGGCCTCGTGAAGCGACAGGGCCTCCTTCACACTCGCCAGCACGGAAGCCAGGCCCCGCGGCTCGAAGTCGGGGTGGGAGGCGCCGAGCTCGGCCCGCACCCGCAGGAAGAGCGGCTCGACCCGGAGGAAGTGCAGTCCAAGCTCCGTGGCGAGGAGCTGGCCGATGGTGGATTTGCCCGCGCCCTTGGGGCCGACGAGGATGACGATTTTCTTCATGGAAGCGTCCGAGATGGGCCGATGCGGAGCCGCGTTCAAGTATGAACGACGCTCACCCCAGCCCCAGCCGCGCCTTGAGTTTGGGCGTGGCGCCGCGGCTGGATTCCAGCTCCACGCCGCCGGGCAGGGTCACGAGCATCCGCCCATTGGTGGCGGCGCGGAGGCCCAGCACGGCTTCGGGGCGCACCAGGAGATGGCGGTGCAGGCGCAGGAGACCGCAACCCGCGAAGGCCTGCTCCACTTCGCCGAGGCTTTTCCAGGTGGTCTCGAAGCGCTGGGCGCTCGCCCCAGGCGACGCGGCGAAGGCGAACACCACTTCGTCCACCACCTCGAAGTGGGTGGTGCGCGCCAGATCCAGGAAGACAACGCCGCCGCCAGCCTTCACGGGGTAGCGCGTGCCCTTCGGAGCGGAGGCCGGTGGCGGGTCCAGGGCCTTGCGGGAACGGAGGCGGTCCAGGCACTTGGCGATGCGGGCGGACGTGGCGGGCTTCAGCAGGTAGTCCACGGCGGCCTCCTCGAAGGCCTCCACCGCGTGCTCGCCGTGGGCGGTGACGAAGACCACCGGCAGGCCGGGCCCAATGCGCGAAGCCACCTCGAGTCCGCTGGCGCCGGGCATGCGGATGTCCAGGAAGAGCGCGTCCAGGGACGGCCCGTCCGCCAGCCACTCCAGCAGCGAAGCGCCGTCGCCGAAGGCGGCCGCCACTTCGCATCCGGCCTCTTCCAAGAGGCGCACGAGGCGTCGCTGATTGAGCGGCTCGTCCTCGGCCACCGCCACGCGAAACGGCGTCATGGGTGGGCTCCCAGAGGCAGGCGCAGCTCGGCGTAGGTCCAGCCGTTTTCGCTGCGGAAGATGAGCGATGCCGCCGGATCCAGCAGGACCAGCCTCGCTTTCAGGTTGGCGAGGCCCGTGCCGTCCAGGGCGGAAGCGTCGAAGGGAAGCCCGGTGTTGGCGATGGTGATGCGGAGCGCGCCCGCAGCCTCGCGCGCGGCCTCCAACCGAAGTTCTCCGCCTTCGGCCAGGGGCGCGATGCCGTGCTTCACCGCGTTTTCAACGAGTGGCTGCACTAGCAGGGGCGGCAGTTCGAGATCATCCAGGTCCAGGGGCCAATTCCAGACCACCTTCAACCGCGGGCCCAGGCGCAGATCCTCCAGCGCCAGGAGGTCTTGCAGCAGGATGCGCTCCTCGCCCAGGCGGACCCGCGGCTGCTGGCCGTAGCGGGTGAGGCGCCGGTAGAGATCCGAAAGGCCCACCAGGGCTTCTTCCGCGCGCACGGGATCCTCCCGCACCAGCTCCGCCAACGCGCTCAGGGCGTTGTGCAGCACGTGGGGATCCAGTTGCGCCTGGAGCGCGCGGGCCTGGGCGGCGCGGGTTTCTTCCAGGAGCGATTGCCGCGTGGCTTCGGCGTCAGCCCGCTCCCGGTCCGCGGCGTCCCCTTCGGCGATGAGCCAGCCCACCATGAACGCGAAGGGCAGGTTCACGCCCACCAGCAGCAGCTCGCGCGGGATGTGCAGGAAGGCCGGGCGGATGAGCGCGACCATCGGCGCGGGCTGCGCGGAGTTGAGGACATTCCGGAGCCCGTGCATGAGCAGCGCCACCGCGCCGAGCCAGAAGACATTCCACACCAGCGACTGCAACGCGCCCCGGGCGAAGGCCGGACGGATGCGGCCGTCGCCGGTCCAGAGCCAGGGCAGCGGCGCCAGCGCGTAGTAGCCTGCCAGCAGCAAGGAAGCCAGCACGAAAATCTGGGGCTGGAAGCCGATGAAGGGCGCGCCCAGCACGACCCGCAGCAGCAGCAGCAGGCCCAGGAACAGCAGCAGCACGCCCCACCGCTGGGGCCGGAAGCGGCCCCCGGTGAGACGGAGGAGAGCGCTGCGCTGCACGGATCAGCCGCGGCGGCGCTTCAAGGTCTTGCTCTTGCCCGAACCGCTGGTGGCGGTGGCGGTGCCACTGGCGCTATCGGTCTCCACGGAGCCCGAGCCCGTCTTGCCGTTGGGCCCCGTGGCGCTGCCGCTGGCTTCCACGCCGGAGCCGGTCTTGGTGGCCGTGCCGCTGGCGCTCGCGGTCTTGCCCTTGGGTCCGGTGGCGGTGCCCTGCCCCGAAACCGTGTCGCCGGATTTCGTGGCGCTGCCGGAGCCGCTGACGGTGCGGCCCTTGAAACCCGTGGCGCTGCCTTCGCCGCTCACGGAACCTGGCTTCACCACCGCGGTGCCCGAGGCCGTGGCGGTCCTGCCCTTGGCGGTGGTGGCGGTGCCGCTGGCACTGTACTTGTTGCCCTTCTGGGTGACGCTGCCTGAAGCGGACCCGCCCTTGGGGCCGCTCTTGGAGCTGCTTTTGGTCTGGGCGCCCAGGGGGAGGACCAAGAGGGCCAGGGCGAGGATGGTGAGGTTGCGCGAGCTCATGGGAGCCTCCTGAAGGATGAAGCCTCCGTTCCACCATAGGCGGGTTGGCCCGGTGGCGAGAACGGAAGGTGGATGTGATGGGGAGGTGGCAGGCCCTTCTCGGTATCGGCCCTGCCGATACGCGAGACGAATTGACTTTTCCCGGAATCAGTTCTCATCGCCCGAACGCGAAGGTCCGCAGGCCGTCCATGCGGGCGCGGCCTTCCGAGAGCAGGGACTTGAGCTGGGCCTGCTGTCCGGCGGTGAGGACGCTGCGGCCATCCAGCGTGATGGCGCGGGTCTCCAGCATCAATTGGAAGAAGGTCTCGGAAGTCTGGGCATGGAGGGCGCGCAGGGAATCCTCGGTGGTGGCGGGATCCAGGGCCGCGTCCACTTCCGCCCGGCGGGCATCGCGGAAGGCGGCGCTCTTCACCATCAGCGCGTCCTTGTGCTGCGCGAAGATGCCGAGCAGGGCGGTCCGTTGGGCGTCGCTGAATTCCAGTTGGCGCAGGACCGTCGCGAGGCGGGGAGGGGCGGGCATCGGCTGGGCCGAAAGGCCGAGCCCGGCAGTGACGAGCAGGGTGGGAAGGATAGTGGGTTTCATGGTGTTCTCCTTGGAATGGGCGGCTCACCTGAACCGTCCACCATGAGAACGCCCAGCCCGGGACACCGTTCACGTCCCGCGCGCAATCGCCTCCGGATGCGGCTGGATTGCGCCGCGGGAAGGTTGAATTGCGGATGGCAGGTGTGGTGGCCGTGCTTCGCTACCTAGGCTTCCACCACCAGCGCCGCCAGCCGTTTGGGCGCCACCGCTCGGTAGCTCTCCAGGATCCAGGCCCGCAGCAGATCCACGGGCACGGCCATGCCCTTCTCGAAGCGGCAGGTCACCCAGTCCGCGCGGCCCAGGCCATAGCCCGTGGGCGAAGCGCCAGGCAGGGATAGGGCGAGGGGCGCCGAGGATGGCAGTTTCACGGTGAACGAGAGAATATCGGTCTCTTCGGCCCTGCCTAAAAAGACAAAGATTTTCCCCCGTACCTTCACCACGGACTCGCCCCAGGGGAAGTGCTCCTCGGCTTCAGGCAAAGAGAGTGCGAGCGCGCGAAGGGATTTCGCAATCGCTCGATGGGAGGCTTGGGCGCGGGCCATGGCCCTGATGTTTTCGCCCAGCGCAGCACGGGTTTGCGGGCGGCGGTGGTTTCATCCATGCGTCGCAAGGGCGCGGTGACCGGGGCCTGGTGCAGCAGGTCGGGATTCTCCTGGGCTTCCTTGGCGATCGTTTTCATGGCGTGGATGAAGGCGTCCAGCTCTTCCTTGGATTCGCTTTCGGTGGGCTCGATCATCAAGGAACCGTGCACGATGGTGGGGAAATAGATGGTGGGCGGGTGGAAGCCGTAGTCGATGAGCCGTTTCGCGATGTCCAGGGTGGTCACATCGTTTTTAGTCTGATGGGCATCGTTGAACACCACTTCGTGCATGGTGGCGGTCTTGATCGGCAGATTGTAGGTGCCTTCGAGTTCCTTGCGGATGTAGTTGGCGTTCACGATGGCGCGCAGCGTGGCGTCGCGCAGTCCGTCGCCGCCGTGGCTCAGGCAGTAGGTCAGCGCCCGCACCAGCATTCCGAAATTGCCGAAGTAGGTGTGGACCTTGCCGATGCTCTGGGGGCGGTCCCAATTCCAGCGGTAGGTGTGGTGGGGCACTTCGCCTTCGCCCACTTTCACGGTGTCGCGCACCACCACGGGCTTGGGCAGGAAGGGTTCCAGCGCCGCGGTGCAGAGCACCGGACCCGCGCCGGGACCGCCGCCGCCGTGGGGCGTGGACATGGTCTTGTGCAGGTTCATGTGCATCACGTCGATGCCGAAATCCCCGGGCCGGGCCACGCCCACCAGGGCGTTCATGTTGGCGCCGTCCATGTAGACCAGGCCGCCGACTTCGTGGATGCGCTTGCAGATTTCATCAATGCGGTGCTCGAAGATCCCCAGCGTGTTGGGGTTCGTGACCATGAGGCCCGCGATGTCTTCCTTGTGTTCGGCGATGACCGAGAGGAGGCCCTTCTTCGCGCGGCCCGTGACCGCATCGGTGATGTCTTCGAAGGACACGGTGCCATCCGCGGCGGAAGCCACGTCCACCACGTCGTAGCCCGCCATGGCCGCCGTCGCGGGGTTCGTGCCGTGGGCCGAATCCGGGATCAGGATCACGCGGCGCTTGCCGCCGCGGCTCACGTGGTAGGCGCGGATGAGCATCACGCCGGTCAATTCGCCCGCGGCGCCTGCGCTGGGCTGCAGTGTCACGGCGGCCAGTCCGGTGATCTCCTTCAGCCACTCCTGCAGGGTGTGGATCAGCGCGAGATTGCCCTGCACGAACGCATCGGGCGCCATGGGATGGGATTCCGCGAAGCCGGGGATGGCGGCGGTCTTCTCGTTGAGCCGCGGGTTGTGTTTCATGGTGCAGGAACCCAAGGGGTACATCCCCTGGTCCAGGCCGTAGTTCCACAGCGACAGCTTGGTGAAGTGGCGGATCACATCCGGCTCGCTGCACGAAGGCAGCGCGTCGAAGCTCCCGCGTTTGAGATGCGCGGGGCGGGTGTCCTTGGCGGCGGGCACGTCCAGCTTGGGCAGGTCGAGGCCCACCTTGCCCGGCACCGAGCGGTCGAAGATGAGGGGTTCGCGGGATCGGAGTGACATTTTAGGTTCCTTGCAGTTGAAAAAGGCGACTACGCGGAGGGGAGCAGAGAGGCGGAGGGAAGCGGAGAAAAGCAGAAATTGTGTGGGGGTGAACTGGGGTATTGGAGTTGAGCGAAGGTGTTTTTCTCAGCTACCCTCCGCACCTCCGCTACCCTCCGCGTGGTGTTTTTATCTATCCGACAACCGACGCAACCCGCGCCAGCACTTCGATCAGGTGTTCGATCTGCGTCCGCGTGTTGAGTTCCGTGGCGCACCAGAGCACACAGTTCTTGTGGCCGTAGGGCGTGAGGTCCAGGCCCGGCAGGATGCCCTCGGCTTCAAGGGCTTCGTTCATGGTCTTCAGGTCGCCGGTGTGGCGCAGGACGAACTCGTTGAAGTACGGCGCTTCGAAGGGCACATCCCAATCGGGGAGTTCCAGCAGTCGCTCCCGCAGGTACTGGGCCTTGGCGACGTTCTGTTCCGCGAGGCCCTTCAGGCCTTCGGGGCCCGCCAGTTGCAGGAAGATGTTGGCCCGCAGGGCGATCAGCCCTTGGTTCGAGCAGATGTTGCTGGTGGCCTTGTCGCGGCGGATGTGCTGCTCCCGCGCCGTGAGCGTGAGCACGTAGCCCGTGCGGCCGTCCAGATCCTGCGTCTGGCCCACCACACGGCCGGGGATCTCGCGCTTGAAGGCATCCTTCACCGCCAGGAAACCCAAGTAGGGTCCGCCGAAATTGGTGGCGTTGCCGAAGCTCATGGCCTCGCCGCAGGCCATGTCCGCGCCGACTTTGCCTGGCGCCTGCAGCCAGCCGAAAGCCATGGCTTCTTGGGTCACGCTGACGAGCAGCGCGCCTTTCGCGTGAGCCAGATCCGAAAGCACCTTGAGGTCTTCCACGGCCCCCAGGAAATTCGGGTAGCCCACGAGCACCGCCGCCACGGTTTCATCGAGCTTGGCGGCCAGATCCACGGGGTCGGTGACGCCGTCCTTCAGGGCGACCTCCACCAGCTTCAATTCCTCGTGGGCCGCGAATCCGGCGCGGATCACCGCCAGGTAATGGGGGTGCAGCCCGGAGCTCACCAGCACCTTGGCGCGCTTCTTCTGCACGCGCACGGCCATGAGCGCCGCTTCCAGGCAGCTCGTGCCGCCGTCGTAGAGGCTGGCGTTGGTCATGTCCAGGCCCGTGAGATCGCAAATGAGGGTCTGGTATTCGAAGATGTGCTGCAGGGTTCCTTGAGAAATCTCGGGCTGGTAGGGCGTGTAGGCCGTGAACCACTCCTGCCGCGAGATCTGGTGGTCGATGGCGCTCGGGATGAAATGGGCGTAGGCTCCGGCGCCCAGGAAGCTGGCGGCGAAGCGGGTGTTGAGCCCCGCCAGGCGCTCCATTTCGCGCAGGACCTCCAGCTCGCTCGAGGTGGCGGGCAGGTCCAGGGCCCGGTGCAATTTCAAATGGTCAGGCACGCCCGTGAGCAGGTCTTCGGCGCGGTTGGCGCCGATGGCATCGAGCAGGGCGCGGTCTTCCGCGGCGGCGGTGGGCAGGTAGCGCATAAAGCATCCCCAAGTGGCCTGAGCCGTTGCGACCAAATAGCTTGGTCATGACGATGGTGGACCGGCAAAAGGGGCCGTAACAAAACAACCGGAACAGCGCGGGTTGTCTTCCAGCGGCTTCTCAAGCCAGACTCCAGTATCGCCTGGACGGGTGCTTTTTCCGATTCCAAAACCTGGGCGGAGATCACAATCCGCCTGTAAACCGCCTGTTTTCCTACTTGAGAACCCCGGTCTGGGCGGTCATGAGTTGCAGGCAGCCCGCGAGACCCAGGTCCAGCAGGGCCGTGGCTTCCTGCTTGGTGAAGCTGCGGCTCTCGCCGGTGCTCTGGAACTCCACCAGCTCCAAGTCGAGGCCCGCCATGGGCCGCGCCGCCACCAGGTTGCAATCCACGGCCGCGAGATGGTCCTCCTCGTACTCCAGATCCAGCGCCTGGCCCCGGCGGCCTTCGCCGCTTTCCACGATGCCCACGCTCACCGCCGACACCTGCCGCACCAAGGCCGCGTTGACCCGGCCTTCCCCAACGCGACAGCCAGGGCTACCCAGGCGCCTGTGATGGCCGCGCAGCGGGTGCCGCCATCGGCGTTGAGCACGTCGCAATCCAGCGTGATCTGGCGCTCGCCCAGGGCCTTCAGATCCACCGCCTGCCGCAGCGAGCGGCCGATGAGGCGCTGGATCTCCACGGTGCGGCCCTGCTGCTTGCCCCGGGCCGCCTCGCGGTCCGTGCGCGTGTGGGTCGAACGCGGCAGCATCCCGTACTCCGCCGTGATCCACCCGGCGCCCTTGCCCTTCATCCAGCCAGGGACTTTTTCTTCCAGGCTGGCGGAGCAGAGCACATGGGTATTTCCGAGTTTTACCAGGCAGGAACCATCCGCATGGACCTGGGTGCCCAGTTCAAAGGAGAGCGGGCGGAGTTGATCGGGGAGTCGCATGAATACCCTTAAGAGATTTTCCAGAATGACTATGTTTCGATCTTCTCCACCCGTTTTTGATGCCTTCCCCCTTCAAAAGAAGTTTCCAAAAAGGTTTTAAGGTAATATTCTGCCTTCAGCGGATCCGTTAGCCGCTGGCCAAAAGCGATGGCGTTCGCGTCATTGTGCTGCCTGGCCAGCGCGGCGTGCTCGGGGGAAGTCACCAGCGCGCAGCGGACACCCACGTGGCGATTGGCCGCGATGCTGATGCCGATCCCGGAACCGCAGACCAACACGAGGCGTTCCCACTCATGACGTTTTTCCGCAGCGCGATGCGCGAAGTCCGGGTAGTCCACGGACGCGAGGCCATCCGTCCCGTAGTCCAGGGCTTCATGGCCGTTGGCCAGCGCCCAGGCCTTGAGCCGTTCCTTGAGTTCAAACCCCGCGTGGTCCGATGCGAATCCGATTTTCATGAAGGTCTCCAGCCAGCACCACCAGCCTACCGCCTACCGCGCCCGGTCCCCAGCCCACGGCCCGGCCGCCAGGGGCCCGCATGAGCCCGATCCTCCAGTACCGTCCGGCGGACCGCGGCTTCCTCATCTGCCTGCCCCGGGAAGCGGACCAGGCCGATTGGCTGAGGACGCTCCGGTCCCTGCCGGGCAACCTGCAGGGGAAGGAAAGGCTCACGCCCGCCAAGGCCCAGCTCTTCCTGCCGGATTCCTCCATCATGGAATTGCACACGGTGCCCCTCCGCTGGCAGCGGGCCTATCCCTGGCTCTCCTCGCTGCCGCCGGATCCGGAGCTGCTGGGCGGAAGCCTGGCCTTCTGGGTGAGCGCCCTGAGGCTGCTGCAATCGTTGATCATCCGCGGCGCCATCCTGCCGACCCTCGACACTGATTCGCAGCCCTGGCGCGCCCACTGGGGCACCAGCTTCACAAGTCCTTCGGACCGCGAGGCCTTCGACGCCTTAACGCGCGCCATGCCTGCGTCGGCCCTGGCCTTTCCGGAAGGCGATGAATGGGTGTTCACCAAGGGCCTGCAATTGGGTTGCCTGGATTCCTTCGAAGTGGACGACGACCTGGCCATGCCGCCCAGCGCCGAGGATGTCCTGCGGGCCTTCCTGGAAGACGGCGCGGATTTCCTGGTGCGCTTCGTGGCAGGCACCCTGCGGCCCGGCGAGGATCCCCGGCTCGGCCTGATCCACCGCCTGCGCGGCCACAAGCGGGACCGCCTGCCCTGGGACGAGCGGCTCATGGTGGCGCTGTCTCATCCCATGAATGAATTTCCCACCACCGGCGTCACGGAGCGCACCATCGGCGAGCAGTTGGCGCAATGGGGCGAGAGCGCGCAGACCCAGTGGATCCGGCCCAGCCTGCAGCTTGAGGCGCCGCCGGTGCCCAAGCAGGAGGCCATCCAGGAGGCGGACCGCCTGTCCGAAGAAGGCTGGACCCTCAAGGTCGGCCTGGAAACATCCGATGGCCACGCCCTCAGCGTCGACCGGCTTTGGGACGCGGCCCTTTCGGCGGAACCGGACGTGTTGCAGGCCCGCCAGGTGCTGTTGCGCGGATTGGCGCGGGCCATGCCGTTCTTCCCGCCGCTGCAGGGCACCCTGGCCGGGCAGCGTCCGGTGGATCTCAAACTTCTGCCCACCGAAGCCTGGCTCTTCCTGACCAAGGGCGCCAAGCAGCTCAAGGAAGCGGGATTCCTGGTGGAAATTCCGGAAGAGCTGGCGGAGTTCGGCGGCGCGCGGCGCCTGCGCGCCAAGGTCCGCCTGGGTGCCCGGGACATGGCCGCCACCGGGCCCGGCGAACATATGGATCCCTATGCTCCGCCTGGACTCGACACGGCCGTGAGCGCCGACTGGTCCCTGATGCTGGGCAGCGACGCCCTCAGCATCGAGGACTTCGCCCAGATGGCGAGCCTCAAGCATCCGCTGGTGGCCTGGAAGGGCAAGTGGGTGGCCCTGGATCCGGAGACCCTGCAGCAGATCACCACCGTCATCCAAGCCAGCCGGGGCACCGGGTTCGAGCGCATGACCCGCGGCGAAGCCCTGGCCGCCGCGTTGACGGGGACCGCCCACATCAAGGGCATCAGCGAAGCCATCGAAGTGGAAGTGGCGGGGGATTTCGGCGCGGCCCTGAACGAATTGAAAGTGCTGCCGGACCGGCCCATCCGCCAGCCGGAAAGTTTCCACGGCGAGTTGCGGCCCTACCAGGTCCGCGGCCTGGCGTGGCTCGAAGGGTTGTCGCGGCTGGGCCTCGGCGGCATCCTCGCCGACGACATGGGCCTCGGCAAGACCATCCAGATGATCGCCTTGCTGCTGCACCGCCAGCACCAGAATCCGAAGGCCGGATTGCCGACGCTGCTGGTCTGCCCCACCTCCCTGCTGGGCAACTGGGAGCGGGAGCTGGAGCGCTTCGGCCCCACTCTGCCGGTCTTCGTGCACCACGGCAACAACCGCGACGAACTGCCGAGGGCCTTCAAGCCCCACACGGTGGTGCTCACCACCTACGGCGTGGCGCGCCGCGAGGAAGAAGTCTTCGCGCCGCGCACCTGGGGCATCGTGGTGGTCGACGAGGCCCAGGCCATCAAGAATGCGGGCAGCGCCCAGGCCAAGGCCATCCGCAAGCTGCGCGGCCATTGCCGCCTGGCGCTCACGGGCACGCCCATCGAGAACCGCCTCTCGGAACTGTGGTCCATCCTGGCCTTCACGCTGCCCGGCTACCTGGGCAATGAATCGAGCTTCAAGGACCTTTTCGCCACGCCCATCGAGAAATACCGCGACCCCGAAGCCGCGGGGAACCTGCGGGCCCGCATCGCGCCGTTCATCCTGCGCCGCCTCAAGACCGATCGCAGCATCATCCAGGACTTGCCGGACAAGCAGGAGATGAAGGTCTACACGCAGCTCACCAAGGAACAGGCTCTGCTCTACCAGGCCCGCGTGGAGCAGATGGAGCAGGACCTGGATTCCGCCAAGACCGGCATCGAACGCCGCGGCCGCATCCTGGCGCTGCTCACGCACCTGAAGCAGATCTGCAACCATCCCTCGCAGTTCCTCAAGGCCCAGGGGCCCTACAAGGCCCGCAGCGGCAAGCTGGACCGCCTCACGGAAATGCTCGAAGAGGTCATCGAGAGCGGCGACAAGGCCATCGTGTTCACCCAGTTCAAGGAGATGGGGGACCGCCTGCAGATCCATCTCCAGGATGTGCTGGGCTTCGAGCCGCCCTTCCTGCACGGCGGCACCAGCCGCACCGAACGGGATGAACTGGTCCGCACCTTCCAAGAGGACCCGTTGGCGCCGCCGGTGTTCCTGCTGTCGCTCAAGGCCGGTGGCGTGGGTCTGAACCTCACCGCGGCCACGCACGTGTTCCACTTCGACCGCTGGTGGAACCCCGCCGTGGAGGACCAGGCCACGGACCGCACCTACCGCATCGGCCAGACGCGCAACGTGCAGGTCCACAAACTGGTGACCATGGGCACCCTGGAAGAGAAGATCGACGCCATGCTGGAGAGCAAGCGCGACTTGGCGGACCGCGTGGTGGGCAGCGGAGAGGGCTGGCTCACGGAGCTGGACGACGAGGCCCTGCGCCGCCTCGTGAGCCTCGATCCCAACGTGGAGATCATGGAGGGAGAGGGCAACGGCAATGGCAATGGCCATGGCAATGGGAATGGCAACGGATTGAACGCCAAGGACTTGGTGCGCCGGGTGACCGCGGATTCAGTGCAGGAGCCCATGGCCGAGCCCTACCGGGAACCATCTGAGACGGTGGTTTCAAACCCGGATGAAAAAAATCCGAACGGGGAATCGGTTGCCGAAAACGACGACGAAGGCGACGAGGTCATCATTCTCGACCAGCAGAAGCCTGCCCTCGGAGCGCCGGAGGAAGCGGCGCTGGCCAAGCCCGCCAAACCCGCCAAACCGCGCGTCGCCAGGACTCCGCGCGCTCCCGCCAAACGCAGCGGGGTGATCTCGTGATGCATCCCGCGAACCGGTTCGGAACGACCTGGTGGGGACGGCTCTGGATCCGTGGCCTTGAACAATTGAGCGACGACTATGAGAACCGCCTCCCGCGGGGCCTGAAATACGCCGAAGAGGGGGCCGTGTCCCACTTCACGGTGAGCCCCGGCCTGATCGAAGCCCGCGTCCACGGCCGCAAGACCTACACCGTGACGTTGGGGCTTCCCGCCCTCACGCAAACCCAATGGGAGCGGGCCTTCCAGCGCCTCAGCCAGGAGAGCCGCTTCGTGGCGTCGCTGCTGGCGGGGGAGATGCCCCAGGGCCTCGACGAAACCTTCCGCGAATCCGGCGCCAGCCTCTATCCACGGGTGCCCAAGGAACTGCAGACCCATTGCGATTGCCCGGACTGGGCCAACCCCTGCAAGCACGTGGCGGCCGTCTGCTACGTGATGGCCGAGGCCCTGGACCGGGATCCCTGGCTGCTCTTCGATCTGCGCGGCAAGACCCGGGCCGATGTGCTCGAGGCCCTGCAAGCCCTCGTGGACCAGGCCACGCCAGAGACCCCCAAGAAGCGGGGCCGGCCGAAAAAGGAGACCTCGGTTCCGGGACTGCTCAAGCACCACGAGGCTTCAGTGGATCCGTGGCGGCGGGTGGCTCCTGAGGCCTTCGACGCGCTTCCGGCGGACCTTCCGCACATCGTCATCCCGCGCTCCATCCCTCCGGATCCGGACGTGTTCTCGCAGCTCGGACCCCTGCCCCACGCCCGCATCGAAGCGAGCCTGTGCCTGGCCGCTCTGCTGCACCGCACGGCCCAATGGACGCAGAAGCAGATCGAGGAAGGCACCACCGAGCTGGAGGACCAGGGGCACGAAGATGCCGTGGCCTCGCCTTTCGACAGCCCCTCCGCGCTCACCGCCTCGCCCACCCGGCCCTGGCGGGCGAAGAAGCGGCGCCGGAAGGGGTAGGCTTTTCCAGAGGAGCACCCATGCAGACCATCTCGACACCCGCCGCGCCAGCCGCCATCGGGCCCTACAGCCAGGGGCAGATCTCGGGCGGATTCCTTTTCAGCGCGGGCCAGATCCCACTGATCCCGGAAACCATGGACATGGTGACCGGTCCCATCGAGGACCAGACCCGGCGCGTGCTGCAGAATCTGGACGCGGTGCTGGCGGCCGCGGGGACCTCGTGGCCGCGGGTGGTGAAGACCACCGTGTTCCTCACGGACCTGGCGGATTTCGCCGCCTTCAACGCCGTGTACGGCGGGCATCTCGGCGATGCCAAGCCCGCGCGCAGCACCGTGCAGGTGGCCGCCCTGCCCAAGGGCGCCAAGGTCGAGATCGAGCTGATCGCCGAAGTCTGAGGGTGCGCAAGGCGGCGCGGCCAGCGGCCGCCGCGTGGTCGAATCTCACTCCTCTTCGGTTTCGCCGATGCTTTCATCCACATCCTTCCACCGGGCCTGGGCGTGGTAGGCCGGGTCTTCGAGCTTCTGGAGGAACGCGGTCATGCGCGGACCCCAGGTGGACGCCTCCACGGCGCCTGCGGGCGCATGCGGCAACAGATCCTTCGGGGCTTCCTCCAGGCAAAGCTGGGTGAGGATCAGGCTCTGCTGGTAGTTTTCGCCCACGGGCATGAGATTGGCCGCCAGGGTATCCAGGATGTCGGCCAAAGCTTCGTCCTCGACGGTTTCGGACAGGGGTTCCAGAAGGTCCACCACCTGGTGCCGGGCCAGGGCCAGCTTGAGGAACAGCCGCTGCAATTCGTTGGCCTTGGCGCCCTTCGCGAGGGCGTGGGCGGCGTCCTCCAGGTGGGGATGGAGTTTCTTGAAGAGGAGGGAGAGGGCGGTTTCAGCGGGAGTCATGATGATGAAAGCCTATCGTGAGGATCGAAAACTGCGAGAATCCCCTTATGGGTCTTCCCTTGCTGGATGAGTCGAAACTGCAGCAGCTCCTCGATCTGGACGAGGGGAACACGTTGCTGCTGGGGGAGATGGCCGCGTTGTTCAAGGCTGAAACGCCCCGGCGGCTGGCGGCGATCCGGACAGGTCTGGAAACCGGAAACGCTTCGGTGGTCATGGAAGCGGCCCATGCTTTGAAAGGCGCCTCGGGGCTGATGGGGGCGCAGATCGTCTTCGCCCTGGCCCGGGAGCTGGAGATGAAAGCCAAAGCGGGTGACTTGCCCTCCGGGGAGGTCGCCTTCGAGGCGTGGACCAGGTTGGACGAAGCGGTCCTGAAGGCCCAGGAAGCCATCGATTATTTCCTCTCAAAGATCACACCCTGAGTTAATGTTTTCAGTGCAGCCCTTCAAAGGTCACGAGGCTTCTATGTCGGATATCCAGGTGGTTCCAGAGCGGACCACCATTCTTTCGGTGGATGACCAGGCGCTCGTCCGGTTGGCCCTCTCCCGGATCCTGGAAAAGAAGGGGTTCCGATGCCTGGAGGCCGAGGATTTCGACCAGGCCATGGAGCGGCTGGACAGCAATTCGGTGGATCTCGTATTGTGCGACTTGCACATGCCGGGCCGCAGCGGCTTGGATCTGGTGGCCGCGCTGGCGGACCGGATTCCGGATCTGGCCATCGTGATGGTGAGTTCGGCCGATGACACGGACCTGGCGCTGGAGTGCCTCGAAAAAGGCGCCTATGGATATGTGCTCAAGCCCTTCAAGGCGCGCGAGATCCTGATCCAGGTGAACGGGGCCCTGCGCCGCCGCATGCTGGAACTGGACTACCGGGACCGGGAACGGGTGCTGGCCCAGAAGGTGCGGGAACAGACGGCCGAAATCCGGGAGTCCAGGGACGAGATTTCCTTCAGGCTGCTGGCGGCCTCGGAGCAGCGGGATACGGAAACCGGCTCCCACATCCGGCGCATCGGCCTTTATGCGGCCGCCATCGCCCGCCTTCTGGATTGGAACGAGGAAGCGGTGGATTGCATCCGCGCCGCGGCCCCCATGCACGACATCGGCAAGATCGGCGTGCCGGACCGCATCCTCCAGAAGCCCGGAGCCCTCACGGAGCAGGAATGGGTCCTCATGAAGGACCACACCGTGATCGGCGCCAAGATCCTGCAGGGTTCATCGGTGCCCTTCATCCGGATGGGGGCTCAGATCGCGGTCTGCCACCACGAGAAATGGGACGGCAGCGGCTACCCGGAGGGCCTTCATTCCACGCAGATCCCCATCGAGGCGCGCATCACCGCGCTGGTGGATGTGTACGATGCCCTGAGCCAGAGGCGCTGCTACAAGGAAGCCTGGCCCGAAGAGAAGGTGATCAGCTTCATGGCCGAGCGCCGGGGCACCCACCTGGATCCGGAGCTCATCGACCTGTTCCTGCTGCACCTCGACATCTTCCGCGGAATCCGGGAAAGCCATCCCGACGAAAACCAGTCGGTCCCAGGGCAGGAGTTCCCCCACCCGCTCTAGGCAACCCGGGGAGATCAAGCCTTGTCCCGGACCGCGGACCAGGCCTGGCGCGAGGCCAGGGCTTCGGCCCGGGACAGCCTGGGCCTGAACTCCCGGTCCACGGGCAGCGCGGTCCGCATCTCGCCGGGCCCCTCCCACCATCCGATGCCGAGGCCCGCGAGCATGGCGGCGCCCAGCGCGGTGGCTTCGAGCAGCTTCGGCCGCACCAGCGTGACCCCGGACAGGTCCGCCTGGAGCTGCAGCAGCAGGTTGTTGGCGGAGGCGCCGCCATCCACCCGCAGTTCCTTCAAGGGTCCGCCCAATTCGGCCGCCATGGCCTCCAGGATGTCGCACTGGCTGTGGGCGATGGCTTCCAGGGCCGCGCGGGCGATGTGCGCCCTGGTGGTGCCGCGCGTGATCCCCGCCATGAGGCCCCGCGCTCCGGGCCGCCAGTGGGGCGCGCCGAGGCCCGCGAGGGCCGGGACGATGGCGAGGCCGCCGCTGTCGGATACCGAGGCCGCCAGCGCTTCGACATCGGCGGCCGTGGCGATGATGCCCAGGCCATCGCGGAGCCACTGGATGAGCGCCCCGGCCACGTAGGTTCCGCCTTCCAGTGCGTAGGCCGGACCTGAGCCCAGGTCCCAGGCCACGGTGCCGAGGAGTCCGCGCTGGCTCGCCACGGGTACGGAGCCGGTGTTCATCAGCACAAAGCTGCCGGTGCCGTAGGTGATCTTCGCCTGGCCCGCATCGAAGCAGCCCTGGCCGAAGAGGGCGGCCTGCTGGTCTCCGGCGATGCCCGCGATGGGAACGCCGTCCGGGAGCGGCGAGGCGCGGCGGATGCGCGCACAGACCCCCGCGCTGGGCACCACGCGGGGCAGCACGACGCCTTCCACGCCGAAGAGGGCGATGAGCTCGCCGGACCACATCCCGCCATGGATATCGAACAACTGGGTGCGGCTCGCGTTGCTGGCGTCCGTCAGATGTTCACCGCTGAGCCGGTGGATCAGGAAACTGTCCGAGGTTCCGAAGGCCAGGCGCCGGCCGGGGTGCCGGGCTTTCAGCCAGGCGAGCTTGGTGGCTGAAAAATAGGGGTCCACAGGCAGGCCCGTCAGCTCGCGCACCCGAGGCTCCTGGGCCTTCATTTCCGCGCAGGTGCCGGAAGTGCGGCGGTCCTGCCAGACGATGGCGGGGCCGAGGCTTTGGCCTGATTCCGCATCCCAGATGAAGGTCGTCTCGCGCTGGTTGGTGATGCCGAGGGCGGCGATGCGGGCCGGGTCGAGGCCCTCCAGGGCGCGGCCGATGGCCTCCTGCACCGAGGCCCAGATCTCCTCGGGATCATGCTCGACCCACCCCGGTTGCGGAAAATGCTGCGGGAACTCCACCGTCGCGCGCCCGTGCAGGCAGAGCTCCCGGTCCAGCACCAGGGCGGTGCTGCCAGTGGTGCCCTGGTCCAGGGCCAGGATCAGGTCCGGCATGGTGGAATCACTTTAGACCCGGAGCAAGCGATTGCGCGGGTCATTTGGTATCAGCCATGAGCTGTCAGCTATGGGCCATCAGCTTTGAGGTCAAAACTGATAGCTCATAGCCCATAGCTCATGGCTCATGGCTCTTAACCCGCAGCCCCTAGAACACCTTCACGCCGAGCGCGCCTTCCGGGGGCTTCGAATCGCTGATCTGGATGCGACCCGAAGGGTCGGTCCACTGGTAAATCGGTGTTTTTTTGGCGGTGGCCACTTGCTCCATGGTGGGAACAATTTTTTCATCCACCTCGAACCCCCCGCGGCCCTTGTTCAGCAAGGCCATGGCCCCGGCGGCCTTGGGATCAGCCTGCACCAGCCGCCGCTGCCAGAGGTCCATGACCTTCGGCACATAGGCGCGGGTCTCGCTGAAGGGGGGGATTCCGCGGTACCGGTCCACGGCCTTTTCGCCCGCGTTGTAGGCGGCGATCACCCTGGCGCCGTCGCCGCGGAAATAGTCCATGAGCCACTTCAGGTATTTCGTGCCGCCGATGATGTTCTGGCGGGGATCGAAAGGATTGGTGACCCCGAAGCGGAGCGCCGTGGCGGGCATGAGCTGCATCAGCCCGAGCGCCCCCGCGCGGCTGCGGGCCCGGTCGTAGAAGGCGCTTTCCGCCTGGATGATGGCCCGGGCCAGCCAGGGATCCACGCCGTTGGCCGTGGCGATCTCGTCCACCATGGCCAGCAGTTCCGGGCTCCGCAGCACGCGGCCCATCTCGATCTTGGTGATGGCGAGCTGGATGTGGGCGACACCCACATGTTTCAAGGTGAGCCCGCGGCCTTCCACGGCGCCCGGGGGCAGGTTGTTGATGATCAGATGCCCGTTCTTGTCGGTGTAGGTGTAGACATAGGCCTGCGGGGCCGCGGAAGCGCGCCGGCGGGGCTTGGGCTTGGCCGTATCGGCCGCGCCGGCCGCGAGAAGGGCCGGGATCAGCAGGCACATCGACGCTGTCTTCATCCTGATCAGTATACGTTCTCCGGAGCCAAGGTTCAGAGAGCCGCCAGGAAGGCCTCGACCTCGGGCCACCCGCGGGTGATCGGAAAGGGGGGGAGCGCCGCCCGGACCTGGGCGGCGTAGCGCTTCCCATAGCGGTCCTCGTGGGGCAGCAGGAGCCTTGGATCCAGGATGCAGACCACGCCGCGGTCCTGCTTGGTGCGGATCAGCCGGCCGATGCCCTGTTTCAGCTTCAGGGTCATGGAGGGCACCTGGATGCCGATGAAACCCAGGCCCTGGCGTTGGGTGTCGGCCTCGCGGATGCGCGCCTGCAGCACCGGATCGTCCGGGGGGGCGAAGGGCAGGCTCGTGACGATGACGAGGCTCAGCGCCTCCCCGGGCATGTCCACGCCCTGCCAGAAGCTCGCAAGGCCCAGCAGCGCCGCGTTGGGGGTTTTCTGGAAGCGCTCCATCAGCAGGCTGCGGGAAAGCCCCTCGCCCTGGGTGAAGAAGGTGACGTCTGGCAAAGCCGCTTCCAGCCTCGGTTTGAAGGCCGCGAGCATGCGGCGGCTGGTGAACAGGACCAGCGCCCTGCCTCGGGAAGCGCGCAGCAGCCGCTCCATGGCGGAAAGGCTGGTCTCCACCCAGGCGGGTTCTCCCACGCCGTCCCGGGCGGCGCGCCGTTCAGGCAGGCCGGGCGGAACGAAGAGCAATCCCTGGGTTTCGAAATCGAAGGGGCTCTCCACCAGTTCGGCGCGGGCCCCCTCCTCATCCGTGAGCCCGAGGCGCAGCTTCAGGCCGTTGAAGCCGCGGCCGTCCCGCAAGGTGGCCGAGGTCATCAGCACGGTGTCGAAGCCGCACCTCAGATGCTGGTGGAAGAAGGGCCGGACATCCACCGGATTAGCTTTGAAGACGAAGCTGTGGGGTCCTTCGCGGCTCAGCGTGGAGACCCAGCCCTCGGGCTGGGCGAAGATCTGCTCCATGCGCCGGAAAGCCAGGCCCACCCGCTCGGACAGCTTGCGCCAACTCAGCGCTTCAGGATTCGCATCCGCGGCCCGCGAGGCGAGCCGCCGGGCCTCCTGCCAGGCGGCTTGGCCCGCGGAGATCCAGGCCACCACGGCATCCGCGAGCTCCTTCAGGGGCAGCCGCGGATCATCGAAGCCGAAGGTGCCGCTGCCGGGCGGAAGCCATGAAAGCACCTGCTGCCAGGCGTCCTCCCAGGGCGTGAGGAGGGTTTCCAGGGCCGCGCCTTCGGGCTCCTTTCCGGCCTCGTCGGCCAAGTCCCGGAAGAGCATCGTCATGGCGCGGTTGGACCATTGCTCCGCGCAGCTTTCCGTGAGCTGCTCCTCGATGTCATGGGCCTCGTCCAGGATGAGCACCGGCGCATCCGGCAGCACCTGGCCGAAGGCCGACTCGCGGAGCACGCGGTCCGCCAGCAGCAGGGCGTGGTTGACGATCACGATGTCGGCGCCGGCCACCTCCTGGCGCAGCACGGTGAGGTGGCAGTCCTCGAAATGGGGGCACTGCTTGCCGGTGCAGCGCTCCGAGCGCGCATTGAGCTTGTCCCACAGCTCCGAGTCACCTTCGCCGAAACGGCCGAGCTCCTCGCGGTCGCCGAATTCGGTCCCCTGGGCCCAGCGTCCCAGCGCCAGCCACAGCCCGTGGTCCGCCACGGTCATCTCCGCTGGCGGATGCGCTTCCAGTTGTTCCCATGCGGCCTTGCAAAGGTAGTTGCTGCGGCCCTTGGCGACGACGGCCTTGATGGGGCGGCCCAGGATGCCGCTGGCCCGGGGCACATCTTCTTCCAGCAATTGCCGCTGCAACTGCTTGGTGCGCGTGGCCACCAGGACGGGACGCTGTTCCGCCGCCAGGGCCGGAATCAGGTAGCCCAGGGATTTTCCGGTGCCGGTGCCGGCCTCGATGGCCTGCAGCACCGCGTCCGGACGGGTTTCAGCATCCGAGCCCGCATCCCGCCAGGCTTTCTTGATGCCTGCGCCCTCCTCGATGGCATCCCAGACCAGTTCCGCCATGCGCGCCTGGCCGGGCCGCTCCTCGGCCCCGGGGAAACAGGCATAGAGCCGTCCGTCCGGAGGCGCGAAGTATCGATCCATGCGGTGGGCCATGGCTCCAGTGTGGCCGAAGCCGCCCTTCCAGGCTGGACCTTGCTGTAAAAGGAGGCCGCGGCCCCAGACGGGGGCAACGGGAAGATTTCACAACATTTCATTGGCGGTGGCGGAACCCCGGGCGGGATGGTGGACGTCAAACCCCCGTTCATTCACACAACTCGACCTTTCAGAGAAGGAGTTGCCCATGGCGACCAGAAGCCCATTTGCCCTTTCCATCCTCGCCGCGATCCTGGCGGTCGGCCCCCTGGCCGCGGGCGGCGCCGGGGACACCAAGGCGGAACGCATCCAGGCGGCACGCGCCAGCGAAGGCGTCGAAGACCGGACCGAGCCGGGCTCCGGCCTGCGCCTGGCGAGGAAGCACCCAGCGATGCCCGGCGAGCTGCTCGTGCAGTTCAGGATCGGCGCCACCGCCCAGACCAAGGCGGAAGCCATGCTCCCGATTCGCGGCCGTTCCCTGGAGGCGATCCGGCTGGCGGACAACCGGCTGGCTTCCATGGCGGCGGGCGTGCCGCTGGCGAATGTGCGGGGCGACCTGGAGCGCGTGAGCATTCCCGAAGGCCTCAGCTTCGACGAGGCCATCCGCGTGTTGAAAACGCATCCGGATGTGGAATTCGCGCAACCCAACTGGATCTACCAAGCCCTTGCGACCCCCAATGATCCGCGGTACGGCGCGGGCAACCTCTGGGGCCTCTACGGCCCCGCCACGAGCCCGTCCAACGCCTACGGCCTCAACGCCCTCGCAGCCTGGAACGCCGGGTTCATCGGCTCTCGGAACGTCTACATTGCCGTCATTGACGAAGGCGTCCAGTTCAACCACCCCGACCTCGCGGACAACGTCTGGACCAATCCCTTCGAGACCGCCGGAGACGGCATCGACAACGACGGCAACGGCTTCATCGACGACGTCCACGGCTACGACTTCGGCAACAACGACGCCACCGTGTACGACGGCCCCGCCAGCGGCTCCACCAGCACCGACCAGCACGGCACCCATGTGGCCGGCACCATCGGCGCAACGGGCAACAACGGCGTCGGCAGCGTGGGTGTCTGCTGGCAGGTCTCCATCATCAGCTGCAAGTTCCTCCTGGCCAACGGCGGCACCGGCGCCGACATGATCCGCGCCATCGACTACGTCATCGACCTCAAGACGCGCCACGGGCTCGACATCGTCGCCACCAACAACTCCTACGGCGGCGATCCCTTCGCCCAGGCGGAGCTGGACGCCATCTCCCGCCTGGCCCAGGCCAATATCCTCTACTGCGCCGCGGCCGGCAACGACTCGGCCAACAACGACACCTCGCCCCACTATCCGAGCAACTACGACACCACCGCCCAGGCCGGTTGGAACAACATCATCGCCGTGGCCTCCATCACCAGCACCGGCGGCCTCTCTAGCTTCTCCGACTACGGCGCCACCACCGTCCACCTTGGCGCGCCGGGCTCATCCATCTCCTCCACGTCTCCGGCCAACACCTACGCCACCCTCAGCGGAACGTCCATGGCCACGCCCCATGTCACGGGCGCCGCGGCCCTGATCGCTGCGGCCACGGGGAAGCGGGGGAATGCGCTCCGGCAGGCCATCCTGGATAACGTCAAGCCCCTGGCGAGCCTCAACGGCAGGACCACCACCGGCGGACGCCTGGACCTGAGCTTCCTGGGCGCCACCGCTTCCGCGCCGATCATCACAAGCCAGCCCGCCAACGCCGCCGTGAATGCCGGCGCCACGGCGACCTTCACCGTCGCGGTTTCCGGCACCGCGCCCTTCACCTACCAATGGCGGAAGAACGCGGTGAACATTTCCGGCGCCACCGCCGCCAGCTACACGACCCCCGCCACCACCAGCAGCGATAACGGCGCCACCTTCAGCGTGGTCGTCACCAACAGCGTCGGCAGCGCCACCTCCACCAACGCGACGCTGACCGTGAACGCCGCCACCGCCCCCGTCATCACCACCCAGCCCGCCAGCAAGTCGGTCACCGCAGGCGCCACGGCCACCTTCACCGTGGGGGCCTCCGGCACCGCGCCCTTCACCTACCAGTGGCGGAAGAACGGCGCCGCCATCGCGGGCGCCACCGCCGCGAGCTACACCACCCCCGCCACCACCCTCGCCGACAGCGGCGCCACCTTCAGCGCGGTGGTGAGCAACAGCGTGGGCAGCGCGACCTCCGGCAACGCGACCCTCACCGTAACCAGCGCGCCGCCCAGCACGACCTTCACGGAAATCGAACCCAATAACACCATCGCCGCCGCCAACGCCGTGGCCGCCAGCTACACGGCCATCAAGGGCAACCACGCCGCCACGGGCAACCCGGACTTCTTCGCGCTGACCCTTCTGGCAGGCCAGAAGCTCAGCATCAACATGACGGGCCCCACCGGCGTGGATTGGGATCTTGCCCTGAAGAACAGCGCGGGCACGAACCTCGCGAGCAGCACCGGCGGCACGGCTACGGAGAGCCTCAGCTACACGAACACCGGCGCCGCGGCGATGACGGTCTACACCAACGTGTACGTCTACAGCGGCACCAGCGCCACGCCCTACAACCTGGCCCTGGGCTATGTGACGCCTCCGCCCAGCGTGACCTTCAATGAGGCCGAGGCCAACAACAGCATCGCCGCCGCCAACGCGGTGCCCGACAACGCCACCAAGGTCGTGGGCTACATCGGTTCCACCACGGACAACGACTACTTCGCGGTGAACGTGGGCGCCAGCAAGACGCTCAACGTGAAAATGACCGGACCCACGGGCACCACCTACGACTACGACCTGTACTTCTACAACGCGGCGGGCACGCAGCTTGCCAGCGGAACCGGCAGCACCACCACCGAGAACGTGAGCTGGACCAATGGTGCCAGCGCCACGACGGTCTACGTCGCGGTGAAGCGCTACAAAGGCAGCAGCACCACCACTCCCTACAACCTGGCCATCACCCGCTGATTCCAGCAGGACCCCTGCACAGCCTACCCGGCGCAGGCCACGTCTGCGCCGGCAGGCCGGAACCCCGTCCATTTCCCTCTCAACCCCAATGGAGCATGCATGAACCGGCTCACCCCTCTGACCCTTCTTCTTTCGCTGGGCATCAGCCTGATGTCGGCGGACCTTCCCGCAGGCAACCGGCGCCTGTCCGAGAAAAGCTCCGGTTCCAGCCGTCCCCCCTTGATCGATCGCGCGGATCTGCGCCACCGGGCGGAGGAGGAATGGTCCGGCGGTGCTTGGACGCCGGAATACCAACGGTTCGTGATGGGCGTGGCCGCCCAGGAGCGCGAGCGCCACGAGGATCTCCGCTATGGTTCCCGCGCCGCTTCCCTCGCAGCGCCGGGGACGCTCTGGACCAACCTCGGGCCCGCCAACGCGTCCTTCATTAAGAACGGAAGCGTCACGCTGAATGTCGTGGATAGCGGCCGTCTTCGGACCATCATCGTCCACCCCTCCAACGCCTCCATCATCTACGTCGCCACCTCCGGCGGCGGCGTGTGGAAGACCACCAACGGCGGGACTTCCTGGACGCCCATCACCGACTCCCTGGGCGCCCTGTCCAATGGGGCCCTGGCCATGGATCCGAACGCGCCGGAGACCCTCTTCCTGGCGCTGGGCGATCCCTTCGACGGCACAGGCCTCGGCTTCGTCAAGTCGACGGATGGCGGCACCAGCTGGTCCACCCCGGTCATGATCGGCGATTCCACCAAGTCCATGGACCTGGTGGTGAGCCCAATCGATTCCCAGCTCCTGCTCGCGGGCACCAATAAGGGCGTCATGCGCTCCACCGACGGCGGCGCCACCTGGACCAACACCACGCCGGCGCTGGGCATCACCACCGGCGACCCTATCTGCTGGGACATCGCCTGGACCGGCGGTTCGAATTTCGTGGCCAGCTTCAGCGACCGCTTGGGCAGCTACACCAACACCGGCCAGGTCTGGTACACCTCCGACGGCGGCGCCACCTGGACCAAGTCCACGGGCATGGCCTTCTCCGCCGGACTCTGGCGCATCTCCCTGGCCGCGGCGGCCTCCAACCTCTCGACCATGTACGCCATGGCCTCCAAGCCCTTGGCGAGCGGCGCCATCGAAACCGCCGACATCTTCAAGTCGCTGGACGGCGGGCACAGCTGGACGCCCCTCAACATCGCCAGCAAGGAGCACACCAACGGCGCGGCCGGAGGCTGGGCCGAGCTCTTCGCGCCCGCCTGGGCGAAGACCAACAGTCCGGGCACGGTGCTGGGAGGCCAGGGCTTTTACAACCATGCCATCGCCATCGATCCTGCGGATCCCAACCGGGCCTACTTCAGCGGCCAGCTCTACACCACCATGACCACCGACGGCGGCAGCACCTGGAAGCGCGCCACCGACTGGATGGCCCAGGCCAGCACGCCCTATGTCCACGCGGATTCCCATTGCACGGCCTGGGGCCCGGATGGCTCGCTCTACATCGGTTCCGACGGCGGCATCTTCAAGTCCACGGACAAGGGAACCACCTGGACGGACCAGCTCAACAAGGGCATCGTTTCCCATCTGCTCTACTCGGTGGGTTCGAGCCTGGCCAACCGGAATGCGATCATCGGCGGCCTCCAGGACAACGGCACCCGCGTCCGCTCCGCCGCCACGGCCACCTTCAACGCGACCATCGGCGGCGATGGTTTCGGATCCATGATCCACGCGAAGAACGCGAGCCTGATGCTGGGCTCCATCTATTACGCGGACGCCTACAAATCCACAGATGGCGGCGCAAATTTCACCGAGAGCATCACCGGCATCACCGGTGCGAAGGATGGCGCCAAGGCGAATTTCTGGACGCGCTTCTACGCCTTCCCCGGCGATACGACCGGCAACACCGTCTTCACCTTCACCAACGCCTCGATCTTCAAGTCCACGGATTTCGGAAGCAACTGGTCGGGACTGGGCACCGGTGGTTTCCCTGCTAATTGGGTGATCCGCAACATGGCCTGCCACGCCACCAACAGCCAGGTCTACGGCACCGCGGGCACCGTGGGCACCGGGGTCACCGATCCGAGGGTGTTCCTCACCCAGAACGCTGGCTCCACCTGGAACCAGGTGGGCACCTGGCCTTCGGGCACGGCCTTCTCGTACATCTGGATCGACACCAACAACATCAACACGGTCTATGTGGCCGCGGTCACCTCCAGCGCCACCGCAAACCACCTGTGGAAATCCTCGAACTTCGGCGGCACCTGGACCGCCATCGACGGCAACGGCTTCCCCTTCGGCATCCCCGTCAACGTCATCCAGAATGATCCGGGCGATTCCAACACCCTGTACGCCGGGACCAACCTGGGCGTGTACAAGTCCACGGATGGCGGCACGTCCTGGAGCCGCTTCGGCACCGGCCTGCCCCTGGTGAACGTCAAGGAGTTCTACCTCGCTCCGGATTCGAGCCTCATGCGCGCCGCCACCTTCGGCCGCGGCTTCTGGGAACTGTCCACCGGAACACCGGCCGAGACCGTCACCGCCTCCATCACCAGCCCGGCCTCGAACGTGACGATCGCCACCGGCGCCTCGGTGAACTTCACGGGCAGCGCCACCTCCGACAAGGCCGGCGCCACGTTCACCTACTCCTGGAACTTCGGGGACGGCAGCCCCGCCGCCTCCGGTGCGACCACCAGCCACACCTTCACCAACACCGGCACCGCCAATGTGACCCGCACTGTGACCCTGTCGGCCACCAGCAATGGCGGCGCCTCGGCTTCCGCCCAGCGCCTGGTGACGGTCCAGCCGGCTCCCACCGCGCCGACGATCACCGGCCAGCCCCAGAACGCAAGCGTGGCCGCCGGGGCCACTGCCACCTTCAGCGTCACCGCTACGGGTTCCGCGCCCCTTTCCTACCAGTGGAGGAAAAACGCCGCCAATATCGCCGGGGCCACTTCCGCCAGTTACACGACGCCTGCCACGACGACCGCCGACAACGGCGCAGCCTTCTCCGTGGTCGTCTCCAACAGCGCGGGCAGCGCGACCAGCGCCAATGCCACCCTGACCGTGACGGCACCCGTCGTCGCTGTTTCCATCACCCCCGCCACGGCGACCATCGACACCGGCGCCACCCAGCAATTCACGGCCAGCGTGACCGGGTCCGCCAATACCGCCGTGACCTGGACCGCGACCGGCGGCACGGTCAGCGCCACCGGCCTCTACACGGCCCCCGCCTCGGCCGGCACCTATACGGTCACGGCCACGAGCGCGGCCGACACCACGAAGTCCGCCAACGCCACGGTCACGGTGAACCCCGTTACGGCCGGGACTTTCAATGAGGTCGAGCCCAACAACACCATCGCGGCCGCCAATGCCGTCGGCGCCAGCTACACCGCCATCAAGGGCACCCACGCGGCGACGGGCAACCCGGACTTCTTCGCCCTGACCCTCGCGCCGAGCCAGAAGCTCACCATCGCCATGACCGGCCCCGCCGGCGTGGACTGGGATCTGGCGCTGAAGAACAGCGCGGGCACGAACCTCGCGAGCAGCACCGGTTCCACCGCCACGGAGAACCTCACCTACACGAACACCGGCGCCGCGGCGGTGACGGTCTACGCCAACGTGTACGTCTACAGCGGCACCAGCGCCACGCCCTACAACCTGGCCCCGACCTACTTCACCCCGCCGCCGCCTGTGATTTTCAATGAGACCGAGGCCAACAACAGCATCGCCACCGCCAACCCGGCGCCCGACAATGCCACGAAGATCGTCGGCTACATCGGCAGCTCCACGGACAACGACTACTTCAAGGTGAATGTCGGCGCTGGCAAGAAACTGACGATCGCCATGACCGGCCCGACGGGAACGGCCTACGACTACGACCTCTACTTCTACAACGCGGCGGGGACGCAGTTGGCCAAGGGCACGGGCAGCACCACCACCGAGAACGTGAGCTGGACCAATGGGGCCACCCCCACGGCGGTCTACGTCGCCGTGAAACGCTACAAGGGCAGCAGCACCACGATCCCCTACAACCTGAACATCACCCGCTGATTCCTGCGGAATGATCGATTAACAACCACAAAGCTGCCTCGGTATGCGAATCTCCTCCATCGGCTTGCCGGCGGAGGAGATTTTTGTATGAAGCCTGAGAATCGACTCTGGAACGGTCCGGTCCTGGTCCTTTGGACCACACTCGCCGTGGGGGCCATGGTCGCCGCCATCTGGGGGGCGTTCCATGGGGCGGAGCCCCAGGCCTTGCGGGCCATCATCCGGGCCACGGCCCGGACCTCCCTCGCCCTCTACGCCCTTGGTTTCGCCGCAGGGCCGCTCGGCACGCTGGTTCCTGGCTCATTTTCGAAATATCTGCTGAAAAACCGCCGTTATCTGGGTCTCTCCTTCGGAATCTCCCACCTCTATCATTTGGCCGCCATCCTGCTCCTGGTCCTCCACGGAGCCTCCGGCAATCTGGGCGGGCTGGCCGCCATCCTCCCGGGAGGATTCCTCTACCTCTGGATTTTCTTCATGATGGCCACCTCCAACGACCAGGCCGTCCGATGGCTGGGGGCGCGGCGCTGGAAGCGCCTCCACCGGGTGGGGACGTACTTGATCTTTTTGGGATTCCTCAAGGGTTTCGGGCTCCCCGTGGCGCAGGACCCCCTTGCCTACGGGCCCTTTTTCGCCCTGCTGCTCGGGCTCCTCGGGCTCCGGTTCGCGGCCTGGCGAGCCTCGCGGAACCGGGCCGAGCCAGTACCGGGGTGATCCCTCGCAGGAGGCCATCCACGGGCTGCAATCATTCGCCGAGGCAGAGCCCCACGCGATGCCCCCAACCCACGCCGGTGGCGCGGAAACCGCCGGGAACGGCCTCGATGGCATCGGCGGGGCTGGGCAGGGCGTCCCATCCCAGTGCCACGGCAAGCTGGCGGTGGGCCTGGTCATAGCCCAGGGACCAGGCCGCCCGGTCGCTTTCGACCCGCAGACGCCAGATGCCGGCATCCGTGTCCACCCGCAGGCCCCGCACCGCCGCGCCAAAGGCCTTGGCCAGATCCGCGGCCTTCCAGATCCGGATCCAGGGCCGGGCCGGGCCGTTGATATGGCGGGCGCAGGCCTGGATCGTCGTGTCGCCCTGCCCCCACACCGCGTGCGGGGAGAGCGGCGCGCCGCCGCAGTGGGCGGTCCAGAGGGCGGGGCCAGGGCGCGCGGCGGCTGCACCCACAGCAACCCAATCGGCATCCGGCAGGCCATTGAGCGCATCGACCGTGTCGACGGCCTCCTCCTGCGGATGCACGGCCCGCCGCGGCGTCACCCAGGCAACCCTCGGCCCGCGCCCCAGGAACCAGGCGCAATGGGTGCTGTCGCAGACTTCGGCGCCGCTGTGCCGCGGGCCCTGGGCCAGGAAGCGCAGCACGGCGGCCCCCAGCTCGATGCGGCGCGCCGGGGCGGCGTGGGGCAGCTCCGCGGCCAGCACCCCGGACACATATTCCCGCACCGCGACCGTGGCGGTGAGGCTCACACCGCCCTTGGAGGTGCGTCCGCAAACGAGGCTGCCCTCCAGGCGCCGCGCCAGCCCGGTGGCGGGATCGCGCAGTTCCAGGAGGCCCGGGCCGATGCGGTCCCCCGCGCGGAGGCTCCGCGCCGCGCCAGGTCCCAGGTAGCCCCGGACGGCGGGAATGGGCGCGGCGCCAAGGTTGCGGACTTCGAGCTGCTGCGCGCCGAGGAGATCCAGGATGCGCACGCGGACGCTGGGCATTCCTGCCGAAGCCGCTGCGGGCGGCTCCCGCTTGGGTGGCGGAGGGACCACCGCTGCCGAGGCGGTCCGGGCGGCCTGCCAGGGACGCCAACGGGCCAGGGCCGGAGCCAGGGCCGCCGCGGCTTGGCGGCCGGTGCCCGGTTCCAGGCGGGCGAGGATGGCCCACCCGGCATCATCCGTGGCCACCAGGAGGCCCGTGGTGCGGGTGGGATCGACGTCCGGGCTCGGCACGGTTCCAGTCTTGGCCCACCAGCCCCGCTGGCCTAGGGCCCCGGCTGTGCCCTTCAGCGCGGCCTCCCTTAGGCCTGCCAGCACCTGGGCGCGAACGGGCTCGCCCACCGGCCAGGGCTCGCGCGCCAGGCGGCCGTAGGCTTCCAGCAGGTCCCTGGGGGCGATGGTCGGGGCGCCTTCGGGTCCCACCAGACCGATGGCGAGGTCCGGGGACAGCGGCAGGGATGAGAAGCCCTCGGCGTGGAAGGTGCTTTCGAGGATCTGCGGGGGCGTGTCTTTCGCCAGGGCCCGAAAGTAGGCATTGCAGGACACCGCCAAGGCGCGGACCAGACCCAGATCGCCATGGCCGGAGGGGAGCCAGCAGGCGGATGCGGAACCGCAGCGGTAGCGGGGCGGGGCGGCCGCGGGATGGGCGGCCGCCCAGGCCTTCGCCACAAAGGGTTTCTGGAGGGAGCCCACGGCGAGGGGCGCCGCGGTGGCCCCGGGGCCAGGGACCCATCGCCCCTGTTCGAGCGTCCAGGTGGTGAGGCGGGGGGATTGCGCGGCAAGAATAGCGGGGAGCAGGAAGATCCACCCCGGGCCGAACTTCATTTCACTTCGCCCTCGAAGACGATCCGCTCGGTCCAGCCGGTGGCGGTCTTGCGCCGTTCGACGCTGAGGGCCGTGGTCTTTGGCATCCAGCCCAGGAGGCCGAGGATGCGGTCAGACAAGGGGCGCACCTGCTCGGGGCGGGAGGGGCCTTCCACCTTCTCCCAACGGACCCCTTCGGCCCGCGCAGCCGCCAGATCCACCCGGCCCCAGCGCACGAGGGCGGCATCGCGCTTTGGGGTGGGCACAGACTCCAGATCCTTGGCCGAGGCAGCCACCCAGAGGATGCCCCCGGTGCGGCGCAGGGCCAGCACCGGCAGAGCCGGTCCCACGCGGATCTCCTGGCCTTCGGGCGTTTTCACGACCGTGGCGCGGCCCGTCCGGCGCGCGGTGGTGGTCCGGCAAAGCTCGACGAACTCCGCGTCGAGGAGCTCAGGCCAGGGGAAGGCCATGCGGCGCGCGCCATCCTTGGTGACGAGGAAGCCCCAGGAGGGGATGGCCTGCTTCGCCGACAAAGCTTTCCAGGCCGCCAGATCGCCCTCCTCGAAGGCCGGGGCCCCCGGAGCCACGCGGGGGCGGGTGAAGTTCAGCATGTAGCGGTCCTCGCCGCCCTGGGCCGTGGCCGGAGGCAACGACGAGAGAGCGGGCACGGGTTTCTCCGCCAGCACGGGAATCGGTTCCAGCAGGGCGCGGCGGAAGGCCGGCCAGAAGGCGGTGCCTTCGCTCTCCCAGCCCGAGGCCGCGGCAGCGGTGCCTTCGAACGTGAACACGCCGCCCCTGGGCTCGGTGGAGCCTTCGCGGACTTCCACCAGGTGGTTTCCCTCCATCCGGAGCGCCGCGCGGATGCGGCCGGTCTCGGGACCTTCGGGCCACAGGAATTCCCGGCGGAAATAGCGGTCCTTCCGCAGGGCATCCAGATCCAGCTCCATCGAGATGAGGCCGGGAAGGGGCGGCTGCAGGCCGCGGCCCGCCTGCGCCGCGTCGAGGGCGAGCTTCAGGGCGCGTTCGCTGGTGGCCAGGATGAGGCGGTCGCCGAGGCGGGCCCACGCGAGGCCCGCCCGGCGGTCTGGATCGCTGTCCTTGTCGGCGGTGCCCGGGGCGACGAGCGCGTAGGACGCGCCACCGTAGGTGCGCTTGGATCCCGCCGGCAGCGGGACCGGCAACTGCGCCAAGGGCGTCTCGATCACCATCACGGCCTCCAGGTGCCCCGCCTCCAACAGGGCGAGGCCGATGGCGCGCGGTCTCAGCTTCTGGATCTCGTCCCAGGTCCAGGGCAGATCCTTGGAAAGGCGCAGCCACTGGTCCTCCAGCTTGGAGCCCACCTGGGTTTTGCGGAATGCCGCCACCACCGGGTCCTCGTTGCCGGAGGATCCGGTGAGGAAGTCCCGGCAAGCCCCATGCAGGGCGGTATCGAAGGCGGCCGCATCGGGGATGACGACCCGCACCGGGGCGTTGGGCAGCGGCAGGGGCGGCTCCGAGGCAGCGAGCAGGGAAGCCAAGAGCAGGGGGAGGAGGGACGGACGCGGAATCATCGGACTCCCTCCACCTTGAGCAGGTTGGCGAGCATGGGCCAGTTGAGGTCCCTGGGTTTGATGGGCGCGGGGTGCCCGTTCACGAGCCGGAAGGCCTCGGAGCCCCGGGATGCGTCCGGTGTGAGTTCCGCCCGCAGGGCTTTGCCTGCGGCTGCATTCCGGTCCGCGAGGACGCCCGCGATGGCGCGGCCCCTGGCTTCGTCGCCGGAGCGGTGGGCGATGCGGGCCAGATCCGCCAGGGCCAGGTTCATGTCCGCCGATTTCAGGCGGCGTTCCGTGGCGAGGCGGAGGAATTCCTCCGGGCCCAGGTTGGCAAGCGCCCTCTGCGCGGCGCGCGGCGATGAGGCGAGCAGGCCGCGGGCCGCGCGCAACCGCATCAGGCTGCCGTCGCCATCCACCGAGAGGCCGCTGTGGGAGCGGGCCATGGAGCTGCACAGCGCCACCCGCCCGGCGGTTTCCTCGTCCAGGGGGGCGAGGCTGCGGAGCGCCGAGCGTGCGGACAGGATGTCGTTGGGACGGGCCTTGAGGTGGGCCAGCAGGGCCGGGTCGGATTTGGCATTCCAGACCTGGTGCGCGGCGAGCCAGGCCGCGGGGGCCTTTTCCTGCGGCGCGTTCTGGGCGCCGAGGCGGCGCCATTCCTCGAAGGCGAGGACCTCCTCACGCTCGCTCCAGAGCGCGCGCCGGCGGGATTCCACCAATAGACGGGAGGCTTCGCCGTTCTGTTTCAGGCGGGCCAGGATCGCGGCCCGGGCGTGGGCCTGGCCGTAGGTGAAGGCGCGGGGCCAGCGGGCCAGCCATTTGGGTGTTTCTGCGGGCAGGGCGCCGGCCAGGGCTTCGCTGATCTGGCCCAATTGCCCGGGCTGCACCTCGCCCCGGAACCAGGCCGCGTCCAGTTCACGGCCCAGGGCCTCGGCATCCGCCGGGGGGACCAGCGTGAAGGCGAACTTCCAGGCGGCGGTGGAAACGGCGCCCTCGTCCCGGCGCTCCTTCAGGAGTTTGCGGAAGCGCTCTTCCACGGGCGCGGCTTTCTTCGCGTCCTTGAAGGGCGCGAGCCAGGTCTGCAGCCGTTTCACCAGGGCGTCGGGGGCCGAATAGTCCTCGGTTGGGCGAAGGGTTTCGCTACTGGATTCGTCCTCCTCGCCCTGGGCTTCGAAAGCCGGGACTTCGCGGAACGCATAGCTCAGGCCTTGGCCCTTGCGCAGCCCCGCCAGCATGTCGTCCACGAGCGCATGGGCCTGATCGGTTTCGCCCCGGGCCAGCCTCAGGCGCACCGCCAGCAAGGCGTACACGTCGTCCCCGGAGACCTGTTCCAGCAGCGGGAAGATCTTCGGCTTCGCCACGGCAGGAAGGAGGGCTTCATCGAGCGCGTCGAGCGCCGCGGGGCGCTCCGCCGCGGGCTGCCGCTGCAGCCAATCGCCCGCGTGGGCGTAGGCGGGTCCAAGCTTCGCGAGCCCGCGGCGGGGCACGGAAGCGCTGTCCGCGGTCCAGAGTTCCCGGAGCCAGGCCCGGACCTGCGCTGCGCTGAGCTGGGTTTCCCGGCTCCTCCAGCGGCTGGCCAGGGCGGCGCGGAAGCCCACCTCGTCGGCCGTAAAGAACTGCGCGGCGCTTTCGGGCCTGCGGTCCCGGAGGAAGGCCAGGAAGGCCGGCCCCACGGGTTTGCCGGGCTCCATCAATTCCATGGGATTGGGCAATCCCCAATCCTCCGCATGGGTGGCGAGCCAGCGGAACTGTTCTTCATTGAGCTTCGCCTGGCCCAGGCGCACATAGGCGCGGAAAGCGGCGAGGGCCTTGGCCTTCTGCCCTGCGGCCACCATCATGCCCACGCGGCCCTCCAGCCAGGTCCGGTCCGCCTCGGGGCCGGGATGCTCGGCTTCCAATTCCAGCGCGAGCGGGAGGTCCCCCATCGCCTGCGCCATGCGCAGGGCCAAGAGGGCCCGCGAAGTCTCGGCACCCCGCTGGGGCACGGCGAAGGGCAGGTAGGGCGCCGTGTGGTCGCCCTGGCGATAGCGGGCCAGGGCCTCCAGCACGTACCAGGCCTCGCCGGGGCGGTCGCCCCAGAGGGCGCCCGGGGTGCGGCCTTCGTCGGCGCCTTGGCCGATGATGCGGTCGTCGCCAACCTCAAGGAGGTCGCCCTTGGCATTGGTGCGGACCTTGAATTCGGCCCAGGTCCAGCGGGCATCGCGGCCCAGGACCTCACCCACGGTCTGGGGTCCGCGGAGCTTCACGATCAGGGGATCCACCGCGGAGCCAGGCTTGTTCTGCAACAACCGCTCCACGGCGCCGGTCACGCGTTCGGTCAGGCGGCGGCGGGCCGCCAGCACGGGATCCGAAGGCATCGGCGGCTCCCAGAAACGGAACCAGGCGGTGCGGGAATCGGGACTGAGCATGGACACCAGGATCGGCGCGTTCCAGTTCCGCGCCGAGAGCACCCAGAAGCGATCCCAGGTGCGCCGGTCGCTTAGGATCTGGTCCAGTTCGCGCACCTTCTCAGGCTTGGTGGAAGCCGCCCGCGCCCAGGCCTGGAGGGCGGCCGGATCGTCCAGCCACCACGCCCACCAGAGGCGGGGGTTCTGGGCGTTGAGCTCGGTCTGGTTCCGGACCGCCGCCAGCAGCTCCTGCCACCGGGGCTCCATGAAGGCCAGCAGTTCCTCGGGCCGATCCCGGCGCACCAGGTCCCGGGCCCAGAGTCCGGAGAGGTCCGGTTCGTGGAAGTAGGGGAACGTTTCATTGTGTTCGGTCTTGTGCTGCACCATGTCGGCGCCCACGGACAGGGCGTAGGCCAAGGGCGGTGCCGCCTGCCAGGGGCCCTGGCGTTGGGCGAGCAGGCGCAGGGCCAAGGCGGCGCGCACGCCGGGTTCCAGGCCCGAGCCGCTGGCCATGGGCCACCAGCGCCGCAGCGCCGCGTTGTCGGGTTGCGGCGCGTTGGCCGGGAAGATGGCGCGGATGAGGAAGGCGCGCATCTCCTCCTTCTGCTCCGGCCGTCCGCTGCGTTCCAGGACGGAAGCGGCGGTGGAGAAGAACCGGTCCTCCGAAGAAGGCATGGTCACGAAGCGTTGGAACTGGTTGGTGAGGAGGGCGATCTCGCACTGGCGGTTGAGCGATAGCTTGCTGCCGGCCAGAGCGCGGATGTCGCCCTTCGCGGAGTAGAGGCCGAGGGCCAGGTCCGGCAATCCGTATTCGAAGAGGCGGGAGGCCGCGCGGGCGCGGCGCTGGTCCAGTTCCTCTCCGGCACCCTCGCGGGATGCGCTCTCCTTCTTGAAGGTGGCAAGGGCCGCTTGTTCGATGGCCAGGGCCAGGCGGCCTTCGCCGGCGCGGGCGTACAATTCGCCGCGCCACCGGGCCACGCTTTCATCCGCAGGGCGCGGCCGGTTCCAGCCTTCCAGGTAGTCCGCGGCCTCCTTGATGCGGTCCGCCCGGACGAGCAGATCCACGGCCTCCTGCCAGAGGTTCTCCTTTTCTGGCCGCACGGCCACGGCCATCTTCGCCGCCTCGATGGCGCCCTCCACCTCATGGAAGGCTCGCCGGATGTCGCGCACCGCCACCGCCCAGCGGACGTCCCGGGGACTGCGTTCCCGCTGCTTTTCGAAGAAGGCGAGCAGGTCCTTGCCCTTGCCGGCCGCTTGGGCCGAGCGGCCCGCTGCCTGCAGCCAATCCCGTTCTGTGCGCCGGTTCAGGGCTTCGATCCAAAGGCCGGGCGTGGGTGCGAGAGCCTTCTCGAGGTCCGCGGCGCGGGCCAGCTCGTAGTAGAGGTTCGCGTGCAGCTCGGGCTTCAATTTCAGGGCTTCGGCCTTGGCGAGGGGATAGGGATCCCAGGCCGGATTCTCTTTGAATGCCAGGCGCGCCTGCAGGTGGATGGCGCCGAGGCGCCGGCCTTCGTCCAGGTTCTCCTGGGCCAGGAGCAGGGTCACGGCGCGGCGGGCCTGGGCCAGGTCCGAGGCGGCGAGGGACTCCGTGGTGAGGCGTTCGAGGAAGCCCTCTTTGTGGCCGGTGGCGGCGCGGGGCAGGACTTCTTCGAGGACCGCCCGGGCCTCCTTGCTCCTGTCGGCCCGGTTCAGGAAGGCCAGGCGGTCCTCCAGCAGGCCGAGGCTCCAGGGGTGCCGGGCGGTGATGCGCGTCCATTCCTGCGCGGCCGCGGCGGGGCCCTTGGCGCGCTCCACGTAGGCCGCTCGTTCAGCCTCCGCTTTCAGTTTCACGGAGCCTTCCGGCAGGGCATTGATGCGCGCGTCGAGGGCCGTCCACACGGCGTCGGCATCCGCCACGCGGCCGTTGTCGGCGAGGTAGCGGGCCCTGGCGGTCTCCAGGCGGATGCGGTCTTCTTCGCCCGCGGCCAGCTTGGCCCGGCGCGCCATGATCACGTCGCGGTAGGCGACGATGCGCTCCTGCTTCCACCGGGCTTCGATGAGGCCGCGGCTCCAGGACTCCACGGCATCCAGGAATTCGCGGGCACCAGCCTGGCCGGCCATCTCGCGGCTCTTCTCCAGGAGCACATCGCCAAGACGCGACACCGCGTCGTGTTCCGCGGGGCGGTTGGCATCGCGCTTGTCGTCTCGAGCCTCCCGGCCTTTCGGATCATTAGGCATATCCATGCTGTCCATCCAGTCGTCGGCGTCGTAGGCCAGGCCTGGATCCGGTGTTTCCATGGTGGCCATGGGCAGGAAAGCGGCGAGCGCGTGCTCGTCCTCGGCGACGCCCGGACGGAGGTCCTTGATGCGCTTCTCCACGCGGCGGTAGACCCGTTCCCGGGATATCAACTGGATCAGGCGGCGCAGGGAGCGCTGGTCCCGCTCGTACCAGGAGAAGTAGCCGTCGCCGCTCTCCGGGCGCAGCGCGTCCAGGTACTCCCGGATGGCGCCATCCAGATCCTTCACATTCTCCCGCAGCACGCCGGTTTCGAAGGCGAAGAAGCGCGGCCGGCCGATGGCCTTGCGGCCTTCCTCCACCACGGCGAGCGCTTCCTTGTCGTGGTTGTAGTCCCAGAGCAGCGTGGCCAGCTCGGAGATCCGCGCGGGATTCCGCGTGTCGCGTCCCAGCACGTTCTTCCAGATCTCCATGGCGGCCTGGGACTGGCCGCGGTCCTCTTCCATCTCGCCCAGCTCGGTCCAGAGGGGCGCGGGATCCAGCAGGGCCGGAGCCGCGCGCTCCACCAGCGCGCGCGCCACGGCGCCGTGGGATGTCTCCAGTCCGTTCAGGCTGCGGTGCAGCGAAAGCACGCGGTGGGCCAGATCCCCATCGCCGGGATAGCTCGCCGCGAGCCGGTCGGCGGCGCCTGCGGCACGTTCAAATTTGGACAGCCGGGCCCAACCTTCGAAGAGCAGCAGCTCCTCGACGGGGTTGCGATCCGTGCGGCTCTCCAAAGCCATGAGCTTGGATTCGAGCGTGCTGTGGTGCATGGCATCGGCGAACCAGGATTCCCGCTGGCCCGCGTCGACGAAGAGAATGGCCCAGCGGCGCTCTTCCTTGAGCGCGTCCGGGATCACGACGGGCGCCGTGCTGTGGGCGGTCCAGTCCGTTTTTTTCTGGTCCGTCTGCCATTGGCTTGCGGTCACCAGGCGCCCCGCTTCATGGAACACCGCCGGGCTATGGGGGAAGCGCTCCAGGGCCTTGTACCGGACCCAGTCCGCCCACTGCACCATGCGCACATGGCTGCCCATGGGCGGCTGGTCCGCGATTTCCATGCGCACACCGCTGGCGGCGTCGGCCCGCGCGAACAACTCGGTGCCCCGGAACTTGGCGGTCACCTCTGCGGCGAGGCGGCGCAGCTCGGCGTTGCGGCTGCGCCGGGCATACCATCGGGCCGACCGGGCCCAGATGCCCGTGCCATCGAAGCGTTTGATGGCCTGCTCGTAGCGGGGGCCGAGCTCGTCGTCGAGGTTCCAGCCCTCCAGCCGCGAAGCCAGGTCCAGCCAGAGGTTTTCGGCGTCCGGCATGCGGTCCATCTCGCCGAGGATCAGGCCCAGGGACGCCTGATGGCTTTTGTCCTGGTCCTCCAGGCGGGCGATGGCTTCTTCCAGCAGGCCGCCGTAGATCTGGGGGGCATGGACCGACCGCGCGCGCGTCCAGGGGCGGGCGTGCTCGTTTTCAGCGGTGGAGGTCTCGCCGTCCTGGAGTTCGCCTTCGCTCGAACTGTCGTCCGCCGATTCCCCATGGTGATCATCATTTCCGATGCTTGCCGTAGGTTTCGATCCGTCCGCGGCGGAGTGCCGGAGGCGGGCTTTGTAGAGCCGCACTTCCTCCCCGAGCGGGACTTTCACCTGGCGGGCGGCCAGCAGGGCCACGCGCCGGGCGCCATCCAAGACGCCAGGGGCCGGGGCGGGCGAGGCGGTTTCGACCTGGCTCAGCAGATTCAGGGCCGCGCGGCCTTCGCCCCGCTGCACGTGGCGCTCCATGATGGCGACCCTGAGTGCGGGCAAGTCCGGGTGACTGGGCGCGCGGCGGGCCAGCACGTCCGCGAGGGCGCGGGCGGTGGCGAAGGTGCGGTCGGGCAGGGATTCGTTCTCGAGGTGGGCGAGGGCTTCATTCCAATCGCCTCCGGTGAGCAGGAAAGAAAGGCCGCCGGTCCAGAAGCCCGGCGTGCGGTCCAGGCTCGCCACCCACTTGTAGTGCTCGTCGTTGTAGCTGCCCCAGGCGATGGGGCGTCCGCCAGCCTTCAAGGCGAGTTTCGCCAGGGCGGCGAGATCCGAAACCTGCTCGTCCTGCGTACCCATGTGGGCGGCGGCGAGGGTTGCCCGGAAGGCCTCCGGAGCCGCGTCGATTTCCCCATGGAGGCGCGCGGTGAGCAGGTATTCCTGGCGCCCGAAGCCTTTCTCGTGGCGGCGCTCCACCTGCCGCAGCAATTCCGCCGCGGCATCGCCGCGGCCCTGGCCCTGGTGGTAGGTGGCCAGGCGGACCAGCGCCCCGGCGTCGAAGCGGGCGTCCAGCGTGGCGCGCCAGCCCTCCGGCGCGCTGGACGCGCCTGCATCCACCCGCTTGGCGTAGGCCTGCCGCACATCCATGGACCAGGGTTGCGGGATGGCGGCGTCCAGCACCTGGAAGGCGCCCTTCAGATCCTTGTGGTCCGCGAGGAGGTCCGAGCGCAGCAGGAGGCGGCGTTCGGCGTCCAGGGCCTTGGAAGCGGCGAGGGCCTGGTCCGCCTCCGCCAACCGTCCGGCCTTTTCGAGGGCGCGGAGCCAGGCTTCCAGGGAAGGTCCATCGTCCGGGAACATCTGCGACTGAGCCTTGCGCAGGGCAAGGGTGTCGGCGAAATCCGGGTGCCGTTCCGACCAGGCGATGCGTTCCCGGGACAGGGCCATTTTCTTGTCGGAGGAAAGGCCCGGGAGGGCGCGTTCCGCGGCGCGGAAGGCGGCCGCCATTTCCAGATGGGCCGCGGCCCAGCGGGAGGTTTCCGCCCAGGCCTCGGCTCCGGCCGCAGGAGCAGCGGCACCCTCGGCTTCGGACCACCTCTCCATGGCGGCCAAGGCCCCTGCGCGGTCGCCGAGGGCGAGCTTCGCTTCGGCCAGGTGGCGCAGGGCTGCGGCCTCCTTGCGCCCTTCCAGCAACCGAGCCAGTTCCGGCGTGGGGGTCGGGTAGTGGACCTGGTGGCCATCCACGGTGGTGAAGCGCGTGGCCACGGAGTAGATCCAATCGGCGGGAGTCATGTCCGCCCAAGGCAGGCGCGTGGCGCCCATGGCCCCGATGGCGAGCAGGAAGAAGATCGCGGGATGGCGTTTCATGGTTTCACCTCCAGCGACACGCGGGCGAAGCCGCGGTTCTTGGCGCCATCCACCGCTTCGAAGATGATCTCCCGGGAGCCCGGCGGGCCTTCGGGCACCCGCATCAGGCCGATGGAACACTTCGCGGCCGGATCCCAGCGCAGGGGCACCGGCGCGCCGTCCCCGAGGCGGGCGCTGAGGAAGACCACGTCCTCGTCGGTGTGGGCCTTGATCTGCACCACGTCGCCGGGGCGGGCGTTGCTTGGCAATCCGGGCCGGATTTCCGGCGCCTTGCCGTCCAGGATGAAATGCTTGGTCTCGGAAATGCGGGCGCCGCTGGAATCGTGGAGCAGGATGCGCACGGCGTAGCGGCCATCGCGGAAGCCTTCGGGCACGAGGAAGCGGCCCTCCCAGACGGTGGTCCCGGGGCGGCGCGTCAGATCGAGCTTCAGGCCGAAGGGGAAGAGCGCCGTGGCGGCGCGGGTGCCCTCGTCGCATTCCACGCGCAGCACCGGGTCGCCGGGCTGGATGCGCCGGGGGCGCAGCAGCGAGCGCGGCGCCGCCAGGAAGGCCGTGTACGGCGTGATGAATTTGTAGCGCTTGGAGAGGGCGATGATCTCCTCGATCCACTCGCGCTTCTCGCCTTCGGCCTCGATGCGCGCCAGGAGGTCGTCCACCCGGGCGCGGGCCCAGCGCCGCGGCAGATCGCGGGCATCCAGCGCTTTTTCGGGCAGGGCCGTGTCCAGGGACGCGGATCCGCCGGGCATCAGGTTCGACGCCAATGTGAAGCGCAGCTTCGGCTGGGGCGCGGCGTAGCGTCCCACCCAGCCCGACAGGCTGCCGGCCGCCATGGGCTGCACGAGCACCGGGTAGATGTGGCGCAGCTTCGGCTCGCCGCCGCTGGTCTTGAAGGGCGCTTCTTCGTCTTCGCCGGCCAGTGCTTTTTCCTCTGCCTTCTCGGCCGGAGCCAGCAGGCGCCGGAAGAAGAGATCCGTCTCGATCTCCGTGGCGGTGGGGCTCAGCACCTGCTGCGAAGCGGCGCGCAGGGCCTCGCCCGCCTCGCCGGTGGTCACGGCGGTGAAGACAGGGATGGACCCGGCCGCGGCTTCCAGCGCCTTGGAACTGAAGGGCCCCTGTCCGCTGGTGAGCACCAGGATGCGGCCCTTGTTCCCGAGCGCCTTCCGCGCCGCCTGGAGAGCCGCGGGCAGGTTGGCGCCGGGGCCGAGGGAGCGGGAGCGCAGCGTGTTGAGCTCGCCCTCGATCTCGGCTGCGGTGCCGTGCTTCAGCGCCGGAGTGGGCGCAGGTTTCCGGTCGTAGGGAATGAGGGCGAACTGGTCCGTCGGCCTCAGATCGTGCAGGGTCCGCACGAGATGCCCATAGGCGGTTTCCAACCCCGCCCAGCGATGGCCCAGGGAGGTGTCGAACAGGATGGCCAGGGTCTGGGCCGGCCGCTTGGATTCGGGGCTCGGAGCTTTGCCGCCGGAGGTTTTACGGGGCGCGCCCGCCGCCGGTGTGACTTCCAGGAGGAAGAAGCCATCCTTCTCCGGGGGGATTTCCGAAGGGCGTTCCCAGGGCGCGAGGGCGAGACCATCCGGCAGCAGCCCCTCCGGGTTCCGGAAGGCGGAGAGGCGCAGGCGCTCGGTGTTCTTTGGCCTGATGCGGAAGGCCAGATCGCGGCCCAGCTTCACGTCGCGGCCGGTGAATTCCGCGCCCTCGGCGCTGGCTTTCAGGGGCAGGCCTGAGGGCATGGCTTCGAAAACGCCATCCTCCAGCTTCACTCTCACGGTGATGTTGCGGGCCGTGGGCGCTTCGCCGTCCGGGGGGCGCAGCACGAGCCGGAATTCGCTGACGCCGTCGATGAAGGGCACCTCCTCCTGGAATTGCAGCTCAAGTCGTTTCGTGGCCATGGGCGGAATGGGAGAGACCGTGACGGAGAAGAGCGCTCCGCCGGAGGGGCGCGCGCCGGCTCCGCTCTGTCCCGGGTCCGCATCCTCTTCATCACCTTGCTGGAGCAGGCCCGGATCGATCCGCTGCTGGGCCAGCTCGCGGTAGATGGCGCGGGCCCGCTGCTTCTCCAGGATCACGCCCGGGATGCGCTGCAGGCCGTCCCAGACGGCGAAGTCGCCTACCGCCGCGCTGGGGGGCAGGGCGAAGCGGTAGGTGCCTTCCTGCACCGCGTAGGTGTGGTTCTCGAAGACCTGCCGCACGTTCACCCGCGCGTAGCCCCGGGCGATGCCGATGTCGATGGCCATCTCCCGCAGCGAAAGCACGGAGGCGTCAGGACGCCCGGAGCTGGTGGGGACCAGGAGCCCCGCCTGGGCGCGCAGGTGCGTCGCGCCGACGGCGAGGAACAGAAGGACGGAAGCGCGGACAGCGAAGCGCATATCAGTTTGATTCCTCAGGAAGGGGGAGAGGCAATCGGACCAGACCTTCGACGGTCCCGACGAAAAGGGCATCCTTGCCCGGCATGATGGCGGTGACGTGGCTTGAAGGTAGCGGAACTTTCAACGGAGCGAAACGGCTTCCATCGGCGCTGAGGCGCCAGAGTCCGCGGCCGTCCGTGCCCAGGTAGAGCCGCCCGCCGGCCTCCACCAGGCAGCCCGTGTTCACCTTCAAATCGCCCGTTTCCGGAAAGGCCTCGAAGACGCCAGGACCCCCCGGGGCGCTGCGCGCTGTGACGCGCCGGGCGATGCCGCCGCCGTAGGTGCCCACGTAGAGATCCGCGCCGTGGTGGGCCAGGGCGGTGACCCAGGGATGGGGCAGCTTTCCGTCCCCGGAGGTGGTGCGCCAGGCGACCCTGGAACCTGAAATCGCGCCGAGTCCCGACGGGGTTCCGACGAAGAGGAGGTCCGATTCGCCAGGGCCCTGGGCCAGGGCGAGGGCCTGGTTGCCGGGCAGGCCGTGGAAGGCCGACAGCAGCCGCGATCCCGGCAGCAGCACGCCCTGGCCGAAGCCCATGGCCACGCCATCCCGGGTGGAAGCCAAGGAAAAGGCGGCGCCCGCATCGAGAGGTTCCACGGGCTTGAGCTGGTTTCCCGAAAGCCTCGCGACGCCTCTCAGGCTGGCCACATGCATCATTCCCCCGGCCGACAGCAGGGCATTGACGCCCCAAGCGGCGGAGCCCGGCACGGCATTCCAAGTCCACGGCTGTCCATCCGGTGTGCCCTTTGCCGCACTGCCCGGCGAGCCGAGGACGACCCCGCCGTTGAAGAGTCCGGCCACCAGCCGTCCATCCTGCATGGCCAGGGCGTTCACATGGCAGGGGCCCGGCGGCAGGGCGGCCGGGCGGGGCCGGGCGAGGGTCCATCCGCTGCTCCCGCGCCGGAAGAGCCCCGCCTCTGTGTCGGCGAAAAGCACGCCATCGAAGGCGAGGACTTTCTTCACGGCTGAGGACAGCAGTTCCTCCGAGGGGCGGCCGGAGGCTTCGAAACGCAGCAGGCGGCCTTCGCAGACCGCGAAGAGCTGGGCTCCGAATGCGGCGAAGGAGCTGGCTTCCTCCGCGCCGGAAACCGGCAGCAGCGGGCCTTCCAGGGGCCCGCGGGCCAGGCCCTTCGGCGTGAGGACCACCAGCTCCTTGCCCACCACCGCGATGCCGTCGATCCAGGGATCCGGCGAGGGAACCGCGGTGGCTTGCGCGCCGCTGAGCCGCCGCAGCCCCTGTTCTCCGCCCGCGAACAGCGAGCCGCCCGGGCCCGCTGCGATGCTCCGCACGGGCGTCCCGTCCAGGCGCTCCAGGACAACCGCGCCCCACGCGGCGCGGAAGAGCCCTTCCTGGGCGCCGATGAGCAGTTCGCCCCCTTGGGTTTCCCGCAGATCGCGCACATGGAGGGTGCCGAAACCCGTGCGGGCTTCTTCCCAGGTCTTGTCCCGGCGCAGGAAGAGCCCGCCCGCCGCCAACCCCGCCACTGGCCGGCCCCGCCACAAGGCGAGGGCCGAGACGCTGAGCGTGGGCAGACCCGCGGTGATGTCGCCGCTGCCGTCCATGACGCCGAAGGCCCCGGCGGTGATGAGTCCGTCGGGGGAGAGTCCCGCGGCCGAGACTTCGCCTCCGCCCCAGCGTTCCACGCGCAGGGTCGGCACCGGAAGGGGCGCGAATTGCAGCGGCTGGAGATTCCGGGCCGGCGCATCCAGGGCCTGGCGCACCTGGCGGGAGATCCGCCACCACGCGATGCCTCCGCCGAGGAGCAGGATGAGCGCGGCTGCGCCCGCCAGGATGAAACGCTTCCGTGCTGTGGAGATGGCCATGGGGAAAACGTACCGGGAAAATTCGGGGAGGGACATGTCTGAATGCTGAAAACACCACCATGCGCCGAGAAGGAGCGGGTGGAGAGGCGGGGCCGCTCCGTGGCAGCACCTACGAAGATAGCCATCCGGGCCGCCGATCGAGGCGGTCCTTCCCAAACGCGGGAAGCCGTGGCCAGAAGGCGCGTTCCGCCTGTCCCAGGGGCCGGGATGGCTGGACGAAGGCCTTCTGGAAAAGGCCGATGCGCCCTAATCCCGCGCTCTGGGGATGTAGGTCCTGGCGGGATCGAGCCGGGAGGCGTAGCGGCTGTTCCAGAGCTGTTCGAAAATCTGATCCCCCTGCGCCGCGAGGCCCGCATCCCGGAGGATCAGCTCCACGTTCCGCGAATCCTCGAAGTAGTCCTCGCTCCAATTGCTCGTGCCCAGCCAGAGCAGGCCCCCGTCCACGGTCATGTACTTGCTGTGGATGACCCGGGCGAAGGGGATGTGCCCCTTTCCGGAATCCGGGATGGAGGCGACGCGCACCTCGATGTTCGGGATGAGGCCGAGGGACTTCAGGTGCTCCACGGCGGGCGAGGACAGATTCCAATCCGAGACCAGGAGCTGGACGGCCACCCCCCGGACCGCGGCGGCGCGCAGCGCGTTGTCGAGGGCGGGCCAGAAGCGGGTCTTGCCGGAGACCGGGGAATAGGTGAGGAGCTGGACGCGGACCCGGGTTTTCGCTTGGTCCAGAAGATCGATCAAGGAGGGCAGGGCGGCCCGGATGGAAGGCGGCGTGAGGCCCGGCGGACTGGCCACGAGTTCCAGCGCGGGCGGCGGCGAGGTTGCGATGCCCTTGGGCGGCAACGGCAGCTTGCGGGTCTTGCAGAATTCCCAGTCGATTTCGAAGATCTGCCGCAGGGGCGCCAGGAGCGACGGAGTCCGGAATCGCAGTCCGGTCTCGTGGATGTGCTGCAACGAACGCCAATCCAGGTTCTGGCTCCCGACGAAGGCCTCCTCGCCGTCCACGATGAAATATTTGGCGTGGAGGATTCCCCGCTTCCCTTCCCCGAAGTCGAAGACTCGCAGCTCGGCCCCCGGAATGGCGCGCAGCCGGGCCACCGAGGGCGGGTCCCCGGCCAGCAGCAGGGCGGAGAGCATGATGCGCACCTTCACGCCACGGGCTCCGGCCATCTCCAGTTCCTTGAGCACAGGCTCCAGGAAGCTGCTCGGCGCGTTGGAAACATAGAATTCCGCCAGGTCGATGCTGCGCTTGGCCCCGCGGATCATGTCCGGCCACACGTCCTTGGCGAAGGGCAGGTCCGCCTGCGCGAGGCCGGTCCCCTCGGGGATGGACTGCACGAGCCGGGGGACCTGAGCGCCCAAGGTCGCAGCCAGGAGCAAGGCCAGAAATGGGATGCGGCGGGTGGGCATGGCGACCTCTCGGGCTGGGCGAGGATAGGAACCGAAGCGGATTTCTATCTCGAAGATGATACGGCCGAGATGCAGAGGCCACGGAGAAAGCCGGAGTCATCCGGTCACACCCACCAACAGCCGGCCTCCTTTTCCATCCTCCTGGGCCGCGCGGGCGTCTTTGGTTTTTTCCATGCGGAGATAGATGTTCCAGTCCGCCCTTGCTTCCCGCTTCCACTGGCGTTGTTGCCGGCGGAACAACTCGGGATGGGCACGGCTCAAGATGAGCGCCCGGTCCACGGCCCCACACTCGAATCCAGGATCAAAGGCCAGGGTCTCGATGGCCCGGACACCCTCATGCAGACTCGGAAAGGGAAATTCCAATCCCAGCAACCGGGCCACCAGCAGGCGCAGGGGTTCCGGGACTGGGCTATGGCCCCGTTTCAAGGCCGGCACGCCCTCCTGGAGCAGGGTCCGGAAACCGGGGGGAGAAGCCAAGGTCAGGGCCGCCAGCGCGAGGGTGCCGAGCTGGAAGAGGTCCCGGCGCCCGGGATCATCCGCAGCCAAACCCAGGAAAGGCAGCATGGCCATTCTGGCCTCTGGCATTTTGGATATGCCTTCTGCCAGGAAAGGGGCCATGGGCGCGTCCAGGAGATGCGCGCAGCCATCGAAGCCCAACCACACCATGTGAGGATTGAGCACGCCGAAGCCCACCCGGATCTGGTCCAGGAAGCGGATGCCTGTGGCGACCCGCTGGAGCACGGCCAGGACGAAGCGAGGCGGCATGGGCCTCCGCGCGCGTGTGGCTGCGCGGATGGCTGCGGCGAGGGTGAGCCCCGGCGAGAAATCACAGGACAGGAGGGGCTCCTGCGAATCGTCGATCCGCCACCGCTGCCCGCAGGACCACTCGCGGGGCAGATCGTGGATCACCCAGTTCGCCTTGTGCAGGCGTTTGTCGAAGCCCTGGTCCCGAAGCACCTCGCCGTTATAAAGGCGCACGAGGGCGTGCCGGTCATAGGCCTCCTCCTTGAGCTTCACCGCTCTGTGCAGGCTGCCGAACGGATCGAGCGCCACCCGCTCGATGAGGATGTGGTGTCCGATGCGCCTCGCCTGATCCATGATGATGTCCCCGAAGAGCAGTCTGCGGGCGGGCCTGTGATGTCAGCGTGAATCCTCCGCACAGCTTTGGTGACCGGCGGATGCATCCGACGGAGAGTATGAGAATGGGTCAGGGAGTGGGCATGTTTTAACTTGGTGGGCAAAACCCAATAGCCCTAGCGGTCCTAGTTGCGTCGATTCCTCACCCTAGAACCGAGATGGCCGCCACCCTTCAATATAGCGTTCAGCCAATTTCAAGGCCTTCAATGTGCGTGGGTGTAACGCAAGGGAATCCCATGAAGATGCGCCTGATTTGACCCGTTCGACCAAAGTTTTTTCCCCAAGCAAGTTGCCTAGTTCCTCCCAAGGAAGCGCGCTAAATATTTCAACTTGAACGGAACCAAGTGACTGCCTTGCTCCATCCGACATACCTGTTCGAAGGAGCTGGAACAAGAACCCATCATCAAGTGCAAAGTCCTGCACCCGGGCATGGAGCGCTATATTGCTTGCCGTGGCGTTAATAATAAGGCGATAGAGCTGGGGCTCTTGACTAAGCCGGAGTGAGTCTGAATTTTGAATTTCCAGGTAGATGCCATTCAGCAATTCTTCTGCTTTTAGCTCTGTGATGAACTTAGATTCTCGCGCCACTATCACTAGGGTCCACTTGCCGGAAATCCAAAGCAATGTCGGGAGTGTGTTTTGGATGAGTTTAGTTCGTTCTTCATCATCGACCACACACTTCAGCAATCTATAGATCACTCGATTGAGCGCTTGATCACCAGTGCCACCGAAGAAACTTGTCTTGTCCTCACGTAAGCGATGGGCTTGGTCAAGTAGAGCGCATAAGGCTGGTTGGACCTGATCGGGTTGGAAATTGAGCTCGTAGGCCTCCATTCGCCTAAACAAGATCTCCATCCGTTGATCGTCCATTTCAGTCAACAGTGCCGAGACGGCCTCATGGTTCTTCATGGTCGATACGGCTTTCTCGACAAACTCGGTCTCGATCTCGCCCTCGGGCAGTGTGTGCTGCAGATAAGTCAAAAATACTTCTGCAAGAGCTACTCGTCGATTCAGCGCCCATTCTGTCTTATTCCGTGAAGCGAGCAATCGTACTTGAAGATGTCCCTCAGCGGCTGCTGGGAAAAGGAGTCCCACCATTTCTTCCACCCACTCCCGGTGCTCCTCATCTGATTTTGGAATAGCCTGTATTGATTTCGCATCGCTAGAGTCAGCGGTTGCCTTCTCTATCGTGGCGCTTGTTAATGCATCCTTAGCTTCTCGAAGACTCGCAAACACCTTCGGTCTCAGCACCCGGACAGCTTCAAGTGACAACAAGTCTGCAAGAGCCACTTCACGCCCAATTGAGCCCAGGGTGACGTCCAGTGCATTACCAAACCGGTTGATGTCTCGTGGAGTACTCATCAATGGCCGAACTACCAGGGCCCAAAGGTTTGACCATGCGTTCTGGTCAAGCTCCCTAACCGAGGCTCCTTGGATCGCTTCATCCATCACTTGGAAACACATTTGATCGAGGTCCGTGGGCCTCGCAATAGGAACATCGTGCGCGATTTGAACGATCTTTTGCAGATATGCGCGGCCGGATTCAACATTCTCTCCCAACAATCCAGCCACTCTATCCGCGTCGAAAGCAAGGACGTAGACCAGATTTGGGAAATCTCCCACGAGCCGAACGAGGCGGACAATATCTTTCACTTCCTCTTTACTCATTCGGTCTAAATCGTCAATAAATACAACCACCTTTCGATCAAGGTTTTGGAACTGATCCCGCAAGCTCCTCCGCAGCTCATCCAGACTTTTCGGGGTTCCCAGTTTCTTTAGGACCCAGCGAGCTGCTGAAACAAGAACCTTCGCGAGACCTGTATATGGGTCAATCGCAGGGACATTTGAAAGTAGGGAAGAGAGAGACCCTGCGTATGTATCGAGTGCCTGACAGAGCGATTGGAGCCGCTCCTCTTTACCTCCGGACAGCTCCAATGACAGTTCTCGGAAATACCGGGAGAGTAGTTGATCGGTTCCCGAAAACAACCATGGATTGAAGCGAACCAATGTGACCTTCTCGTGGAGGTGTTCAGAAATCAGATTCAATAGGGACGATTTTCCACATCCCCAGGGCCCTTGAATGCTGATGACGAAACTTGCCTCCCTGGAAGCTCCAAGAATTTGCTTAGCAATGTGCTCCCCGATTCGAACTCGGCCCAATCGATCTTGGCTAGAAGACTCGATTGGGTGGTCGCTGTTTATCGTCACTCGTGCTCCTCATGTGACAGTTTGCGATTCCAATGACACACACCGGGGTTCTATATCAGTTCTCAGGTGTGAATTTATAAACTGTAGGCGCAATATCTTGCCCAACAATGGCGCAGATGGAGAATTCTCAGTTCAAAACAGGATTTCAAACCATTCCAGGATTTGGAGATACAGTTCAAACTCCATTCTTAACGTTCAATCTAGTCCCGACACCCTTGTTGCAACTTGCTACGAAAAATTTCGTTGAAACCTACGATAAACTTCGTACACATTGTTTCGTAGGCAATCCTGGAGCATCCCATGTCCTTGGCGAACGACCAGCCCCTTCGGCCCGCGAAACCCACGGACGGCGAACTGGCCATCCTCACGGTGCTCTGGCAGTTGGGGCCGTCGACGGTCCGGCAGATCTTCGATGTGCTGAGCGAGAGCAGGGACCTGGGCTACACCACGGTGCTGAAGATGCTGCAGATCATGACCGACAAGGGCCTGGTGACCCGCAATGAGACGGAGCGCACCCATGTGTACACGGAGCGCTATTCGGAATCGGACACGCAGTCCCACCTGGTGAAGGACCTCGCGGACCGGGCTTTCGGGGGGTCGGCCCTGAAGCTGGTGATGTCGGCCCTGGCCTCCAAGCGGGCTAGCCGCAAGGAACTCGCGGAAATCCGTCGTCTGCTCGATGAAGCCGGAGGTGGGAAATGACTGCGCTTTTCCAGAATGGCCTCTTCCAGAATCTCTGGTCCCAGGCCCTGGCCTGGACCCTGCTCAACTTCCTGTGGGAGGGCGCGGTGCTCGGCTTCGTGGCCTGGGCGGGCCTCCGCCTGCTCCGGCGCCGCAGCGCCAACACCCGCTACCTGTGGGGCTGCGTCTGCCTGGGCCTGATGCTCGCCTCCGCCGCCGGAACCTTCATCCTGCTGCGCCCCCTGTTCCAGACCGCCGCACCGGCCGCGGCCGCAACCCTGGATTCGCAGCTCCTCCGCGCCGCGATGCAGGACGCCCCCTGGCCGCTCCGGGCCCGGCTGGCCTTCGCGCCGTACCTGCCTTGGGCCCTGGCCGTGTGGAGCCTCGGCGTGGTGCTGCTCACGCTGCGCCTGGCGGGCGCCTGGCTCTGGCTCCAGCGCTTGCGCTACCGCAGCGTCGAACCCGCCGGGGCCGAATTCCAGATGCAGCTCAACACGCTCATCCGCCGCCTCCACGTGGATCGCGCGGTGGGACTCTTCAAGTCCGCCCTGGTGGAAGCCCCGCTGGTGATCGGATGGCTGCGGCCCGCCATCCTGGTGCCCGCCGCGGCGCTTGCCGGCCTGGCGCCCGACGCCCTGGAGGCGGTCCTCGCGCACGAATTGGCCCACATCCGCCGCCACGACTACCTGGTGAACCTGCTGCAATCGGCGGCGGAGATCCTGTTCTTCTACCATCCAGCGGTGTGGTGGCTGTCTGCCGAGATCCGCTTGGAACGCGAAAACGCCTGCGACGACGTGGCCGTCTCAAGCTGCGGCGACGCCCTGCTCTATGCCCGCTCCCTCGCCCGGCTGGAGGAACTGCGCGGTTCCATGCCCAGCCCCAAACTCGCTCTCGCATCCAACGGAGGTTCCCTCATGAATCGCATCCACCGCCTTCTCCTGCCGCCCCTGCCGCCGTCGAACACGGCCAAGGCGGGGCTCATCGCGGCCCTGGCCTTCAGCCTGCTGGGGGCCACCAGCTACAAGATCGCCCAGACGCCCGCGCCGAAACCCGAGGAATCCAAATCCCAGAAAATCTCCAAGGTGGTCGTGCGCACCGCGGACGGCGACAAGAAGGTGAACATGAACGTGAACATGGACGGGGATGTGCGCCTCGATCTCGAATCCAAGGAGCTCGTGAAGCTGGGGCCCGGCGGTTCCATCGAATTGAAGGTCCGTGAAGGCGGCAAGCTCAAGAAATTCACGGCGCGCAAGGATGCCAAAGGGGAAGTGCGCGAATGGACCGTGGATGGCAAGGCCGCGCCCATGACACCCGAGGATGAAGCCTGGCTGAAGCAGCACCTGAAGGAATTGAAGCGGCAGGAAGGCCAGGCGCCGGAGCACCGCGCCCGGAAAATCATCATCAAGCGGCACGGGGATTCGGAGGTCGTCAATATCGAGGGTCTTGACGAACTCGAAGGGCTGGCGGAATTCGATTGGGTGGGTGAGCTGGGTGATCATCCGGACGGCCCGGAAGCGGAGCGGATGCGGCACGAGCACATGAAGAAGATCGTCATCGATTCCAAACGCATGGCCAAGGATGCCGAGGGCCAGGCCAAGGAGGCGGAACGGATGGCCAGGCATGCGGCCCAGCGCGCCAAGGAGATCCGCATCATCGTGAAGAAAAACAAGGAAATGGCCGAGCACATGGGGCAGCTCGGCGAAGAGATGAGGAAGAAGGTCCGGGTGTTCGTCGATACCGATGACATCGAGCTTCCAGAACTCGATGTGGATGTGGCGCCGCGGGCTGACGGCAGCTTGCCGCGCGCCCCGCGGGTGAAGGTGCTGCGGTTCGGTGGAAAGGACGGCGTCGATTCCCGGAACCTCGAAATCGAGATCCTGAAAAAGCAGATCGAACACATGAAGGACCGGCTGGAACGGTTGCAGAAGGGTGAAGCGGCCCCCCGGATCGCGCCCATGCATCCATTGCGGCCGATGCCGCCCATGCCGCCGCCCCCGCCGTCTGACGCGCCGCCGCCACCACCCGCGCCACCTGCGCCGCTGCCTCCCACGCCACCGGAAGCGCCTGCGCCTGGCGGTGCCATCTAGCCCACCTCTGACGAGGGACAAGACCGGCGCCGTATCGCAAGGTCTTTGCGTTACGGCGCCTTTTGCTCTGCCGCCACCTGCTTCATCGGGCGGCGCTTCGTCCGCGCCCCTAGAAGGCGGAGACCCGGAAGGTTTCCGCCGCGGCCTCGCTGAAGGGGCCGGAACCGTAGGACGCGCGGACCTTGCCGCCGGCCATGAGCAGCACCTTGGCGAAGTGGTCCGGGTGCCACTTGAAATAGGCGAGCAGTTCGGCGCCGCCCTTGTGGACCTGCACGATGGAATCCCAGGCCGTGTGCGACACGCGGGCCTTCATGGCCCTGGCCGTGCCCGACATGGCCTCGGCCGGAATGTAGATGGGCGTGATGGGCACGCTGATGAAATCGATGCCCTGCTCGGTGAAGAAGCGCTTCCAGGCCGCCACGTCATGCCGCGCCTCATGGTCGAATCCGAAGATGAGGGCCACAGAGGTTGCAGGCAGATCCTCCGGAATGCGGAACGCGCGCCCCGAGAGCGTGGTGCCGAGGAGGGAAGGGATCGTATCCATGACTACATGTTCCTCCGGTATTGTCCGCCCACTTCATAGAGCGCGCTGCTGATCTGGCCCAGGCTGCACGTCTTCACGGTCTCCAACAGCTCCTCGAAGAGATTGCCATTCTCGACGGCCACCTGTTTCAGGCGGGCCAGCGCTTGGGGGGCCTTGGCCTGGTTGCGTTCCTGGAAGGCGGCGAGGTTCCGGATCTGCTGCTGCTTTTCCTCGTCGGTGGAGCGGATCAATTCGGTGGAACCCATTTCAGCGGCTTGGGGATTCAGGAAGGTGTTCACGCCGATGATGGGCAGTTCGCCTGAGTGCTTCAGCTGCTCGTAGTGCATGGATTCTTCCTGGATCTTGCCGCGCTGGTACATGGTTTCCATGGCGCCCAGCACGCCGCCGCGGTCGCTGATGCGGCGGAATTCCGCCAGCACGGCCTCCTCCACCAGGTCCGTGAGCTGGTCGATGATGAAGGCGCCTTGCAGGGGATTCTCATTATTCGTCAGGCCCAGCTCCCGGTTGATGATGAGCTGGATGGCCATGGCGCGCCGCACCGACGCTTCGGTCGGCGTGGTGATCGCCTCGTCATAGGCGTTCGTGTGCAGCGAATTGCAGTTGTCGGAGATGGCGTAGAGGGCCTGCAGCGTGGTGCGGATGTCGTTGAAATCGATCTCCTGGGCGTGGAGCGAGCGGCCGGAGGTCTGGATGTGGTACTTCAGCTTCTGGCTGCGCTCGTTGGCGTGGTATTTCTCGCGCATGGCGGCGGCCCAGATGCGCCGCGCCACGCGGCCGATGACGCTGTATTCCGCGTCCAGGCCGTTGCTGAAGAAGAAGGAAAGGTTCGGGGCGAAATCATCGATGAGCATGCCGCGGGACAGGTAGTACTCCACGAAGGTGAAGCCGTTGGCCAGCGTGAAGGCGAGCTGCGAAATGGGATTGGCGCCCGCTTCGGCGATGTGGTAGCCGCTGATGGAAACGCTGTAGAAATTCCGCACTTTTTCGGTGATGAAGCATTGCTGGATGTCGCCCATGACCTGAAGCGCGAATTCGGCGCTGAAGATGCAGGTGTTCTGCGCCTGGTCTTCTTTCAGGATGTCCGCCTGCACGGTGCCGCGCACGGTCTGCAGGGCTTCGGCGCGGAGCGCGGCGTAGACGTCCGCGGGCAGGACCTCATCGGCGGTGGCGCCCAGCAAGGCCAGCCCCAGCCCGGTGTTCCCGGCGGGGAGGGCGTCCGCATAGGTGGGACGGGAAAGGCCCCTGGCCTGGTAGAGCGCGTCGATTTTCGTTTGAGCCGCCTCCATCTGGCCGTGTTCCTGCAGCCACTTTTCAGCCCGCTGGTCGATGGCGGCGTTCATGAAGAAAGCCAGCAGGATGGGCGCGGGACCGTTGATGGTCATGCTCACGCTGGTGGCGGGAGCGAGCAGGTCGAAGCCGCTGTACAGTTTTTTCGCGTCGTCCAGGGTGCAGATGGAGACGCCGCTGTTGCCGACCTTTCCGTAGATGTCGGGGCGGATATGCGGATCTTCGCCGTAGAGCGTGACGCTGTCGAAGGCGGTGCTGAGCCGCGCCGCAGGCTGGCCCTTGCTCACGTAGTGGAAGCGCTTGTTGGTGCGTTCAGGCGTGCCCTCGCCCGCGAACATGCGGGTGGGGTCTTCCCCGGTGCGCTTGTACTCGAAGACGCCCGCGGTGAAGGGAAAGCGGCCGGGGATGTTCTCCAGCAACTGCCACTGGAGCAGGTCGCCCCAGCTTCTTGAGTCCGGCAGCGCGATCTTGGGGACTTTGGTGCCGCTCAGGGACTCGGTGTAGTTCCCGATGCAGATCTCCCGGCCGCGGACCACGTAGGTGTTCTCGTCATCGGTGAAGGTCTGGCGGGTCCGCTCCCAGTCGGCGAGCAGCTTCCGGCAGCCGTTGTTCAGTTCGCTCAAATGTTCCTGGTACCGCTGGCGCAGCAGCAGGATGGCGTCGCCGTTCAGGCCTTCCACAGCCTCCACGAGCTGCACGGAATCATAGAACTCCGCCATGGCCGGAACATGGTCGCCCAGCGTGAGCAACGTCGAGTACAGGCCATAGGCGGTCTCCGCGCAATCCGCCTGCTTGGCCGCCCAGCGCTTGTAGCCCTGCACCGTGTCGGCGATCTCGGCCAGGTAGCGCGCTCTTTCGCCGGGAATGATGGCGCGCTTGGCGACGGACTCCGCTGTGGCCGCCAGGCTGGAGGTCCAGCCGACGCCGGTCTTGGCGGCGATGGCCTTGATGATGTTGACGTAGGCCCAGTTGGTGCCCGGATCGTTGAACTGGCTGGCGATGGTGGCGTAGACCGGCAGGGTTTCGGCATCCGCATCGAATGATTTCCGCGCGCGCTGGAACTGCTTGCGCACATCGCGCAGGGCGTCCTCGGCGCCGCGCTTGTCGGCCTTGTTCAGGACCACCACATCGGCGAAGTCGATCATGTCGATCTTTTCGAGCTGGGTGGCCGCGCCGTATTCCGGGGTCATCACGTACATGGAGACATCCACCAGGTCCGTGATTTCCGAATCGCTCTGCCCGATGCCGGCGGTCTCGACGATGACGAGATCGAAGCCCGCGGCCATGGCTTCCTGGATGGCCGCCGCCAGCGCGTGGGAGGTGGCCTTGTGGGCGCTGCGGGTGGCCAGGCTGCGCATGAAGACCCTGGCCCGGAAATCCGGGTGGAAGATCGCATTCATGCGGATGCGGTCGCCCAGCAGCGCGCCGCCGGTCTTGCGCTTGGTGGGATCCACGCTGAGGATGGCGACTTCCTTTTCGGGAAAGTCCGCCAGGAACCGGCGCACCAGCTCGTCCGTGAGGGAGGACTTGCCTGCGCCGCCGGTGCCTGTGATGCCCAGGACGGGAACGCTCTTGGCCGGGGCCGGGCTGGCGGGCGCGGAGCCGTCGCTCAGTTCGATTTCGGTGATCTTGCGGGCCAGGGGCAGGGCGGCGCTCCGCCCGCGCGGATCGAAATCCGAGCGCTGCAGCATGTCGTTGATCATCCCCTGCAGGCCCATGAGGCGGCCATCCTCGGGGCTGTAGATCCGGGCGACGCCGAAGGCTTCCAGCTCGGCGATCTCGGACGGCACGATGACGCCGCCGCCGCCGCCGAAGACCTGCACATGGCCCGCGCCCGCTTCCTTCAGCAATTCCACCATGTACTTGAAATATTCCACGTGGCCGCCCTGGTAGCTGCTGATGGCGATGCCCTGGGCATCCTCCTGCAAGGCGGTGTCCACCACGTCCTGCACGCTGCGGTTGTGGCCCAGATGGATGACTTCGGCTCCGCTGGCCTGCAGGATCCGCCGCATGATGTTGATGCTGGCGTCGTGCCCGTCGAAGAGGCTGGCGGCCGTGACGAACCGGATCTTGTGGACGGGCCGGTAGACGCCGTCGGGGCCGACGGCCCCCCGGCTTTCCTTGGCTGCGGCTATGGCGGCGGACATTTCGCACCTCAGCTTCCTAGTGTAACTGCGCTGCGGTTGGGAGCTTCCGGCCGGATCAGGGCATCATTACCTTTTAGGGGCGGAGCCGCGATGCGATGGAATCTGGTACAACGGACGGGACGCCGGGCAGGTCGGCTGCTGCTCGCATCCGCGCCTTTGCTCTGGGCGGCCCAGGCTCCCGAAGGCAAGATCACCACGCGGGAAGCGGTGGCCATCCAGAAGGCCAGGAAGGGCGCCAGGCCCCGGCCCGTGGCGCCGCGCCCCCCCCTGCTTCCCGCGGAGCAGAACGCCGCCAGGCTCTTCAGGAACGCGAAGCAGTCCGTGGTCTACATCACGAGCATCGTGCTGGCGGCCAACCCGAAGATGGAGGACGCCCCGGCGGGGACCGGCACCGGCTTCGTGTGGGACGACCAGGGCCACGTGGTCACGAACCAGCACGTGGTCAACACCGACGCGGTCAAGGGCCAGGGCCCCACGGACGAGGCCGACGCCCTGAACGTGACCCTCGCCGACGGCAAGACCTACAAGGCCCAGGTCATCGGCCGCAGCCTCAGCTACGATATCGCCGTGCTGCAGGTCTTCGCGCCGCTGGACCGGCTGAAACCGCTGCCGCTCGGCAAATCCACCGAATTGCTGGTGGGCCAGACCGCCTACGCCATCGGCAATCCCTACGGTCTGGACCATACCCTCACCAGCGGCATCGTCTCGGCCCTGAACCGTGAAATCTCCTCGAGCCTCGGCAACGCCATCCGGGGCGTCATCCAAACCGACGCGGCCATCAACCCCGGCAATTCCGGAGGGCCGCTGCTGGACAGCGCGGGCCGCCTGATCGGCATGAACACTTCGGTCATCGGCCCCGGGAACCGCGCCGGCATCGGCTTTGCCATTCCCGTGGACACCCTCAACCGCGTGGTGCCCCTGCTCATCGCCCGGGGCCAGCTGGAGCCCGTGTACCTGGGATTCACGGCCCTCATTCCGGCCTACGCGCGCGCGCTGGGCGTCACCCAAGGCGTCATGGTCAGCGATGTGGAGGCCGGCAGTCCCGCGGCCCAGGCCGGGCTTCGGCCCCTCCGGCTAGACCGGGAGGGCCATGTGGTGGCCGCCGGAGACATCCTTTTAACCTACCAGGGCACGCCCATCCAGAACGGCGTGCAGCTCTTCGACCTGCTCGAGGTGGAGCCGCCGAAAGGCCCGGTGGTGTTTGACGTCATGCGGGACGGGAAGGTGGGCAAGGTCACGCTGGTTGTGGAACCGCCCAAGGCGCTGAAACACTGAATCCCCCTGAGGATCCAGCGCTGGCTTCAGCTTTCAGCGGGTTTCCGGGGCATCGCCTTTTTTGGGATCGCCAACCGGAGGCTTGGGCGCATCGGCCGGGGCCTTGGGCGGAAGCCAGGAAAGCGGAATCTGCAGGGGCGCGTCCAGGCCGCTGCACGTGACGAAGAGCATGCCCTTGGACTCCAGATCGGCGGAGCACCGGAGCTGGAGTTCGTGGGATTTCGCGGCCTCAACAGGCAGCGCGCCGCAGGTGAAGAGCTCCTTCCCCTGCCCATCCTTGGGGCCCTCGATGCGGGCTTCCAGGATCCGGAAGGGTTTGCCGTCCCTGGACTTCAACTCGAGCTTGAAGTCGCGGACTTTCGGCTCGTCCCACACCACGCGGCTGGGGACCGGGAGGATGGGAAGCTTGAGCCGCCACGCGAGCGTGAGATCGAAGGCCGGCTGCTGCGGCGCGTTGGTGGAGACCTTCAGCAGCTCAAGGCCCGCCTGCATCCCGGGTTTCAATTTGGAGGGGCGGAGCGTCAACTGGAGCGCGGCCTTCGGGCCGGTGGCGGCGACTTCGGATTCCAGGTAGTCCGGCAGCTTGCTCTCCAGGCGGATTTCGGCCAGGCCGCCGCCCTCGCGGGTGAAGGTGTAGGAGAGCAGCGGGCTCTCGTGGGGAGCCACCTCGCCGAAACTCTTGTTGGCCGCGTCCACGGCCATCTCCGGGCGCACCATCATGTCCCAGCGCAGGATGTAGCGGGGCTGGGAGGGATCGTCGGGCTCCAGGCGGACGGCCCGCCGCTGGTAGGCGAGGAAATCAGAAGGATCCGAGGTCACTTCGATTTTCCGCGATTCGCCGGGCTGCCAGGCCTTCTGGAAAGGCTCCAGGGGAACCCGGACGCCCGGCGCCGTATCCAGCACGCGGAACGTGATGGGCTTGTCGCTGGTGTTCTTCAGCACCCAGGCCAGGGTGCGGACTTCCTTGGGGCCGACGCTGCCCAGGTGCTGGACGGAATCCGGTGTCACCGCGAAACGGAATTTCGGCGCCGGCTTCGCTGGAGGCGCTCCTTCGGCCTTCTGGGCCGGAGCGGCCTTGGCCGGGAGCTGGGCCGGAGCGGCGAGTGAGATCAGGAAGAGGGAGATGAGCATAGGGATAGTGTGCCTTGTCGAGTCTGCCGGGTTCCTGCCAAGCCTTCCCGGACCTTGTTAATTGTTGTTAAGACACCGGAATTCACAAGCATTTCACGGAGAGTGGCGATTCAATAATGCAACCTTTTCCTTTCAATCATCCTTTGGAGGTTAGCAGTGAACATCATTGCGCGTTCCCGCCTTGTGTCCTTGCTGGTGCTGGGACTTGCCCTGCCCCTGGCGTCCCAGACGCCCAAGAAGGTGCTCTTCGACCACACCCGCCATGAGGAGGCCGGCACTTCGGCGGAATGGGTGATCTGCACCGCGAGCGAACCCAATCCGGCGCCGGCGAACCCGACCAGCGAGACCAGCTGGAACGGCGGAATCAGCGCCTGGGGATTCGACCTGTTCAAGGCCGGGTACGCGGTGCAAAGCCTGCCGCCCACCGGCCGCGTGACCTATGGAGATCCCACCAACGCGCAGGATCTCTCCAACTACCAGGTCTACATCATCCCCGAGCCCTACCTGCGATTTTCCGCCACCGAGAAGCAGGCCATCCTCTCCTACGTCCAGAATGGCGGCGGGCTCTTCCTCGTCGGCAACCACATCGGCGCGGCCCGCTACAGCGGCACCGGAGGCACCGATGCCTACACGGTCTTCAACGACCTGGTGAACGTGGGCGGGGTCAATCCCTACGGCTTCACCTTCGTTCCGGGCCACGGGCCCGGAGACACGCGGGCCAACACCACCAGCACCGCCTTCAGCGCGGCCACGGATGCGGGCACCCAGGCCATCGTCCACGGGGCCTTCGGCGGCCTGTCGCTGATGGACTTCCACAGCTACGCCTATGTCTCCTACAACACGGCGCAGAATCCTTCCGTGAAGGAGATCCTGCATACGCAGGTGAGCGGCGACACAGGCTCCTTCATCGTCACCTGCAATGTCGGTGCGGGCCGCGTCGTCGCCATCAGCGACAGCGCTCCGGCGGATGACGGCACCACCACCACGGGCGGCAAGGCCCTCCACAACAGCTACACCATCAACAGCAACAAGGCCTTCTTCCTGAACTCCTGCGCCTACCTGGCGGGCGGCGGCGCGAACCGCCCGCCGGCCGTTTCCATCCTCTCGCCCAGCGCGAACGTCAGCATCAATGTCGGCGGTTCCGTCTCCTTCCAGGGCAGCGCCTCGGATCCGGATGGCGACCCGCTCAACTACGCCTGGGCCTTCGGCGATGGCGCCACCGCGGCCGTGCAGGGTCCCATCAGCCACACCTACAACACCGCGGGCACCTACACCGCGACCTTCACGGCGACGGACACGCAGGCGGCCTCCGGTTCCGCGACGCGGACCATCACCGCGAGCCCCAACGCCCCGACGGCCTTCACCATCACTGCCAGCGCGGGCGCCAACGGCACCATCAGCCCCTCCGGCGCCGTGGCCGTGAACAGCGGCGCCAGCCAGTCCTTCTCCATCGCCCCGAATGCCGGGTATGCCGTGGGCGCCGTGAGCGTGGATGGCGTCAGCCAGGGAGCCCTCGCTTCCTACACCTTCAGCAACGTGCTGGCCAACCACACCATCGCCGCCACGTTCACCCCCGCTTCGGCCGGAACCAGCTTCACCGAGGGTTTCAACACCGGCACCAAGGGCGCCTACGCCACCGGCAATGTGACGTTCACCTCCGGGACCTGGACCCTGGCCGATGCCCTGCTCGGCAATACCACCAGCGACCGCAAGACCGGCTCCCAGAGCGTCCGCGTGCGCAACAGCGGCAAGCTGACCATGCAGTTCAACTGGGCCACCGGCGCCAAGACCGTGTCGGTCAAGCACGCCAAGTACGGCAGCGATGCGAATTCCACCTGGGGCCTTTGGTATTCCACCAACAGCGGCGGTACCTGGACCCAAGCCGGCACAGCGGTGACGACGTCCTCCACCACGCTTCAGACCGCCACCTTCACCTTGAACATCTCCGGGGCGATCCGCTTCGAGATCCGCAAGACCGACGGCACCACGCGCCGCGTGAATTTCGATGATTTCCAGGTGGCCGGGTACTGATCCGGTCCCCATCAACAAAAAGGCCCCGGGAATCCGGGGCCTTTTTGTTGATGCGAAAGTGCTAGCGGTTGATCGCCTTGAAGGCGTTCACGACAGCGGTGTACTCGGGCGAACCGGAAGCGTAGCCCAGGGACGTGGCGGCGCTCAGGCAGGCGGTCTTGGCGCCGGCGTAGGTGGTGCTGGAGGTCATGTAGTCGCGGAGGGCCCGGTACACGATCTTGGCGGCCTTGTCGTTGCCGATGCCGGTCATGCCGCCGGGCAGGTAGGAACTGGCGTAGTTGCCCGTGCCGGTGCCCTGGCTGAGGAAGTAGAAGCAGCGGTTCATGGGGCCGGAGCTGTAGTGCACGTCGAGGTTCTTGAGGGTCTTGGACCAGGCGTCCTTGCTGGCGCCATCCAGGCTGGGCTTGTACATGTAGCGCAGCGGATGGTTGAAGGCGGGAGTGGCGAGCTGCTCGCCGATGGTCCAGTTGCCGCCGGTGGCGGGGATGGTGCTGCCCGTGGAGCCGCGGTAGAACTCGGCCATGGTGCCGAAGATGTCGGACATGGATTCGTTCAGGCCGCCGGACTCGCCGCGGTACGTGAGGTTGGCTTCGCGGGAGGTCACGCCGTGGGTCATTTCGTGGCCGGCCACGTCCAGGGCCGTGAGGGTCAGGAAGCTGCTGCCGTCGCCGTAGGTCATGCAGAAGCAGGTGTCAGACCAGAACGCGTTGTCGTAGTTGTTGGAGTAGTGCACGCGGCTGTAGGTGGCCTTTCCGGTGTTGTCGATGCCGTTCCGGAGGAAGACGTTCTTGTACATGTCCCAGGTCACGGCCACGCCGTAGTGGGCGTCCACGCCTGCGGTCTGGCCGTTGGCGGCGGTGGTGGAAGAGCCCTCCACGTAGTTGGCGCCATCGCCCCAGGTGTTGTCAGCGTCGGTGTAGAGGGTACCGGTCCCGCTGGTGGCATGGTTCAGGTTGTAGGTGCGCACGCCAGCGCCGCGGGTGGTGTCGTAGAGCTCATAGCCCGTGCCGGTGTTGTTGGTGGCGAGGGCGACATTGCCGCTGAACTGGGAATTGCCCGACCCGGTGGCGCCCGCGGTGTGCAGCGTGCTCCAGCTTTCCAGGATTTCGCCGCTGTGGGCATCCACGAAATAGTCCGTGTGGCTGGTTTCCGCGGCTCCGTTTTCCAGCTCGGCGTGGACGTGGTAGACCAGCGCCATGCGGGTCACGGTGCGGGTCCGCTCGCTATCGACGCTCATCTGGCGCACGGGGATTTCCCGCTCGATCTGCGCGAAGACCAGTTCGGCCGTGGGGGCCGCGGCATAGGCGCCGCTGGGCGCCAGGGACAGGTGCGCCGCGGCCAGGGCCTCCTGGGCGCCGATGGAGGGCGTGGGGTTGCGGTTGATGCCGCGGATCAGGGCATCCGTCACTTCGCGGACGGCGCCGTCCTGCATGTGCACGATGGCTTCGCCGCCGAACACCCGGACGCCCTGGTAGTACTGGTCCACACGGATGTGGTCGCCGCCCAGCTCATCCTGGTTGACGCGGCGGGTTGCGAAATCATGGGACGTATCCAAACCGAGATCGAAAACGCGGGCCTGCAGGTACTGCTGGGCATGGCCGCTGATGGGACTGGCCTGGCGGGCCGCCTCCTGGGCGCAGAGCGCGGAGGCGATTCCGGCCGA